>NZ_JBBODE010000001.1:2013240-2348781 GCF_038002765.1 Peribacillus sp. FSL H8-0477 | reverse complement strand
ATTTTGTCGCTTCTTCCGAAACAACTTTATTAGTATATCATTTATTCTTTTAACTGTCAAACACTTTTTTAAAATGTTTTTTCCAGCTCTTCGAATAATGAATAGTCTTTTTGACGACATCCACTATATTATCACTCATTGTTAATTTGGTCAATCCCTATTTTTAAATAATAGAATGTTATCTATAAATATCTTTCTCTTAAGCTTCGTATAGGCATTAAAAAAACAGGGGTCACTTCCCCTGCTTACAATACCCAAAGATCAATAGCTGCTAAAGCAGCCACTCCAGGAATTCCTAAAATTCCTGCAATTACCGACGTAGTCAGGTTAATTGGAACATGAATTCCAGCCTGATTCCCTAAAGCATTTAAAAAGAATAAAAAAACTGCGCCAATAATAACTTTTATTAACCCTTGACCGATGAAGCGAATAGACTTTACCGGTGCACCTACAATTAATAGAAGAAAAATGATACTGGCGATAACTCCAACAAAAACAATTGGCTGCAAAGACATCACTCCTTACTTAGCTTGTACTAGTAAGGTATGTATAAAATCTATCTTCAAGAACCAGCAGGCAAAATAATGTCGTCATATCATCTCCGAAGGCTAACTCTTCTTTGTTTGGCTTCTTTAAACAGATAAAAGTACTTTATCTCTGCAAGCTTAGTCTGCAGAATGGCATCTTGTGAGGGATCGACGCTTTTTTCCAGCATAGACTTTTGATACAGCCACTCTTTCTTTAATAGTTCTAGTTGTTCAATTAGTTTTTGGTCATACTCATTACGAAGCCAACCTTTTCGTCGAAAGAACAAACATTATTCCCCCTTTGTACCTTATATTTCTCTTCTACCCTCTAAAGCCTTAGACAGGGTCACTTCATCGGCGTATTCGAGATCGCCGCCCATAGGCAGACCATGTGCAATTCTTGTTACTTTAATTCCTGACGGCTTCAATAATCTTGAGATATACATAGCTGTAGCTTCCCCTTCTATATTAGGGTTCGTTGCGATGACCACTTCTTGTACAGTCTCATCCTGAAGACGTTTTAATAAATCAGGGATATTAATATCTTCTGGTCCTATCCCATCCATAGGTGAAATACTACCATGAAGAACGTGATATAAACCGTTATATTCCCTCATTTTTTCAAGTGCAATTACATCCTTTGGATCTTGAATGACACAGATTGTAGTTCGATCCCGCCGCTTATCTTCACAGATGTAGCAAGGATCTTGATCTGTTATATGTCCGCAAATTGAACAATAAGACAAATTACGTTTTGCATTAATTAAAGCCTTTGCAAAATCCAAAACAGTATCTTCCTTCATACCTAAAATAAAAAAAGCAAGACGAGCAGCTGTTTTAGGACCGATACCAGGTAATTTCATAAAACTGTCGATAAGCTTTGAGATTGGTTCAGGATAATGCATGAAGAATTCCTCCTAATATAAAAAACGCCTATTTCATTCATACATGCAGATAATAATTTTGTACCGCTTGAAGTCTGATAAGACAGAGATGCCCGGCCACATCATTCAGAAATGGCCGGGCGCAGTGATTCAAATCCTTAAAACATACCGCCAGGAAGATTCATCCCTTTAGTGAATTGACCCATTGTTTTGTTTGTCAGCTCGTCTGCATTTTTCAACGCATCATTTGTCGCAGCTAACACTAGGTCCTGCAGCATTTCGATATCTTCTGGATCAACAACTTCAGGTTTAATGTTTACTTCAACAATTTCCTTATGTCCTGTAACAACAACGGTCACCATTCCGCCGCCAGCTGATCCTTCAATTTTCTTTTCGCCAAGCTCTTCTTGAGCCTCAGCCATTTGTTTTTGCATTTTTTGCATTTGCTTCATCATATTTTGCATATTACCCATTCCGCCACGCATACCCATTGTCATAACCTCCGTTATTAATCTTTAATTTCCAGCAAATCGTCACCGACTAATTTTCGGGCTTCTGCTATAAAAGGATCTTCTTCTTTCGTTTCCACTTCCGATGTACCATCCATTTGCTGCGTGGAGATAAACTCCTCACGAATTTGCGCCCATTGACTTTCAGGTACCCCTGCTAGTTCTAATCGATGGCCGGTCACTTGTTGCATAATGGAGGCAATTGCTTCAAGGAAACGAGAATTTTCCATTGTCATCTGACAATGTATATCATATTTAAATTTTAACACAAAAGCAGCTGAAGAAGCAGCAACAGGTTCCGCTTCATTAAATAAAGCAGCAAGGGATTTTAGATTTTGAACACCCAGCTGTTCAAGCACTTCTCCCCACTTACTCTTCACTCTATTTAAGTCAGGTTTTGTAGCTTCTCTTAAAATAAGATGAATTTTTCCTACTGGCGCTTTATAGGACTTTTTGTTTATCCGCTGCGTTTTTTGCTGCGTCGGTTGAGCTGCCGCAGGCACTGCTGTAAGACCTTTTTCTTTTAACTCTTGGAGCTGTCTTTCCAGGTCCTCCACTTTATGCTGCAATTGTTCAATATGAGTACCAGAAACCTCAGCTGCCTGTTCACGATGACATAACTTCACCAGAGACACTTCAAGAAAAATCCGCGGATGATTGGTCCATTTCATTTCCTGCTGTGTTTTGTTAAAACTCTCGATGATGTCATAGATTTGATCTGAATTTATAGTCTTAACTAAGTTTTCAAATTCTGGATCAATCAGTACCCGGTCAAATGAACCCGCAAGTCCTGGGGCCATTTGATAAAGAAGCAAATCGCGGAAAAAGAAAATCATATCTTCAATAAATCGGGTTGGGTCTTTCCCCATGGATAATAGTTCATCTAAAACCTGCAGGGCCTCCGCAACATCCTTTTCATAGATCGCCTTAGCAAGTCTGCCAAGAAATGCTTGTGATACAGATCCAGTTACAGTCAAGGCATCTTCCACAGTTACTTCATCTGAGCTAAAGGAAATCGCTTGGTCGAGCAGACTTAATGCATCACGCATTCCGCCTTCTGCAGCTCTAGCAATAAGATGGAGTGCCTGTTCATTAACAGAAGTGCCTGTCTCTGCTATAATTTGCGACATTCTTCCGACAATATCCTGAGGTTGAATCCGTTTAAAATCGAAGCGCTGACAGCGGGAAATGATCGTCAGAGGAATTTTATGCGGTTCAGTCGTAGCAAGGATAAAGATTACATGCTTTGGCGGCTCTTCCAGCGTTTTTAATAATGCATTAAAAGCTCCTTGAGAAAGCATGTGCACTTCATCAATGATATATACTTTAAAGGTAACCGCGTTCGGTGTATATTTCACTTTATCTCTTATATCTCGTATTTCTTCGACTCCATTATTAGAGGCAGCATCAATTTCAATCACATCTGAAATAGATCCATCCGTAATACCTAGACAAGCTGCACATTTATTACATGGTTCACTCGTTGGTGCCTCTTCACAGTTAACAGCTTTCGCTAAAATTTTCGCTGCACTTGTTTTACCCGTTCCACGTGGTCCAGAAAATAGGTAGGCGTGGGACACTTTTTGCTGTATAAGAGCATTTTGCAAGGTTGTTGTTACATGTTCTTGGCCGACTACATCAATAAATTGCTGTGGCCGCCATACGCGGTATAATGCTTGGTACCCCACGGATACTCCTCCTTCATTTTCTTCATCTATGTTTATTATAGCGTACTGTTTTCTTGAATTAAACCATCCATCGCCGGATATAAAAAAAACTCATCCAGCAGGATGAGTGAATGAATTATGTAATACCGTGCACCTTCTGTCGATTTGCAGCCATAAGCGTTACTTAAGCAGTTAGCTCTGCCCAGGCAGCCCTGCGGCACATGAGAGTTTCCACTTAATGCTGCTTCCTTCCGGATCTGACATGGTTCATGGATTCTCATTGCGCAGGACCCAGGCTTCAACGCCACTTACTTAAGGCAGACCCTACAGCTTACAAACCTCGAGAAGGAATTCAACCTCGCTGGAGCGGATTGCGAGTACAGGGCACCGCTACCTCCCCGTCTAGCACGGCAAATATAATTATACTAAGCAAACCCTAAAAAAGCAAACCTTATTGATTACCAATTATATTAGAAATGCCTTCTGCCTTTCTACGTGCCTTTTCTGTTTTCTTTCGTTCACGAAGAGCCCTGAAAAAATCTGTCAGTATGCGTCCACACTCATCTCCAAGAACTCCACTTTCTACTTCACTTTGATGATTAAAGCGTTCATCTTGCAATAAGTTCATAAAAGTACCCGCACAGCCCGCCTTTGGATCATGAGCTCCAAAGACAACTCGCTTCACTCGAGATTGTATAATGGCTCCTGCACACATTGGACACGGCTCTAATGTCACGTAGAGAGTCGCATCCTCTAATCTCCAGGTACCAAGACGCTGACAAGCACGATCAATTGCCAACAGTTCGGCATGTGCGATAGCGTTATGGTCTGTTTCTCGTAAATTGTGGCCTCTTGAAATAATTTCTCCGCCTATTTCAATAACAGCTCCAATTGGTACCTCATTTAATTCTTTCGCTTTCATCGCTTCTTCTATCGCTTGCTTCATAAAGTATATATCGTCCATTACTAATATCCTCCTGCAACTGACCGAGTAAAGGAAGGGACATTGAGCCACACTACCTTTTACCATTGTATTTTACTCCTGTACTATACACCTATACTTAGGAGGCTTAACGCATGACCAACCAGCCAAAACGTGCATTGCTGATCGTAGATATGATAAATGATTTTGCCTTTCCCCATGGTTCTTTGCTTCTCCAACATACAACATCTATTATTAAACCCATACTACAGATTAAGCAACAGTTCAAAACTGATAACAATCCTATTATCTATGTTAATGACCATTATAATTTATGGCAGGCAGATTTCCAAAAAATCATAAAGACCTGCCGAAATGAAAAAAACACGGATATTATTGATAAGATATCTCCTGATAAGGATGATTTTTTTTTAATTAAACCAAAGTACTCGGCTTTTTATGGCACAGCATTAAATACGCTGCTTCATCACCTCAACGTGACACACTTAACGATAACCGGTATAGCCGGAAATATATGTGTGTTATTTACGGCTAACGATGCCTATATGCGGGAATATACCCTTTCAGTACCACAAAACGGCTTGGCTTCGGCGTCTCCTCAAGATAACGAATACGCCTTACTTATGATGAAACATGTCTTAAAAGCGGATATTTCACCATACCACCCTAACTAGATGAACCATCAATCAAGCTGCGGCGATTTGCCCCTAGCTTTTTTTGTCGTATATTGTATTAATTTTTAAGCCTAGGTCAAACGTCTATGATACAATAATTCATGGTATATCTGAATGACCTTTATGATGTAAAAAATTAACCAAGAACCTATCTGCTTTGCAGGTTGTTTTTTTGGAGGAGGAACAATCCAATGAAAAGCACACCGTTTATTACCGTTGAGGGCCCAATTGGTGTGGGGAAGACATCTCTTGCAAAAGCACTCTCTAACCATTTTCAATTTTCATTGTTAAAGGAAATCGTTGACGAAAATCCTTTTCTCGGAAAATTTTATAATAATATCGAAGAGTGGAGCTTTCAAACAGAAATGTTTTTCCTTTGTAATCGCTATAAGCAGCTGGAAGATATTCAAGCTAAATATCTAGCTCAAGAGAAATCCGTAGTAGCCGATTACCATATCTTCAAAAATCTTATCTTCGCCCAAAGAACCCTGAAGGACCAACAATATGATAAATACTTAGAGATCTTTACTATTTTAACGAAAGACATGCCCAAGCCAAATATGGTGATCTATCTTGATGCAAGTCTGGAAACCTTATTTAACCGTATTGGTAAACGGGGCAGGGATTTCGAAAAAAACATTAGCCCCCTCTATCTAGAACAATTATCCCTGGATTATAAAACCTTTATGGAAACTTTCGAAAAACAACATCCGGATATTCCGGTACTGCGCTTTAATGGCGACCTAATGGATTTCGTTGAGAATAAGGATGATTTAGAGGCAATTGTAACTCAAATTGAATTTGCACTTCACAAAGGAGTTTTTACACATGAACCTTCGGAAAAAATATGATATACCCGCTAACTCTGTCATTACGATTGCTGGCACGGTTGGCGTCGGTAAATCAACCATGACAAACGCTTTAGCAAATGCTTTACAATTTAGAACTTCATTCGAAAAAGTCGACACTAATCCTTATCTTGATAAGTTCTATGATGATTTTGACCGCTGGAGCTTTCATCTACAAATTTATTTTTTAGCAGAACGCTTTAAGGAACAAAAGAGAATCTTTGAGTATGGCGGCGGATTTATCCAAGATCGCTCCATTTATGAAGACACCGGTATTTTCGCTAAAATGCATTATGAAAAAGGGACGATGAATCCTACCGACTATGAAACCTATACAAGTTTGTTTGATGCTATGGTATTAACACCTTACTTCCCTCATCCAGACTTAGTGATTTATTTAGAAGGTTCACTAGACGACATCCTAAGCCGTATTAAAGACCGTGGTCGTCCAATGGAACAAACGACTCCTATTGCTTATTGGACAGAAATGCACCAACGCTACGAACAATGGATTAATCAATTCAATGCCTGTCCAGTATTACGTTTGAATATAAATGATTACGATCTAGTAAGCAGCGAAGGTTCGATTGAGCCGATTGTCGAGCGCATCGCCTCTTATATGGATCAAACAAAAAGGTTAAGAAGAATATAACGTAAAAAAGCACACCTCATATAAAGGTGTGCTTTTTTTATATTGAAAAAACAAAATTAAAAAAACCTGCCACATCTCTGCAACAGGTTTCACGATATCCAATTTATGCGCTGTGGTTTTTAATAAGTATGGAGGAGGAAGGGGGATTCGAACCCCCGCGGGTTTTGACACCCCTGTCGGTTTTCAAGACCGATCCCTTCAGCCGGACTTGGGTATTCCTCCGTATCAACATTTTATATATTACAGGGATTTGAAACAAAAGTCAATAACCTTTTTAAAGTTTTTTTAAAATAACTTTTTAAACAAAAAAACTGCCTGTTTATAGTTAAAAGAGAAGGGGAAAATCCCCCTCTCTTCCACTTATCCTTTAATTACTTTTGCTCCACGCATATATGGAACAAGAACCTCAGGAACTTTCACACTGCCATCTGCTTGTTGATAGTTCTCAAGGATAGCGGCTACAGTCCGTCCAATCGCCAGTCCAGAACCATTTAACGTATGCACATGCTCCGGTTTTCCCTTTGGATCACGACGGAAGCGAATATTAGCCCGTCTTGCTTGGAACGCTTCAAAATTACTACAAGAAGAAATTTCACGGTATGTCTCATAACTTGGAATCCATACTTCAATATCGTACTTCATCGCAGCAGTAAACCCAAGATCAGCCGTACACATTCTCAAGACACGATACGGAAGGTCTAGAAGCTGAAGCACCTTTTCTGCATGTCCCGTCAATTGTTCAAGTGCCTCATAAGAATCTTCAGGTTTAACGAATTTCACAAGCTCCACTTTATTAAATTGGTGCTGACGGATTAACCCACGCGTATCACGCCCCGCAGATCCTGCTTCAGAACGGAAGCTGGCGCTATAAGCTGCATAGCTGATAGGTAAGCTGTCTACACTTAAAATTTCATCACGATGGAAATTAGTTACCGGAACTTCTGCTGTTGGAATTAAGAAGTAATCTTCACTTTCAATGCGGAAGGCATCTTCTTCGAATTTCGGAAGCTGTCCTGTCCCTGTCATACTTGCGCGGTTTACCATATACGGTGGAAGCATTTCCTCATAACCATGTTCTTCAACATGCAAATCAATCATGAAATTAATCAAGGCACGTTCAAGTCTTGCCCCTAGGCCTTTATAAAAAACAAAACGACTGCCCGTTACCTTTGCAGCTCTTTCAAAGTCAAGAATTCCAAGTTCAGTTGCAACATCCCAGTGAGGCTTTGGCTCAAATTCAAAAGCAGGAACCTCTCCCCATTTACGTATTTCGACATTATCATCTTCTGTTTCTCCAACAGGCACACTTTCATGGGGAATATTAGGAATAGACATTAACAGCTTATCTAAATCTTCTTCCACACTTCGAAGCTCTTCATCGAAACTCTTAATTTGATCACCAACTTGTCTCATTTCGACAATTAAATGATCTGCATCCTGTTTTTCGCGTTTTAATACAGCCACCTGCTGTGATACTTCATTACGACGACTCTTTAACTTCTCCGTTTCAGCAATCAATGTACGGCGTTTGACATCCAACTCTTCAAAACGACCCAGATCAGTCAAATCCTCGCCGCGATGCTGTAATGAATGCTTCACTTGTTCAAAGTTATTACGTAAAAATTTTAAATCTAACATCTCTTATTCCTCCTATTAGTAACTCAAATTTTTAAAATGAACGCAAAAAACTCCCGTCCCCTGAAAAGGGACGAGAGTTAACCCGCGTTGCCACCCTAGTTGAAAGTATCATAAATAAACTTTCCACTTATAAAGATAACGGCTAAAGCCGAAAGTAATTACTAACCTTAGCTTAAGGTGTTCCATACTTTGCTCAAGGAGGGATTCATAAGTGCCTTACACCGATTCACACCAACCACCGGCTCTCTTTAGAAAAAACACCTATTACTAGTTCCTATCAACGTTTTAATTTTATCAATTTGTTTTCCATAATGTACTATAATTATTTGCAAGTTGCAACCCTTTTATTCATCCTTAGGAGCAGAATTAAAACCAGCCCTTAACGGTTGAGGAAGCACTGTCCCAAATATCTCCGAAGAATCCGCCAACTGCACGCATGGATAGGACAAACCAGTTAGCCTTCTCAACAGATTCAGCAGCAACCACGTCTACTTGAACAGTTTTAGCACCTTTTTTATCTATAAATCCATAATCTGAATCTTCTTTAGAGTCGACTGTTAGATACCCAATCTTATCACCTTTTTTAATAGGTGCCGATAATTTGCCATCTTCATTCAATTTATCCTTATCAATGACAAGCTTGGGTACGTAATTACTCTTTTGTCCTTTTTCAATGGTAAGCTCGATTGCTTTTTCCGATTGAATTTTAACGCTGTCTTCTTTCCCTTTTGCTACAGGTAACTTTTCTTTTCCTTTTACTTGATAATCAGCGGGTACAATTTTTTCTGTATTAAAGTTACTAAATGCATAATCCATTAATTTAATACTATCTTCAAAACGTTCGCTTTTAGATGTGGACTTCATTACAACAGTAACATAACGCTGCCCGTCACGAATAGCAGTAGCTGTATGTCCATATCCAGCAAATTCAGTAGAACCTGTCTTTAACCCATCTACACCTTTATACTCGTAGATTAGTCCGGGAAGCATCCAGTTGAAATTAGGATATTCTTTTCCGTCGCGGAATTCTAACTTAGATACCTTTGAAAAGTCTAGAACTTCCGGATAATCCGTGATTAAACGGTAAGCAAGTGTTGCTGTATCTCTTGCTGTCATTACGTTTTCTTCATTAGCATCCCCAGCAGGATGATTTCCTAATAAATCGGAATTATTCAATCCACTTGAGTTAACAAACTTAAAGTCTTTCAATCCAATTTCTTTTGCTTTTTTATTCATAAGATTAACAAAATTCTTTTCGCTTCCTGAAATTAATTCTGCTAATGCTACTGTCGCTGCATTACCTGAATAAATCGCCATTGCACTGTATAGTTCTTTAACTGTGTAATCCTCACCCTGTGTTAACCCTACATTCGACAGGTTTGGAGACTTAGAAAGATTATGTATATATTCGTTAATCTTTACTGTATCATCCCACTTAATTTTCTTATCTTCAATAGCTTCCATAATGATATATTCAGTCATCATTTTAGACATTGAAGCAATACCCAATACTTTATCAGCATTTTTTTCGAAGATTATCTTTCCACTTTTTCCATCAAGGATAATAGCTGCCTCGGCCTTTAAACCAAGCGTATTATCTTCAGCCGCAGCTTTAAGCGGACTGTAGGTAAACTGCGATGCAATGAGAACTAGTAACATTGTAAAAACCAATGTTATCTGGCTGATTTTTTTCAATTTTTTTACCTCCAACTTTCATAGCTTCTATATGTTACGAAGAGCCTCTCCGTTATTTGAATCACACGTTGTCTAGTTTATCACAAAAAAAATAATAAAAAAAGACAGAGTATCTTTCCCCTCTGCCTAGCTTTTTATTCATCTTATAAACAAGTTTTTATTTATCATTTTTTGAATTATAAAGAGTAATTGGGAGCTTCTTTGGTAATCTGCACATCATGCGGATGACTTTCACGTAGACCAGCTCCAGTCATTCGGATGAACTGTGCCTGCTCACGTAGTGTGTGAAGATCTGCTGACCCACAATATCCCATCCCAGAACGAATACCACCGACTAATTGGTAGACTGTATCAGCCAAAGGTCCTTTATATGGTAACCTGCCTTCAATACCTTCAGGGACAAATTTCTTATTATCTTCTTGGAAATAACGATCCTTCGAACCATTCTCCATCGCAGCAACAGAACCCATCCCACGGTATACCTTAAAGCGGCGCCCTTGGAATATTTCGGTATCTCCTGGGCTTTCCGTAACCCCTGCAAGCATACTGCCGAGCATAACGGCATGTCCTCCAGCTGCAAGTGCCTTCACGATATCACCTGAGTACTTTATACCACCATCAGCTATAATTGTTTTTCCAAGTTTCCGTGCTTCCGTAGCACAATCATAAATAGCGGTAATCTGTGGAACACCAACACCTGCAACCACCCGTGTGGTGCAAATTGAACCAGGACCAATTCCTACTTTAACAATGTCAGCACCAGCTTCAATCAAGGCTCTTGTCGCTGCTCCTGTAGCTACATTTCCGGCTATAATAGTTAATTCAGGAAAGCTTGCACGCATTTCTTTTATAGCATCTTGTACACCTCTAGAGTGACCATGTGCGGTATCAATAACTACTACATCTACCTGTGCCTTCACAAGCATTTCCACACGCTTCAATGTATCCTTAGTCACGCCCACGGCAGCGCCAGCTAATAAACGTCCTTGCTTATCTTTTGCAGAATTAGGAAATTCCAGCACTTTTTCAATATCTTTAATCGTAATAAGTCCTTTTAATACACCTGACTCATTAACTAACGGCAATTTTTCAATTTTATATTTTTGAAGAATCTTTTCAGCTTGTTTTAAGTTTGTTCCAACAGGAGCAGTCACCAAATCTTCTGCAGTCATGACTTCAGAAATCTGGAGGGAAAAATCAGAAATAAAGCGCAAATCACGGTTTGTAATAATTCCGACCAATTTTCGCTCTTTTTCATTGTTAACAATTGGAACACCAGAAATACGATATTTACCCATTAAGTGCTCTGCATCAAAAACTTGATGCTCTGGGGTTAGGAAAAAGGGATCGGTAATGACGCCGCTTTCTGAACGTTTTACTTTATCTACCTGTTCAGCTTGTGCTTCGATCGACATATTTTTATGGATGATTCCGAGCCCGCCCTGTCTTGCCATAGCAATGGCCATTGCAGCTTCAGTAACGGTATCCATCCCTGCACTGATAATCGGCAGTTTTAATCTAAGATTTTCTGCTAATGTTACCTCCAAGTTCACCTCATTGGGTAGTACCTCAGATTTCGCTGGGATTAATAATACATCATCGAACGTTAAACCTTCTTTTGCAAACTTAGTTTCCCACATCTTTTTCCCCTCCTGCTAAAAAAATATTATTTGTAGGTTATCAATTGGACAATATACTGTCAAGGAGTTATTAAAATGTTTGATTTTTCTGCTAATTAGAAAGGGGTTCTTATTTTTGACTAATCTTACTATTTGGAACGGTTTTACTCGATACTATTCTTCCACATCTACTCAACAATATTTACAAAAATGCTATCAAAAACTTTCGATTATAAATAAAGAAACAAAGAGCTATAATAACTGTTACCCTTTTATTTATTACTTAGAGCATGGTCAAACCTACTTTACCCAAGCAAGAAATGCCCCTTTATCCATACAGCCCATCTTATTATTTTACGGTTGTCTGCAATTAATAAAGGCTTGTCTGCTTACCATTGATCCCGACTATCCTGACACCACCTCAGTATTAGCCCATGGGGTGACAACGCGAAAACGGAAGAAACAACAATATTCTTTTTTACAAGATGAAGTGAAAACTCAAAAGAATGGTTTGTTCTCACATATGTCATGGAAAATGTTTCACATGAAACAATTAGAACATGAAAAATTCTCAATGGAACAGCTAATCCGAGA
The DNA here is from genome assembly GCF_038002765.1 of Peribacillus sp. FSL H8-0477. Classification (NCBI taxonomy): domain Bacteria; kingdom Bacillati; phylum Bacillota; class Bacilli; order Caryophanales; family Bacillaceae; genus Peribacillus; species Peribacillus sp. FSL H8-0477. The sequence goes on along the minus strand of NZ_JBBODE010000001.1, from coordinate 2,336,531 downwards.
AATTCCGGAAATGCAGCACATTCATTTCAAAAAGACATTTGAGAAATTATCAGAAACGAAAAACCACTTTGAACTTCCTCTTTCTCTTTTAGATACCTTTCAAATGACTAGTGCTCGGTTAGGTGACTACCTAACTGCAAAGACAAAATTAAAAATAGATGTTCAGCCAGATAAGCTCAAACTCAACTTAGTAACCGAAGAACCATTTACTGTGAACCATCATTCTCCTATCCACTTTAACCTTATAGAAAACACGTATATGCTTTCATTAAATAAACAATCACCTTGTTATCTTTTTCCTGAACTCTTAAATCATTACCTCATTTTATATAACTTAAGCATGATTTGCCGCTATGAAACAGAATGGTGGTACGAGTTACAAAAGACAGTGCCCACTGATGACTACCCAGCTATTGTACAATATGTCCAGATCAGTCAGGAGAAAATACCCTTTTTGATTCTGCAATGGTTAACCAACATTTCAATGTAGTTTGCAGCGAGGCCAGGAGAATTTTAGGCACGATATGGAATAGAGGCTTATTCTAACAAAAGGTGGGTTTTGAAATGACTTTAGGGAGCTCATTTAAACATGCTGACTTCTGGATTCATCATGGGGGCTATTCTGTTCCGTTTCATAATCCCGTCTGGTCTTCATATATTCCCGTCTGAGATCACGTTATTCCCGTCTAGGCCCTGCATAATCCCGTCTAGAGACTCCGTATTCCCGTCTGGGCACTATTTTCAGGTATAAATACCCCTCAGGGTACCATATTTCCTGCTCAACTTCTAAAAAACGCCACAAAAAAAGACCAGCTATGCAGCTGATCTTTTCTTTCTGTTGCCTGGCAATGTCCTACTCTCACAGGGGGAGACCCCCAACTACCATCGGCGCTGAAGAGCTTAACTTCCGTGTTCGGAATGGGAACGGGTGTGGCCTCTTCGCCATCATTACCAGACTATAAAGGAACGTTGTTCCTTCAAAACTAGATAATAAGAAGGTTTTTGCATGTAATTAAAACGAATGGTTAAGTCCTCGATCGATTAGTATTTGTCAGCTCCACGTGTCACCACGCTTCCACCTCAAACCTATCTACCTGATCATCTTTCAGGGATCTTACTAGCTTACGCTATGGGAAATCTCATCTTGAGGGGGGCTTCATGCTTAGATGCTTTCAGCACTTATCCCGTCCGCACGTAGCTACCCAGCTATGCCTTTGGCAAGACAACTGGTACACCAGCGGTGCGTCCATCCCGGTCCTCTCGTACTAAGGACAGCTCCTCTCAAATTTCCTGCGCCCACGACGGATAGGGACCGAACTGTCTCACGACGTTCTGAACCCAGCTCGCGTACCGCTTTAATGGGCGAACAGCCCAACCCTTGGGACCGACTACAGCCCCAGGATGCGATGAGCCGACATCGAGGTGCCAAACCTCCCCGTCGATGTGGACTCTTGGGGGAGATAAGCCTGTTATCCCCGGGGTAGCTTTTATCCGTTGAGCGATGGCCCTTCCATGCGGAACCACCGGATCACTAAGCCCGACTTTCGTCCCTGCTCGACTTGTAGGTCTCGCAGTCAAGCTCCCTTGTGCCTTTACACTCTACGAATGATTTCCAACCATTCTGAGGGAACCTTTGGGCGCCTCCGTTACTCTTTAGGAGGCGACCGCCCCAGTCAAACTGTCCACCTGACACTGTCTCCCACCCCGATAAGGGGCGCGGGTTAGAATTTCAATACAGCCAGGGTAGTATCCCACCAATGCCTCCACCGAAGCTAGCGCTCCGGTTTCAAAGGCTCCTACCTATCCTGTACAAGCTGTACCAAAATTCAATATCAGGTTACAGTAAAGCTCCACGGGGTCTTTCCGTCCTGTCGCGGGTAACCTGCATCTTCACAGGTACTATAATTTCACCGAGTCTCTCGTTGAGACAGTGCCCAGATCGTTACGCCTTTCGTGCGGGTCGGAACTTACCCGACAAGGAATTTCGCTACCTTAGGACCGTTATAGTTACGGCCGCCGTTTACTGGGGCTTCGGTTCAAAGCTTCGCTTACGCTAACCTCTCCCCTTAACCTTCCAGCACCGGGCAGGCGTCAGCCCCTATACTTCGCCTTGCGGCTTCGCAGAGACCTGTGTTTTTGCTAAACAGTCGCCTGGGCCTATTCACTGCGGCTTTTCCGGGCTATTCACCCTAAAAAGCACCCCTTCTCCCGAAGTTACGGGGTCATTTTGCCGAGTTCCTTAACGAGAGTTCTCTCGCACACCTTAGGATTCTCTCCTCGCCTACCTGTGTCGGTTTGCGGTACGGGCACCCTTTATCTCACTAGAGGCTTTTCTAGGCAGTGTGGAATCAGGAACTTCGGTACTTAATTTCCCTCGCTATCACAGCTCCGCCTTAATGGAAACGGGATTTGCCTCGTTTCCGGCCTAACTGCTTAGACGCGCATATCCAACAGCGCGCTTACCCTATCCTCCTGCGTCCCCCCATCGTTCAAACGATAAATTGGTGGTACAGGAATATCAACCTGTTATCCATCGCCTACGCCTTTCGGCCTCGGCTTAGGTCCCGACTAACCCTGAGCGGACGAGCCTTCCTCAGGAAACCTTGGGCATTCGGTGGAAGGGATTCTCACCCTTCTTTCGCTACTCATACCGGCATTCTCACTTCTAAGCGCTCCACCAGTCCTTACGGTCTAGCTTCGACGCCCTTAGAACGCTCTCCTACCACGGACACCCTACGGTGTCCATCCACAGCTTCGGTGATACGTTTAGCCCCGGTACATTTTCGGCGCGGAGTCACTCGACCAGTGAGCTATTACGCACTCTTTAAATGGTGGCTGCTTCTGAGCCAACATCCTGGTTGTCTAAGCAACTCCACATCCTTTTCCACTTAACGTATACTTTGGGACCTTAGCTGGTGGTCTGGGCTGTTTCCCTTTTGACTACGGATCTTATCACTCGCAGTCTGACTCCCAAGAATAAGTATTTGGCATTCGGAGTTTGACTGAATTCGGTAACCCGTTGGGGGCCCCTAGTCCAATCAGTGCTCTACCTCCAATACTCTCATCTTGAGGCTAGCCCTAAAGCTATTTCGGAGAGAACCAGCTATCTCCAGGTTCGATTGGAATTTCTCCGCTACCCACACCTCATCCCCGCACTTTTCAACGTGCGTGGGTTCGGGCCTCCATTCAGTGTTACCTGAACTTCACCCTGGACATGGGTAGATCACCTGGTTTCGGGTCTACGACCACATACTAATTCGCCCTATTCAGACTCGCTTTCGCTGCGGCTCCGTCTTTTCAACTTAACCTCGCATGGGATCGTAACTCGCCGGTTCATTCTACAAAAGGCACACCATCACCCATTAACGGGCTCTGATTACTTGTAAGCACACGGTTTCAGGATCTATTTCACTCCCCTTCCGGGGTGCTTTTCACCTTTCCCTCACGGTACTGGTTCACTATCGGTCACTAGGGAGTATTTAGCCTTGGGAGATGGTCCTCCCTGTTTCCGACGGGATTTCTCGTGTCCCGCCGTACTCAGGATCCACTCAGGAGGGAACGAAGTTTCAACTACAGGGTTTTTACCTTCTTTGACGGGCCTTTCCAGACCTCTTCATTTACCCCGTTCCTTTGTAACTCCATATTGAGTGTCCTACAACCCCAAGAGGCAAGCCTCTTGGTTTGGGCTGATTCCGTTTCGCTCGCCGCTACTCAGGAAATCGCTATTGCTTTCTCTTCCTCCGGGTACTTAGATGTTTCAGTTCCCCGGGTCTGCCTTCAGTACCCTATGTATTCAGGTAAAGATACTGTTCCATTACGAACAGTGGGTTTCCCCATTCGGAAATCTCTGGATCAACGCTTACTTACAGCTCCCCAAAGCATATCGGTGTTAGTCCCGTCCTTCATCGGCTCCTAGTGCCAAGGCATCCACCGTGCGCCCTTTCTAACTTAACCTACTAAAAAAAACATTCGGTGTTTTAAAAATTGATGCAAAATTTACCTTCTATCTATTATCTAGTTTTCAAGGAACAATGTATAAAGGATAAACCTTTATTGGTGGAGCCTAGCGGGATCGAACCGCTGACCTCCTGCGTGCAAGGCAGGCGCTCTCCCAGCTGAGCTAAGGCCCCGTTAGGGTAGTAAGAAATGGTGGGCCTAAATGGACTCGAACCATCGACCTCACGCTTATCAGGCGTGCGCTCTAACCAGCTGAGCTATAGGCCCCTTTCTACTATAAGGAATGAATTACTCATTCAAAACTGAACAAAACAAAAGCGTCACGTTAATTTTCCTTAGAAAGGAGGTGATCCAGCCGCACCTTCCGATACGGCTACCTTGTTACGACTTCACCCCAATCATCTGTCCCACCTTAGGCGGCTGGCTCCTTGCGGTTACCTCACCGACTTCGGGTGTTACAAACTCTCGTGGTGTGACGGGCGGTGTGTACAAGGCCCGGGAACGTATTCACCGCGGCATGCTGATCCGCGATTACTAGCGATTCCGGCTTCATGCAGGCGAGTTGCAGCCTGCAATCCGAACTGAGAATGGCTTTATGAGATTCGCTTACCCTCGCGAGTTTGCAGCTCTTTGTACCATCCATTGTAGCACGTGTGTAGCCCAGGTCATAAGGGGCATGATGATTTGACGTCATCCCCACCTTCCTCCGGTTTATCACCGGCAGTCACCTTAGAGTGCCCAACTGAATGCTGGCAACTAAGATCAAGGGTTGCGCTCGTTGCGGGACTTAACCCAACATCTCACGACACGAGCTGACGACAACCATGCACCACCTGTCACTCTGTCCCCCGAAGGGGAACGTCCTATCTCTAGGAGTGTCAGAGGATGTCAAGACCTGGTAAGGTTCTTCGCGTTGCTTCGAATTAAACCACATGCTCCACCGCTTGTGCGGGCCCCCGTCAATTCCTTTGAGTTTCAGCCTTGCGGCCGTACTCCCCAGGCGGAGTGCTTAATGCGTTAGCTGCAGCACTAAAGGGCGGAAACCCTCTAACACTTAGCACTCATCGTTTACGGCGTGGACTACCAGGGTATCTAATCCTGTTTGCTCCCCACGCTTTCGCGCCTCAGTGTCAGTTATAGACCAGAAAGTCGCCTTCGCCACTGGTGTTCCTCCACATCTCTACGCATTTCACCGCTACACGTGGAATTCCACTTTCCTCTTCTACACTCAAGTTCCCCAGTTTCCAATGACCCTCCCCGGTTGAGCCGGGGGCTTTCACATCAGACTTAAGGAACCACCTGCGCGCGCTTTACGCCCAATAATTCCGGATAACGCTTGCCACCTACGTATTACCGCGGCTGCTGGCACGTAGTTAGCCGTGGCTTTCTGGTTAGGTACCGTCAAGGTACCAGCAGTTACTCTGGTACTTGTTCTTCCCTAACAACAGAACTTTACGACCCGAAAGCCTTCATCGTTCACGCGGCGTTGCTCCGTCAGACTTTCGTCCATTGCGGAAGATTCCCTACTGCTGCCTCCCGTAGGAGTCTGGGCCGTGTCTCAGTCCCAGTGTGGCCGATCACCCTCTCAGGTCGGCTACGCATCGTTGCCTTGGTGAGCCATTACCTCACCAACTAGCTAATGCGCCGCGGGCCCATCTATAAGTGACAGCGAGACGCCGTCTTTCCATCTTCTCTCATGCGAGAAAAGAACATATCCGGTATTAGCTCCGGTTTCCCGAAGTTATCCCAGTCTTATAGGCAGGTTGCCCACGTGTTACTCACCCGTCCGCCGCTAACTGTTGAGTAAACTCAACAATTCGCTCGACTTGCATGTATTAGGCACGCCGCCAGCGTTCATCCTGAGCCAGGATCAAACTCTCCGTAGAATGTTTGACTTGCTCGGTTGTTTTTATAGTGTGTACTCACTTCTTTAAAACGTTGACGCTTTGTTTTGTTCAGTTTTCAAAGAGCAATTATTTCGCCGTTTCTTCTGAAGCGACTTCGTTAGTATAATACTAACTTGTTTCGATGTCAACATTTATTTTTTACTTCCTTGTCGACTTAGTTATTATATCTAGGATACGAAGGAATTGCAAGACTTATTTTCTTCATAGTTACTATTTTAATAAACAAGTAAGACAGAGCCCATTTTACCTCCCATAAATTTGGAGCAAGAAAGAAAATCTGCATACCATTACACAGATCTTCTTTACATGATTTCTTCTATAAACAGTTCTCTATTTCTATCTAAGTGAAGTAACTCGTTGGAATCAAGCAGTTTAACCAAGGGTCTAGTCTGTGCATTTTCATCAATGAATATTATTTCAGCAGTCGCACCATTTGATAATCTAACTTTACTGCCTATCGCATAATTTGTAATACCAGCAAGAAGGATCTTAATAACAGATATATCAAATTTCCCAAAATCATCATGAAGGATCATTTCCATTACCTTAAATGGCGATTGCTTTTTTCGGTAGCTTCTTTCAGAGGTCATCGCATGATACACATCCGCGACAGAGACTACTCTTGAAAAAGAATGTGGAGCTGTTCCATATTTTCCTTTCGGATATCCACTGCCATCCAGCCTTTCATGATGTTGCAGAATGGCATATTTGACTGTTTCCTTTAGAATCGTTGTCCTTTGCAGCATTTGAAGACTGTATAAAGGATGCTTCCGGACCTCTTCATACTCTTGTGCAGTTAAAACGGTTTTCTTTTCAAGAATACTTGGAGATATTTTGGCCATTCCGCAATCAACTAAACAACCTGCCAATGTGATTTGAGTAACGTCACCATGATCAAATCGTTTCTTTTGCGCAATGTATCCGCTGATTAAGCCAACTGAGATAGCATGATGATATAAATAATCTTCCTTCGTGCAATAATGATGCAGCGAAAAAATGACGGATGGGTTATTAAGTGCCTTCTCAAGCAGAGGAATCATAATTTCTCTAATTTTTGCAACCTCAACCTTACTTCCAGCCTGCCAATTTTTAAAGTATTGTTTATAAGTTTGAACTGCTTTTAAGTAGTCTGAGATAAAAGAAGGTTCTTCTTTTAAATCTTCTTCTGATTCCTCGTCAATCACTTCGCGTGGATGGTATTGCTGCCCGTCGATCTTTATCTTCTCTACACTTACCTCACTTACAAGAAAAGCATTAAGTACATCCAACATCTCAGTATTTAAAATCGTTTTTTTATTGATAATGGGATTCCCTATTCTGCCAACAATATCTTTACTAAGAATACATCCCTCAACTAAATAATGAGTCTTAACCCTCATCGTCATCACCTCTGTGTTAATCATTACCATAATATTACTGTATTTAGGTCAAATTGACTATTGTTTTATATAGTTCTTTATAACTAAATCATATACAAAATAAAAAGAGGCTGTCCATTTAAGGACAGCCTCTCTTTATTTTTGTATTCACTCTTCATCTTTGTCCATTGACTGATTCTCTTCACTGTCTACAGGATTAGAATCTTGTTCATAAGATTCGGTTTCTGTTGATTCAACTGGTAAAACAGTCTCCCCTTCAGAAATGTCTTCAATTAGATCTTTTTCTTCTTCACGTTCAATCATAGCTACAGTAGAAACATATTCATTTTCTGATGCCTCAAGACGAATTAATTTCACACCCTGAGTATTACGTCCAGTTTTTGAAATATCTTCAACTGCCATTCTGATTAACACACCTGCAGCTGTAATCAGCATGAGATCTTCTTGGCCGCTTACCGTTTTAAGAGCAATAAGTTCACCATTCTTTTCCGTAACGTTGCAGGTTTTAATTCCAACGCCTCCACGGGTTTGAATACGATACTCTTCCGCTGGTGTCCGTTTACCATAACCGTGCTTGGTAACAATCAGAACTTCTTCACTTTCTTCAAGAATTTCCATCCCTATTACTTCGTCGCCCTCACGTAAGGATATTCCTTTAACGCCAGCTGCTGTCCGTCCCATTGAGCGTACATCGGTTTCATGGAAGCGAATCATCATTCCATCTTTCGTACCAATAGCAATATGTTTATCCCCATTAGTTAAACGAACAGAGATTAATTCATCTTCTTCACGAAGACCAACAGCAATCAACCCATTGTTTCGGATATGAGCAAAGGATGATAACGGTGAACGTTTGGAAATACCGTGTTTAGTCGTAAAGAATAAGCTCCAGTCATCAACGAATTCCTTGACTGGGATAATTGCATTTACCCACTCACCTTTTTCAATTTCAATTAAATTGATTAATGGCAAGCCTTTAGCAGTCCGACCGTATTCAGGAATTTCATACCCTTTTGCCCGATAAACTTTCCCCTTATTCGTAAAGAACAGCAATGTATCATGAGTAGAGGTCGTTAATAAATGGCCTACAAAATCATCTTCATTGGTTCCCATTCCTTGTATTCCTCTGCCCCCGCGTTTTTGACTGCGGTATGTAGAAACAGGCAGACGTTTGATATAACCATTATGTGTCAACGTCACGATAATGTTTTCTTGAGGAATTAAATCTTCATCTTCAAGGTGTTCAAATCCACCCATCATAATTTCTGTCCGTCTTGGATTACTAAAGCGTTCTTTTATTTCAAGAAGTTCCTCGCGAATGATTTCAAGAAGCTTTTCTTCATTAGCAAGAATATCTTTATATTCTGCAATTTGTGCCATTAGAGCTTGGTATTCTTCTTCAATTTTCTCTCTTTCTAAACCAGTTAAGCGTTGTAAACGCATATCTAAAATCGCTTGAGCTTGTTTATCAGACAGGGAAAATTGCTCCATTAATCCGTTACGAGCAATATCAGTTGTTTGTGAACCACGAATTAAAGCAATTACTGCATCCAAGTTATCTAGAGCAATCCGTAATCCTTCAAGAATATGAGCCCGTGCTTCAGCTTTACGTAATTCATATTCTGTTCTGCGGCGAATCACCACTTTTTGATGCTCAAGATAATGATATAGACATTCCTTAAGATTAAGCACTTTAGGCTGTCCATTAACTAAAGCAAGAAGATTCACACCAAACGTTGTTTGCATCGCTGTATGTTTATAAAGATTATTTAAGAGAACACTGGCATTTGCATCTTTACGGATTTCCATAACAATCCGCATTCCATTACGGTCGGATTCATCTCTTAAATCCGTGATACCATCTATTTTCTTATCGCGGGCAAGTTCAGCAATTTTTTCTATGAGTCGTGCTTTATTAACTTGATAAGGAATTTCCTTAACCAAAATAACTTGTTTCCCATTTGCTTTTTCTTCAATTTCTACTTTTGCACGTTGAAGAATGGATCCTTTTCCAGTTTCATAGGCTTTTCTAATTCCACTTCGACCTAATATCAAAGCTGCCGTTGGGAAATCTGGTCCTGGAATAATCTCCGTGAGTTCTGAAATAGTGATTTCTGGGTCCTTACTTAAAGCAAGGACTCCATCAATAACTTCTCCTAAGTTATGGGGAGGAATATTTGTGGCCATACCTACCGCGATTCCAGAAGAACCATTCACTAATAAGTTAGGAAAACGTGCAGGCATTACTACGGGTTCTTTTTCAGAGCCATCGTAGTTTTCCTGATAATCAACCGTATCTTTATTAAGGTCACGAAGTAGTTCCATAGATATTTTTGATAATCGCGCTTCCGTATAACGCATCGCTGCTGCCTGATCGCCATCGACCGAACCAAAGTTCCCGTGGCCATCAACGAGCATATGTCGGTAGTTAAAGGGTTGTGCCATACGCACCATTGTTTCATAAACAGCTGAGTCACCATGCGGATGATACTTACCAATAACTTCACCAACAATACGTGCTGATTTCTTAAATGGTTTATCAGAAGTCATACCTAGGTCATTCATAGCATATAAAATTCTTCGGTGCACTGGCTTTAATCCGTCCCTTACATCAGGCAAAGCCCTGGATACAATAACACTCATTGCATAATCTAAGAAAGATGTACGCATCTCAGTACTTATATTTATATCTTTAACATTTGAACGTTCATTTTCTGACATGGAGCCAACCTCCTTTTTATAAAACTCAATCTAGGTCCTTGGGACACTATGTAAAGAACAGGATAGAATATCCTGTTCTAAATTAAACATCAAGATTCTTAACGTAGATTGCATTTTCCTCGATAAAGTTACGACGAGGTTCTACCTTATCACCCATTAGCATTTCAAAAGTTTCATCCGCTTCAATAGCATCTGTTAGGCTGACCTGAAGCAGGGTCCTTGTATCTGGATTCATCGTCGTTTCCCAAAGCTGCTCTGGATTCATTTCACCTAGTCCTTTATAACGCTGTAGGTTAGGCTTAGGCTGTGCTGGAAGCGCAGCAAGGATTTCCTCCAACTGTTTGTCATTATACGCATACTCAATCCGTTTTCCCTGTTGAATTTTAAAGAGGGGCGGCTGAGCGATATAGATATAGCCGTATTCAATAATTTTTCGCATATAACGGTAAAAGAACGTTAACATCAATGTCCGAATATGTGCACCATCGACATCAGCATCTGTCATAATGACAATTTTATGATATCTAGCTTTTTCAATATTGAATTCTTCACCAATCCCTGTTCCTAAAGCGGTGATAATCGTTCCAATTTCAATATTGTGAAGGATACGGTCTAAACGCGCTTTCTCAACGTTTAAGATTTTCCCTCTAAGCGGCAAAATAGCTTGGAAGTGGCGATCCCGTCCTTGTTTCGCAGATCCTCCTGCGGAGTTACCTTCTACAATGTAGATTTCACTAATAGAGGGATCCTTAGATGAACAATCTGCAAGCTTACCAGGTAAACTAGAAACCTCTAAAGCACTCTTCCGTCTCGTTAATTCACGAGCTTTTTTCGCTGCAAGACGTGCCCTGGTTGCCATAAGCCCTTTTTCAACTACTTTTTTTGCAACAGAAGGATTTTCATATAAAAACGCATCTAAGCGTTCAGAGAGAATGGAGTCAGAGACTGTCCTTGCTTCTGAATTTCCGAGTTTCGTTTTAGTTTGGCCTTCAAACTGCGGATCAGGATGCTTAATAGAAATAATGGCCGTTAAGCCTTCACGAACGTCATCTCCAGAGAAGTTTGTGTCCGCTTCTTTAAGTAATCCATTCTTACGAGCATAGTCATTAATAACTCGGGTCAGGGCAGTCTTAAATCCGGATTCATGTGTTCCGCCTTCATAGGTATGGATGTTATTCGCAAATGAGAATAAATTGCTGATATATCCATCATTGTATTGAAGAGCTATTTCCACGGAAATACCATCTTTTTCACCTTCCATGAAAATAGGTTCCTCATGTAAAACGACTTTTGAGCGGTTTAAATGTTCTACATATGAGCTAATCCCGCCCTCGTAATGATACTCGGCTGTTTTATCTTCTTCACGCTTATCTTCAAGAATCAGTTTCAAGCCTTTGTTTAAGAAAGCCAGTTCTCTCATTCGAGTTGCCAGCGTATCAAATTCAAACTCTAATGTTTCAGTAAAGATTTGTCCGTCTGGAATAAAGTGAATGGTCGTACCTGTATGATCTGAATCACCAATAATGGTCAGATCTTCTTGCGGAACTCCGCGCATAAATTTTTGGTAATAAATATGGCCATCTCTATGAACATACACTTCTAATACACTTGAAAGGGCATTAACAACAGAAGCACCCACACCGTGCAAGCCGCCAGAAACCTTATACCCTCCACCGCCGAATTTACCGCCGGCATGAAGAACAGTCATAATAACTTCTACAGCCGGACGTCCCATTTTTTCATGAATACCTACTGGGATACCACGTCCATTATCAACAACAGTAATGCTGTTATCTTTTTCAATGGTTACTTTAATTTCAGAACAGTAACCTGCAAGCGCTTCGTCAATGCTGTTATCTACAATTTCCCATACAAGATGATGAAGGCCTTTTGAAGAAGTGGTACCAATATACATCCCCGGCCGTTTACGAACAGCTTCTAGTCCTTCTAATACCTGTATCTGACTCTCATCATAACTTTCCACTTCCGTTTGTTTTTGTTCCATTGTCACACCATATCACCTACACTTTTCTATTGGCATTTTAGCGTACTAAACTTATTTTTGGTTTTTGTTTGGTTGTGCCATCTATTCATCAAATGAAATTGCTTTTTGCAATGATCTTTTTTTTAATGTTCCAGAAGCTAGGGGGGAATAATAAACATGGTTATCTGTAATCACGATGGACTTGATAGAGTTCTTAGCTAGATTAACAATTTTATCTGCTTTTCGCTCAAGAAACTCATGAGTAAAAGGGGAACAATCAAGCAATTGTTTATCTAAAATAGCAATTACCTCATCGGTTTTAACAAGAATGTCCTCACCAATGTGAAGATACATAAGTTCACCTCATCATTTGACTTGTATGACGTTTCCCTGGTGCACCGTAAAGGTTGATGCCCCGCGCAAGGTTTGATGGTCAATTCCATCAACAGAGGTAGTGGTAACAAAGGTTTGTACTTTTCCTTGAATCGTATTAAGCAGATGTGATTGGCGATAATCATCCAGTTCAGACAAAACATCATCTAGTAATAGAATTGGATATTCGTCAATTTCTGCATGTATTAATTCAATTTCAGCAAGCTTAAGTGAAAGAGCTGTTGTTCGCTGCTGTCCTTGTGACCCAAAGGTTTGAACATCTCTGCCATTGACAAAGAAAGCTAAGTCATCTCGATGAGGTCCTGCCAATGTCACACCACGTTCAATTTCTCTTATTCTTACCTTGGAAAATTTATCTTCAAATACTTCTATCATTTTCGTCAAATCCATAGATTCTGATACATCAAGGGAAGGTTTATACTGGATTTTCAACTTTTCCAGATTTCTCGAAATTCCAGAATGGATCGGTTCAGCCCAATTTTGAAGTAAATGCAGAAACCTATACCTTCTTTCGACAATTTTCACCGCATAATGTATGAATTGCTCAGTTAAGACATCAAGCATGGCAGTGTCCGTTTGTTTTCGTGTTTGAAGAAGCTTTAAGTAGTGATTTCTTTGGATAAGAATTTTATGATATTGACTCATATCATGAAGATAAACAGGCGAAACCTGGCCGATTTCCATATCAATGAACCGCCGTCTGACCTGTGGAGCTCCTTTTACCAAGTGAAGATCCTCCGGTGCAAACATAACGACATTCATATTTCCGACATACTGACTTAATTTTTTCTGTTCGATATGATTACATTTTGCTTTTTTACCTTTTTTGGAAATCGTTAATTCTAAAGGAATCGACGTAGTTTGTTTTCGAACCCGTCCTTCTATTTTAGCATATTCTTCATCCCAACGAATAAGATCTTTATCATTTGATGTCCGATGCGATTTAGCCATAGCTAAGACAAAAATTGATTCCATGACATTTGTTTTACCTTGTGCATTTTCACCTAATATCACGTTGACCTTATTTTCAAAAGAAAGCTCTAGATTTTGATAATTTCGGTAGTGCCTTAAGGCTAAGTTTTCTATATACATAGTCGATACTTCCCTTTTACTTTAACGAGTAATGACGAATATTCCAATGTCTGGTATATCGATTATGTCACCCTCTCGTAATTTTCTGCCCCGACGGACGTCGAATTCTTCATTGATGAAAACATCATTTTCACCTAAGAAGGGTTTGGCCATGCCGCCGCTTTGGATAATATCTGCAAGCTTTAAAAATTGTCCAAGCGTAATGTATTCAGTTTGGATCTGTATTTCAGTTATGTGCATTCTTTTCACTACCTTCAAAGTAATCTCTAATACTTTATTTTACTAAAAAAAAGACATTAAGACAAAGCATTGCCGATTTTTTGACTAAAAACAGGGGAAAAAATGTGTTTTTAAACGTAACCTACAGAAAAAAGGCCTGTTAAACAGACCTTTTCTATGGAAAAAAATTAATGGTTTAACTTAGTAAGTTCGAACTGGAAGTATTAATTGCAGCATTGTATCGTCATGAATGGAACGGATAACAAATGGGCGCATAGCACCTGTGAAGTTAATTTTGATATCCGTACCCTCCAATGCTTTTAAGGCATCCATAACAAATTTCGCACTGAATGATATTTTTAATTCTTCACCTTCAATGAGTTCAGCTTGTACTTCTTCCACCACTTTACCAATTTCCGGGGTGTTAGAAGAAACTTCAATGACTCCTCCAGGAAGAGTTGAAAGTTTGACAACATTGTTTCGACCTTCTCTTGCTAATAAAGAGGCACGATCAATAGCTTTTAAAAATTCCTTTGCATGAACAATCACATCTGTCTTACTTTCTGAAGGAATTAAGCGGGATGTATCCGGATAGTTGCCTTCTAATAATCTTGAGAAGAACAATAGGTTTTTTGCTTTAAACAGTACTTGATTTTCAGTAATAACCATTTCAATAATTTCGTTGTTATCATCAAGAATTTTGCTCAGCTCATTTAAACTTTTCCCTGGAATGACCACACTCGTAGCATCCGTTAGCTTACTTTCAACGGGTGCTTTCCTCATTGCTAGTCTATGGCTATCTGTTGCAATACAGGTTAACTCTTCGTTTTGAACTTCTAACTTTACACCTGTCAAGATGGGACGTGTTTCTGAGGTGGACACTGCAAACACGGTTTGACGAATTAAAGATTTCAATAAATCCGCTGGTATTTTAATAATATTTTCTTCTTCGATAAGCGGCAGGTGCGGATATTCTTCAGCATCTAAGCCATTTAGATTAAATTCAGCTTTACCTGAGCGAATAGTCGTTTGAAAATTATTATGAACTTCAATTTCAACTGTCTCCATAGGTAACTTTTTAATGATTTCACCGAAAAAGCGTGCATTTAGAACAATAGCGCCACTTTCTTTTACTTCAACAATTTCATGTTCATCTTCTTCAACAGGAATAAATGATTGGATAGAAATATCTGAATCACTTCCTGTCAATGTTAAACCTTCGGAATCCGCTGTTAATTTAATCCCAGTTAAAATCGGAATAGTTGTTCGGGAGGTTACAGCTTTCATGACTTCATTGACGCTTTGAATAAGACGATCACGCTGGATAATAAATTTCATTTTACATCCTCCTAAAATAGAGTACTTTTTTCATTTTTAACCGCATATATATATAATATTTTTTATTTAAAAGATAGTAGTAATAGTAGTAGGGCCTGTGGATATGTGGATAACCCTTGAAAAGCCAAGGAAAAACAGTCTATCCACATGTGGACAGACTGTGTGTAAATGCAAGCAAGTTATACACAATTTCCAGAGCTTATACCCTGAGCTGTTCTTGGATTTCTTTTACTTGTCTTTGCAATTGTGAATCAGTTTGAAGCAGCTTCGATATTTTTTCGTGTGCGTGAATAACAGTCGTATGATCTCGGCCTCCAAATTCATCCCCAATCTTCGGAAGTGAGAAGTCAGTCAGCTCTCTGGATAAGTACATAGCAATTTGTCGAGGGAAAGCGACTGTCTTCGTTCGTTTTTTAGCCTTAAAATCTTCAAGTTTAATACTATAATGCTGACCAACCGTTTTTTGGATATCTAGGATGGTGATAATTCTCGGCTTAGAGCTCGGAATAATATCTTTTAGTGCTTCTGCAGCTAAATCGGCATTAATATCTTTATTTATTAAGGAAGAATACGCAACAACACGAATAAGTGCACCCTCAAGTTCACGAATATTGGAATCAATTTGATTGGCAATATAAAGCATGGCTTCATTAGGGATATCTAATCCTTCAGCTTTTGCTTTTTTACGAAGGATAGCAATCCGAGTTTCTAGATCAGGCGGCGTGATATCTGTAATCAGACCCCATTCAAATCTAGAACGCAGACGGTCTTCCAGTGTAGGAATTTCTTTTGGCGGGCGATCACTAGAAATAACAATTTGTTTACTTTCTTCATGAAGAGCATTAAACGTATGGAAAAATTCTTCCTGCGTCTGTTCTTTTCCAGCTAAGAATTGAATATCATCGATTAAAAGGACATCAACGCTGCGATATTTATCCCGAAACTCTCCCGCTTTATTGTCACGTATGGAGTTAATGAACTCATTCGTGAATTTTTCGGAAGATAAATAAACTACTTTTGCACGAGGGTTATGCTCAAGTACATAATGACCAATGGCATGCATAAGGTGAGTCTTCCCTAGACCAACTCCCCCGTAGATAAACAGTGGATTATAGGCCTTCGCAGGTGCTTCAGCAACGGCAAGTGAAGCAGCATGTGCAAAACGATTTCCAGATCCAATTACAAATGTATCAAACGTATTTTTTGTATTCAGCATAGATTGGTTAAAGTCATTTTGAGCATTCTCATTTTTTTTACGTTTCTTTCCAGGTGCAGGAACAATGAACTCATCGTCTTCCTGGTTAGAGGGGATAATAAATTTAACTTCCAGCTCTTCGCCGGTTAATTCTAATAATACTTCGGAGATAAGATGAGAATAGCGCTCTTCCAGCCAGTCTCGTGCAAATTCATTTGGAGCGGTAACAGTCAATATATCTCCTTGAAGCATATAAGCTTTAGTTGATTTTAACCACGTCTCAAAACTCGGTTTGCTAATCTTCTTTTCCATTTTAGATAGAGATTGGTTCCATAAACTATCGATGTTTTCCAAGACAATCCCTCCTTTACAAAATTCTAAAAAAAAATATAAAAAGGACAGATTAATCGACTTCTGCCTTGCATGCTCGACAAAGGTACATACTCCATTTTTTCGCTGTACAACCATTGTACAGGAGGAAGTAAGCTAATTTTAATAAATAGGATAAATATTCATCAACAGGTATAGGAGGAAATATATAATAAGGAAGATAAACAGTTTTCGACATTATCCACCGTTTGTGGACAATGGATTATCCACAGCTGGAAAAATCTATCCACATGTTATTAACAATCTGTGGATAACTTATTTTATCGTCGCTAGTTATCCAGAGTGAAAACACAAATATAATATCAGATATTCGCACTAGTTGCAATGGCTTAGAAAAGTTTATCCACAAGTTGGACAGGCTGTGGGAAAAACTTTTCCACAGCCAAATACTATGTGTAAAAGGTATTAGAAAAGCCTGTGGATAATAAAAAAAGTGTCGAAAAACTATCCACAGGGTGTTGGAATAAGAATAAACATCAGTTCTTCGTTTAGTTAGGTGAGAATGATCAACCTAAGATTTTAGCTGAACATTTTTAGAGTCGGGATTTAATTTTAAGGAAAGGTTGACATTTTACTGGGTTGGTCTATATAATTAGCTAGACTGTCTTTAACTGTTATTCCTCAGGGAGGTGTCATAAATGAAACGTACGTATCAACCAAATAAGCGTAAGCATAGTAAAGTTCATGGTTTCCGTAGCCGTATGAGCTCGAAGTCTGGACGTAGAGTTATAGCTGCACGTCGCCGCAAAGGCAGAAAAGTATTATCTGCATAGATCACTGAAAAATTTCAGTGGTCTTTTTTTCTCATAATCAGCGGTTCTTAATTTGTCCCAATTAAGGTTATTGAAGGTGTAAAGCATGAAAAAAAAGCTAAGAATAAAAAAGAATGATGAATTCCAGCTGGCTTTTAAAAAGGGTGAATCCTTCGCTAATAGGCAATTTGTTGTCTATGTCCTTGAAAAGCCGGATCAGGATTATTTTAGAATCGGTCTTTCCGTTAGCAAAAAAATTGGGAATGCTGTTGTTCGTAATCAAGTGAAAAGATATATTAGACAATCTTTTCTAGAACTAAAGGAAAATATCCAAACTGGTAAGGATTATGTGGTAATTGCCCGTAAACCTGCAGCTGATATGGGATTTTCTGAAGTGAAAAGCAGTTTAACCCATGTGTTAAAACGGTCTGATTCTCTAACGTTTCAATCAAAAAAAAGATAATATCCTTTATATTAATAAAGATTAAACATAGATAAAGCTTTTTTGGGAGTGCTTCTTAAATAAGAATCCCTTGTGGGACAACCATCAGAATCCAGGACGCTATGCATCCTGGATTCTGAATTGAGTTTTTTTATCAGATTGTTTTGAAGATTGGAGGAAATTACGGTTGAAGAAAAGGATCATATTAATATTAGCTTTAGCCTCGATCACGATGTTATTAGCTGGTTGTACCGAAATCAATAAACCAATTGATTCGAGCAGCAGTGGGTTTTGGAATGAATATATTGTCTATCCATTATCGAGGCTGATTATTTGGTGTTCTGAGTTATTAGGGAATAGTTACGGATTAGGATTAATAGTCGTAACGTTGATCATTCGTTTTGCAATGCTCCCATTAATGATCAAACAAACAAAAAGTTCAAAAGCGATGCAGGCTATTCAGCCAGAAATGAAAGAACTTAAAGATAAGTACGCCTCTAAGGATGCAGCTACTCAACAAAAGCTTCAGCAAGAAACGATGGCGCTCTTTAAAAAATATAACGTTAATCCTCTTGCAGGTTGTTTCCCGTTGATTGTCCAAATGCCAATACTAATTGGGTTTTATCATGCGATTAGTCGTACCGAAGAAATTGCAAAACATAGTTTCCTTTGGTTTGATTTAGGAAATCCAGATCCAATTTACCTGCTGCCAATTATTGCGGGTATTACGACCTTCATTCAACAAAAAATCACGATGGCTGGTACCCAGTCCAATCCGCAAATGGCTGCACAAATGACAATGATGCTTTATATCATGCCGGTTATGATTTTGATTTTTGCAATTAATTTCCCAGCTGCTCTTTCATTGTATTGGGTAGTCGGTAATATCTTTATGATTGTTCAAACATTAGTCATCAAAGGTCCAGATATGAAAAAATTAGCTGCCGAAAATGCGGGAGGAGCAAAGAAAAAGTGAAACAGGTAACTGCTGCAGGACAATCTGTCGAGGACGCAGTCTCATCTGCTTTAGCTCAATTGAATACCACTAGAGATAGAGTCGAAATTGAAGTGGTCGATCAAGGTAAAAAAGGGTTTTTTGGCTGGATAGGTGCACGAAAAGCAGTTGTTCATGCTTCGTTGCTGCCGGATCCTGTCGAAGAAGCCCGTCAATTTCTTAAGAATATTAGCGAAAAAATGAATGTTCCATCTGAAATTACGGTAAAAAGGGAAGGGAAAGTTGTTACCTTTCATTTATCCGGTGAAAAAATTGCCTTATTAATCGGCAAAAGAGGCCAAACATTAAATTCGCTTCAATATTTGACTCAGCTTGTCGCAAATCGACATTCTAAACAGTATATTACGATAGTTGTCGATGCTGAAGGGTATCGGCAAAGGCGGAATGATACGCTGATCCAATTAGCTGAAAGAATGGCAGATAAAGTACATAAGTCTGGGAAAGAAGTTTCTCTTGAACCGATGCCTTCATATGAACGCAAGATTATTCATACAGCACTTTTGAAAAATCCGAAAATCAAAACGACATCTAGTGGTACAGAACCTTTCCGTCATTTAATCATTTCTCCAAAAAATAAAGCCTAAAAAGGTCCCTCTGCCAATGGCAGAAGGACCTTTTTCATATTTCAGTCTGCATTTGCTGTTAAACGCTGAAAAGGGAACAGTTTCCGACCTGTTGTTATTCACATGTGGATAAGTTAAAATGAACTAGCTGCACTCTTAGGAACATGTGGATAACTTAGAATAACCAAAGGGTTATCTGCTTTTTTTCATAGTGTTACTATGGTATTGTAGTAATTTAGGATTCAATTTAAGCTTTTTTTAAATAGATAATTACATGGTTGTAAGCTCCTGACGATAGTCGTGAACTTCTAACTAAACCGAGGTGAAAGACAAATGGAATTTGATACAATTACAGCTATTTCTACGCCAATGGGAGAAGGTGCGATTGCCATTGTAAGGATCAGTGGAGACGACGCCTATCAAATTGCTGATTCCATCTACCGTGGTCCGGGGAATAAAAGATTAGAAGATGCTGATTCACATACGATTCATTATGGCCATTTAGTCCATCCTAAAACGGGAGAGACAGTGGAAGAAGTAATGGTTTCTATCATGAAGGGTCCGAAGACTTTTACCCGTGAAGATGTAGTGGAAATCAACTGTCATGGCGGAATTATTTCAGTAAATCGTGTCCTGCAGTTGGTTCTTTCTCAAGGAGCTAGATTAGCCGAGCCTGGTGAATTTACGAAGCGGGCTTTTTTAAATGGCCGGATTGACCTTTCGCAGGCAGAAGCCGTAATGGATTTAATTCGCGCAAAAACAGATAAAGCAATGAATGTTGCTTTAGGACAAATGGAGGGAAGGCTTTCACAGCTTATCCGTCGATTAAGACAAGAAATATTGCAAACCCTCGCACAGGTCGAGGTTAACATAGATTATCCGGAGTATGATGACGTTGAAGAAATGACTCACCGTTTATTTTTAGAAAAATCCTATTTCGTAAAAACGGAAATAGAAAAAATTCTAAATACTTCTCAGCAGGGTAAGATATTACGTGATGGATTATCAACCGTCATTATTGGGAGACCAAACGTTGGGAAATCGTCTTTGCTTAATAGCCTAGTACATGAAAATAAAGCAATTGTTACCGATATTCCAGGTACGACACGAGATGTTATTGAAGAGTATGTAAATGTAAGAGGCGTTCCATTAAAATTGGTTGACACAGCCGGTATTCGTGAAACGGAAGATATCGTTGAGAGAATTGGTGTAGAGCGTTCTCGTGCGGTTTTGAAGGAAGCGGATTTAATCCTGCTTGTTTTAAATAATTCAGCTGAACTTACACATGAAGATGAATTGTTATTCGAAGCAGTTAAAGGCATGGATGTTATTGTAATCATTAACAAAACAGATCTTCCTAGGAAGATTGACCTCGATCGGGTTAAGCAGATTGGTGCGAAACAAATTGTCTCTACCTCTCTTCTAGAAGATCAAGGTATCGATGATTTAGAAGAAGCGATTGCCTCATTGTTCTTTAAAGGTACATTGGAATTAGGTGATCTTACGTATGTCTCGAACGCGCGTCATATTGCTTTATTGGGTCAAGCTTTACAAGCAATAGAATCATCCATTGAAGCGATTGAAGCGGGAATACCTATAGACTTAGTTCAAATTGATTTTACCAAAGCATGGGAACTGCTGGGCGAAATTATTGGCGAAAGCGTGCAAGATGGCTTAATCAATCAACTCTTTTCACAATTTTGTTTAGGTAAATAAAAAATAGTAGGAGGGAAAAAAATGCAATATGATGCTGGAAGTTATGATGTAATTGTCATTGGTGCAGGACATGCAGGAAGTGAAGCTGGTCTTGCGGCAGCTAGAGTTGGTGCTAAGACGTTAATGATTACGATTAACCTCGATATGGTTGCGTTTATGCCATGTAATCCGTCAGTCGGCGGCCCTGCAAAAGGAATTGTTGTTAGGGAAATTGATGCGTTAGGCGGAGAAATGGGAAAAAATATCGACAAAACGTATATCCAAATGAGAATGCTGAATACAGCAAAAGGTCCAGCTGTTCGTGCTTTACGAGCACAAGCAGATAAATTTTTATATCAGCAGGAAATGAAGAAAACAATCGAAAATGAACCGAATTTGACGCTTCTTCAAGGAATGGTCGAGGAGCTGATTGTTGAGGACGATGTTTGTACCGGTGTTATCACAAAAACGGGTGCCGTTTATCGAGCTAAAACCGTCGTGATTACGACAGGAACATTCTTGCGTGGAGAAATTATTCTTGGTGACTTGAAATATTCAAGCGGTCCCAACAATCAACAGCCATCCATTAGGCTTTCAGAGCATTTGCAGGAGCTTGGTTTTGACTTGGTTCGTTTTAAAACAGGAACGCCGCCGAGGATTAATAGCCATACAATTGATTACAGTAAAACTGAGATTCAACCAGGTGATAAAGAACATCGTGCCTTTTCTTATGAAACAACGAAGTTTATCACGGATCAGCTGCCATGCTGGTTAACGTATACAAATGAGGAAACACATAAGATTATTGATGATAATCTTCATCGTTCTCCCATGTATTCAGGTATGATAAAAGGAACCGGTCCTCGTTATTGTCCATCCATTGAAGATAAAATCGTTAGATTTAATGATAAGCCGCGTCATCAGATTTTCTTGGAACCAGAAGGACGTAATACGCAAGAAGTCTATGTACAAGGATTATCCACCAGTTTACCTGAAGAAGTTCAACATAAAATTCTTCGATCTATTCCCGGCCTGGAGAAAAGTGAAATGATGAGGGCTGGATATGCGATTGAGTATGATTCAATTGTGCCAACACAGCTGTGGCCTACACTTGAAACGAAGAAGTTGAAAAACTTATATACAGCCGGTCAAATTAACGGAACTTCAGGTTATGAAGAAGCTGCAGGTCAAGGGTTAATGGCCGGAATCAATGCAGGATTAAAGTCGCTTGGAAAAGAAGAGTTGATTCTTAGCCGTGCAGACGCGTATATTGGTGTGTTAATCGATGATCTTGTTACAAAAGGAACGAATGAGCCTTATCGACTTTTAACATCGCGGGCAGAATACCGTTTATTGCTCCGTCATGATAATGCAGACCTTCGATTAACAGAATTTGGTCATAAAATTGGTTTGATTAAAGAAGAACGTTATCAGGCATTCAGCTTAAAAAAAGCAGCGGTTGAAGCAGAAAAAACCAGATTACAATCGATTTTCATTAAACCGACTGAAGAAGTACAGCAAATTGTAACAGAAGGCGGCGGCAGTGAGTTAAAGGATGGCATTCGTGCTTCCGATTTGCTTAAGCGTCCAGAAATGAGTTACAGCCATATTAATCAGCTTATACCAAGTGAAATTGAGCTAGATGGTGATGTAACTGAACAGGTAGAAATACAAATTAAATATGAAGGGTATATTGAAAAGTCCCTTCAGCAAGTGGATCGGCTGAAAAAGATGGAAAACAAAAAGATTCCAGTCAATATCGATTATGACGCCATTTCAGGATTGGCTACAGAGGCACGTCAAAAGCTTAAACAAGTGCTGCCGCTATCTATCGCTCAGGCATCAAGAATTTCAGGGGTTAATCCTGCAGACGTTTCAATATTACTTGTTTATTTAGAACAAGGGAAAATTGCGCGTGTTGAAAGATAAAAGACCTAAAAAGGATGTTTAACTCATGAAAATAGAACAATTTGCGTTACAGTTGAAGGAGAAGGGAATTGAGCTTTCCTCCCTTCAGCTGCAACAATTTGAAACCTATTACGAGCTCTTGGTAGAGTGGAATGAAAAAATGAATCTAACGGCCATAACTGAAAAAGAAGATGTGTATTTAAAGCATTTTTATGATTCAGTCAGCGCCGCCTTTTATTTTGATTTTACTAAACCTTATAAAATTTGTGATGTAGGCGCAGGAGCGGGATTTCCAAGTATACCGCTGAAAATTTGTTTCCCAAATCTTCAGGTATCTATTGTGGATTCGTTAAATAAGAGAATTTCTTTTCTCGAGCATCTGGCCGCTTCTCTTCAGTTGACAAACACCACGTTTTATCATGACCGTGCTGAAACGTTTGCTCAAAAAGCTGACCAACGGGAAGCATACGATATTGTTATGGCTCGAGCTGTTGCCAGGATGTCTGTCCTAAGTGAGTTATGTCTGCCGCTGGTAAAGACAGGCGGCACATTTATTGCAATGAAGGCGGCTAGTGCGGGAGAAGAAATAGATATCGGGAAAAAGGCGATTTCTGCTATGGGTGGAAAATTGGAACAAGTTCATCCGTTTCTTTTACCTGAAGAAAACAGTGAAAGAAATATAATTATTATTCAAAAGGTGAAGCAAACACCTAGGAAATATCCGCGTAAACCCGGTACTCCAAATAAAATGCCGATTGAGTAAGTACCAACCGGCTTGAACAATTTTACCGAGGTATGAAGGACTTTATTAAATCTATAGAGAATATGTTATGTGGGAGTTTTGTAAAGGTGGTGTAGGAAGATGAAGCATCCTTTTTCGCGATTCTTCGGGTTAGGCGAAAAAGAGGAACAACAGAAAGAGATGGAAGAACCTAGTAAAAATGATGAAATCATGAAACTTTCCATCTCCGACATTGTCCCGAACCGATATCAACCAAGAACAGTTTTTAATGATGATAAGCTTTCCGAGTTAGCTCAGACGATACATACACATGGCATCATTCAACCGATTGTTGTGAGAGAGTATGAATCAGGGAAATTCGAAATAATTGCTGGTGAGAGGCGTTTTAGAGCCATGCAGAAGCTTGGCTGGGAAACGGCTCCAGCCATTATAAAAGATTTTAATGATACTGAAACGGCTTCAGTAGCACTTATAGAAAATCTCCAGCGGGAAGAATTAACACCCATTGAAGAAGCAATAGCATATGGGAAACTTATAGAATTACATCAATTAACCCAAGAAGCTCTTGCCCAGCGGTTGGGAATAGGACAGTCTACTGTAGCTAATAAGCTCCGGCTGTTAAAGCTTCCACAGGAAGTCCAACAAGCGGTGCTCAATAAGCAAATTACGGAGCGGCATGCTCGATCGTTAATTCCTTTGAAAAACCCTGAAAAACAAATCAGGCTTCTTGAGGAAATTATTGAACGCAATTTGAATGTTAAACAGACCGAGGAGCGGGTAGTTAGACTGCTCAGTACCGAGCAAAAACCTAAGCCTAAACGGAAAGCATTCTCAAAGGATATGCGAATCGCGGTTAATACAATCCGACAATCTCTTTCTATGGTGACGGATAATGGGATTAATCTTGATTCTGAAGAAGAAGAATTTGAGGAGTATTATCAATTCACTATCAAAATCCCCAAGAAAAAATAAATGATTTACATGCCTGGTAATCAGTGATTACCGGGTTTTTTTGAAACCCTTCTTTTCCCTCTTCACTTCAGTGCGAGAAAATGAGTCGAAATGTACATTTTCATGGTAAACTGGAATTGGAAAATAAATATTAATTTTTACTATTTTTTACTTATAAATGAATGATTATTGATAGAATACTATGTTTAGAAAGAAGGTGACACCGTGGGAATGATTCTCGCCATCGCCAATCAAAAGGGCGGTGTAGGAAAAACAACTACCTCTGTTAACTTAAGTGCGTGTTTAGCTTACATAGGTAAAAAAGTATTATTAGTAGACATTGATCCTCAGGGGAATGCGACAAGCGGGGCAGGAATTGAAAAAGCGGATGTGGAACAATGTATTTATGATGTATTGGTTGATGACGTTGAGGCATCAGAAGTCATCAGAGAGACGAAAGTTGAAAAACTATATATAATCCCAGCCACCATTCAGCTTGCAGGTGCTGAAATTGAATTGGTTCCAACTATTTCCCGGGAAGTACGCTTAAAAAGGGCGCTTGAAGAGGTAAAAGAAGATTATGACTATATCATTATTGATTGCCCGCCATCACTAGGTTTGTTAACATTGAACGCATTGACCGCTGCGGATGCTGTTGTCATTCCCGTCCAATGTGAATATTACGCTCTTGAAGGACTAAGCCAGCTGTTAAGCACGATTCGCCTAGTACAAAAACACCTCAATCATGAATTAAGGATTGAAGGCGTACTGCTGACGATGCTTGATGCCCGCACGAATTTAGGAATTCAAGTCATTGAAGAGGTTAAAAAATACTTTCAGGATAAAGTGTATCGAACGATCATTCCACGGAATGTCAGACTGAGTGAAGCACCGAGTCATGGTGAACCGATTATTATCTATGATCCAAAGTCACGGGGAGCAGAGGTCTATTTAGAACTGGCAAAGGAAGTGGTTGCAAATGGCTAAAGGCCTTGGAAAAGGACTTAATGCATTGTTTCCCAATTTAGAAACGGGAAAAGATGATACTGTACAGGCAGTTAAAATAAAGGAAATAAGACCAAATCCTTATCAGCCTAGGAAAGTTTTTCGTCCTGAGGCGATAGAAGAATTGAAAAATTCGATTATGCAGCATGGAATTCTTCAGCCGATTATTGCAAGAAAAAGTATAAGAGGGTATGAAATCGTTGTAGGGGAAAGGCGATATCGAGCAGCAAAGGAAGCTGGATTTAAAACTGTTCCTGTTGTAGTAAGAGAAATGAGCGAGCAGCAAATGATGGAGCTAGCTATCTTAGAAAATCTTCAGCGTGAAGACTTAAATCCTATTGAGGAAGCTGTCGCCTATCAAACTCTATTAGAAAGATTAGGAGGCACACAGGAAGAATTAGCAAAACGACTTGGAAAAAGCCGGCCCCATGTAGCTAATCACATTCGACTTCTAGCTCTCCCAGAAGACATTCAATCTTTTATCTCATCCGGAAAAATATCGATGGGTCACGGCAGGGCGCTTCTCTCTTTAAAGAATAAAAACAGTTTAAATGAAGTGATTAATAAAGTACTGAAAGAGCAAATGAATGTCCGTCAGCTTGAAACCTATATTCATCTATTAAATCAGGATGTTCCACGTGAAACGCCTAAGCAAAAGCCAAAAAAAGATGTTTTTCTAAAGGAAAGAGAAGCAAATCTGCGTGAACGATTTGGAACGACGGTCACGATTAAGAAGACAAAGAAAAAAGGAAAAATTGAAATCGAGTTTTTCTCTGAAGAGGATTTAGAACGAATTATGGAGATATTAGGTCAAAATTCTCCTTCCTCATAAACCATCTTTTATAGATGGTTTCTTTTGTATATAGTTTAGGAAGAAGAGGGGAATGGAAGTGGTTCTGCTAGGTACACTAGTTAATGGAGTTTGTATCATTGGAGGCACACTAGCGGGAAGATTGTTAAAAAATATTCCCGATCGAATGAAAGAAAGCATTATGTTCGCTATCGGATTGGCTGTTACTGTTCTCGGATTGCAAATGGGATTCAGCAGCGAATCCTACCTTATTGTTATTCTCAGTCTAGTTATTGGTGCGGCGGCAGGAGAATGGTTGAATCTAGATGAAAAGCTGAACATGATAGGTAGTTGGATTGATGGAAAAATGAAGCGAAGTGACAGCTCTATTTCGCAGGGTTTCGTCACAGCAACATTAATCTTTGTCATTGGAGCGATGGCCGTTATTGGATCCCTCGACAGCGGCATTCGGAATGACCATGATGTTTTATATACGAAGGCAATTATTGATGGCTTTACGTCTACCATATTGGCTAGTACGCTAGGGATAGGTGTGATTTTTTCTTCTATTCCTGTGGTCATTTATCAGGGGGCAATTGCGTTATTTGCTACCCAAATTAATAACTGGGTTCCTTCCAAATTAATGGACTCATTGATAGGAGAAATGACTGCAGTCGGCGGCATCATGATTTTTGCTATCGGGCTAAACCTTTTAGGACTAACTAAAATAAGAGTGGCGAATTTGCTTCCGGGTCTCCTAGTTACAATTGTACTGGTTTCAATCGTCTACTATTTTGCTATTCCTGTATAAGGGTCGTCTGCAAAAAAAAGAAGGAGAGTATTCTCCTTCTTACGGTGTTTTTTCCTGATTAAATGTCCAATTGAATTGTTGGAACGCTTGTTTTTGATGAATTTGACTGCCGGCAAAATAAATACCATTTGCAATGGTCTTGGCCATTTTTAAGACAAGATTGAGCCTGGTGTTTTGTAAAACCATGAATTCCATAAAGCCGCTGACATTGACTATCCCTGTAATATGGGCATCTCCGACCGCTGGTAATTCTTTATTTACACCGGCCCCTGGCTTAACGGGCCCCGCACCGACTTGGACAATTCCTACACTTTTCACTTTCCCTAAGCAGGCATCTACGCCAATAATAAAGGGATTAAGATGAGATTGCTGGATATCGTTCAAGCGTTCTTTAAGATTCATAGCATGAATGGGATCTTCAAGGGTCCCGTAAACAAAAAACTCAGAAGACGATGTTTTTTCTTTAAGCAGGGTGCCTACTAATGGCCCTAAAGAATCTCCAGTTGAGCGGTCTGTTCCGATACAGGCGATGACAATCGGTCTTGGTGGGACAGGAAGCAATGAGAGCAATTCGTTAGATATTTGTTTAGATGCGTCAAGATCTTCATGTAAGATTCTGCTCAAGCTGCTCTTATTTTCAAAAAAACTCGATTTCAGATTCATCGCTTCCACTCCTCTTAACTAGTACTAACAGTATACGGATAAATAGGAAAGGGTATACATGCTGCGGGGAAAATATCAAAAAAAAAGTAAAGTGCATATAGTTGGAGAAAATATAGAACTTCTGCGGAGTATTAGTCAGCAGGATTATTGTTGGTTTTACTTATATACCCAAATATTTTTTATACAAAAACCCATTATTTGTTGTTAAGATAGCTTTACACTACTTTTTTATTTTTTTTAGGCAGAATAGGTGGATTGAATGGATTATATTGCAGATAAACTTAAAAAGGAATTTTTCGATGAAGAATTATGGGTGGATTTAAGCTTAGGTATTTTAAAGTTATTTGTCATTTTCTTCTTATCAAGAGTAGTTATTCGATTAAGTAAGGCAGTGATTTCAAAATTTTTTCTCGTTCGCTCTAAAAGTCCAATCAGGGTATCCGAACGTCGTGAAGCCACGCTATTAAAGCTGATTCAAAATATTATTACGTATATTGTTAATTTTATCGCCTTAATTATGGCTTTAGAAGTGTGTGGACTTGATATCAAAGGGTTACTGGCTGGAGCAGGAATCGTTGGTTTGGCGATCGGTTTCGGAGCTCAGAGTCTAGTTAAGGATATTATTACAGGATTTTTCATCATCTTAGAAGATCAATTCTCTGTAGGTGATCATATTAAGGTGAAAGATTTTGAGGGAGAAGTCCTAGAAATTGGTCTTCGAACAACCAAAATTAAAAATGTAACGGGTCAGCTTCATGTTATTCCAAATGGAAGTATTTTAGAAGTTACCAATTATTCAATGTTAAATAGTGTCGCTGTCGTCGATGTTACGCTCCCGTATGATGGAAATGTAAAGTCAGCTGAAGATGCTATCGCTGCGATGCTTGGTACCTTGCCTCTTAAATATGATGAATTAGTAAAGGCACCTGAAATCCTTGGGATTGAAACCCTAAGTCCAACCGAAATTGTCTTAAGGATTACTGCAGAGACCTTACCCAATAAGGGATCATCTATCAGCAGGGTGCTGCGGAAAGAAGTAAAGGATTGTTTAGATCAACATGAATGGAATCCAGGTAATTAAAAGTCTATAGGTAAAGGTAGATGAGGCATGGAAGAGAAGGAATATGGATTAAATGACGTTGTTCAGATGAAGAAGCCGCATCCATGTGGAGATAATCAATGGAAGATTATCCGGTTAGGGATGGATATCCGAATTAAATGCGAAGGCTGCGGTCATAGTGTCATGCTGCCAAGGCGCGAGTTTTCTCGAAAAATGAAAAAAGTGTTGAAAAAGCATGAGGAATAGACCATGCTTTTTTCTTTGGCTCTAACGTATTTCTCTTATTCCCAATGGTGCCTTTTGGGTAGAGACTAGACTTTTCTACAGGCAAAATCTATAATTGGGAAAGGTTTATGTCTATTTCCGGAATGTAAAATGCTGTATCTTGATAGATAATTCAGAGGAGTGAAATATAAATGGCTTTAACTGCAGGAATCGTTGGTTTGCCAAACGTTGGTAAGTCTACATTATTTAATGCAATTACCCAAGCTGGTGCAGAATCAGCTAACTATCCGTTCTGTACCATTGATCCAAATGTTGGAATCGTAGAGGTACCTGATTACCGTCTTCAAAAGTTAACAGAACTAGTTCAGCCTAAAAAGACAGTTCCAACTGCTTTTGAATTTACAGATATTGCTGGTATCGTAAAAGGCGCAAGTCAGGGAGAAGGTCTTGGTAATAAATTTCTTTCTCATATCCGTCAAGTAGACGCTATTTGTCAGGTTGTTCGTTGTTTCAGTGATGATAATATTACGCATGTATCTGGAAAAGTGGATCCGCTTGATGATATTGAAGTCATTAATCTTGAATTAATTCTTGCTGACTTAGAATCTGTTGATAAGCGTATTGATCGTGTTGGAAAACTGGCTAAGCAAAAAGATAAAGAAGCCGTGATTGAGCATGAAGTGCTTGTAATGATTAAAGAAGCACTTGAAGCGGATAAACCTGCCCGAGCAGTAGAGTTTACCGAAGAACAGCTTAAAGTGGTAAAGGGCTTGCACCTTTTAACAGCTAAACCGATGTTATATGTTGCCAATGTAAGTGAAGATGAAATAAGCGATGCAGCGAACAATGAATATGTACAAATTGTTCGAGAATATGCTGCGAAAGAAAATGCTGAAGTTATCGTCATTTGTGCCAAAATTGAAGAAGAAATTGCTGAGCTCGAAGGTGAAGAAAAAGAAATGTTCCTTTCTGAGTTAGGAATTGAAGAATCTGGACTGGATCAGTTGATTCGTGCTTCTTATCAGTTATTAGGCCTTGCTACGTACTTTACCGCTGGGGTACAAGAAGTACGCGCATGGACTTTCCGTAAAGGTATGAAAGCTCCTCAATGTGCGGGAATTATCCATACAGATTTTGAACGCGGATTTATTCGTGCTGAAATCGTATCTTATGAGGACCTGCTTGCTGCAGGAAGCCACAGTGCAGCTAAAGAGGTTGGGAAAGTGCGTCTTGAAGGTAAAGAATATATTGTTAAAGATGGAGACGTTATTCATTTCCGATTCAACGTGTAAAAACAGACCTCTGCTATTGGGCAGAGGTCATGTTTTTTGTTGATAAGATAAATCGAGTTATCATTTATATCCCATTGGAGATTATTAGGACAGTTCGTTGCATAATGTAAATCACTATGCTATAATTTATTCTTGTGAGTAATTATAAAAATTGCTCCTTGCCCAATGGGCCGCTTAGACCAAAAGGAGGTGACAGAGATGAGAAAATACGAAATTATGTATATCATCCGTCCAAACATTGAGGAAGACGCTAAAAAAGCGTTAGTTGAACGTTTCAACACAATCCTTACTGATAATGGTGCGGAACTTACTGAAGCAAAAGAGTGGGGTAAACGCCGCTTAGCATACGAAATCAATGATTTCCGTGATGGCTACTACATGCTTCTAAGAGTTAACGCTGATTCAACTGCGACATCAGAATTTGATCGTTTAGCTAAAATCAGTGAAGACATTATCCGCCATATGATAACAAAAGACGAAAAATAATTTTAATAGATAAACATTTCTAACCATTTTGGAAAACTTAGGGGTGGATTCTTATGATGAATCGCGTAGTTTTAGTAGGTCGCTTAACTAAAGATCCTGAATTACGATATACACCTAATGGAGTACCTGTGGCAACCTTCACTTTGGCGGTTAATCGTACTTATACGAACCAGCAGGGTGAACGAGAAGCAGATTTCATCAATTGTGTAATTTGGCGTAAACCGGCAGAAAACGTCGCTAATTTCCTTAAAAAAGGAAGCTTAGCTGGTGTGGACGGCCGTATCCAAACACGTAATTTTGAAGGTCAAGATGGTAAACGGGTGTATATTACTGAAGTACAAGCTGAAAGTGTTCAATTCTTAGAGCCAAAGGGTAGTACCGGAGGCAATAAGACGGAAAGTAGTTCTTATGGTAATCAAAAGAGCAATAACAGCGGCGGCAACAGCAGCAGCTATGATAATCCATTTGGACAAGGCCAAGGTCAAAATACTAACCAGAATCAACGCAGCAATAACAACTACACTCGTGTAGATGACGATCCATTTGCTAATGATGGCAAAACGATTGATATTTCTGATGATGATCTGCCATTTTGATATTGAACAAACAAGGCATTTTTAAATAAGGGAGGGAAATATATTATGGCAATGGGTGGACGTAAAGGACGCGGTAAGCGTAAAAAGGTTTGTTACTTTACATCAAACGGAATTACTCACATCGACTACAAAGATGTGGATCTTCTTAAAAAATTCGTTTCAGAACGCGGTAAAATTTTACCACGTCGTGTAACGGGTACTAGCGCTAAATATCAACGTAAATTGACGATTGCTATTAAACGCTCACGTACAATGGCATTACTACCATATGTTACTGGTGAATAAGTCATTTAACTAAAGTCCTGTTTGCTCTTTAGGAGCCTTACAGGGCTTTTTTTATTACATACCTTTTAAACTCCATCTTATTTTTACTAGTAAACAATATGCTGCCCTATTATGGACAGCCTTCTAGCTTTTATAGTCCTCCATCCAATACATACAATAAACAAGCTGAATAAGGGAAATAATGAAGATAAGTTCCCTATAAGAAGTGAATAATTGAAATGAAGCCGTTTTACAGGATAAAATAGAAGAAACAGTAATCAATGTAATGACAGATTGGTTGAATAGTGGAGAGGTTGTGGAAAGTTGAACAGTGGAAGAAAGATTACCGAAGGCGGAGTGCTGCTTGCACTTTATAGTGTACTGTTATTAATGACGATCTACCTTCCTATTATTGGAAGTATTTTGTTTTTCTTTTTACCGATTCCATTTATTTTAATGGCATTAAAGCATAGTACAGCCTGGACATTCGGCTTTCTTTTTATAGCGGGCGTACTAACCTTGATATTTGGTACAATGTTTGCCATCCCCTTGACGCTCCTTATGGGTTTAACAGGGATAACAATAGGTTATTGTTTAAAAAGAGAACAGCCTTTTATTATGCTTTTTGTGAACACGGTATTAGTCGTACTAGGTATGATTTTAGCGGTTTTGGGAGGCACTAGTTGGATTTTTAAGATTAATCCTATTGATGAATTCTTCACCATCGTTGATACCTCTATGGTCAAATCTACCGAAATACTAGAACGTTTTGGGCAGACAATCCCAAAAGAAAGAATAGAAGATGTAAACAATATGTTTGAGATGATGAATACGCTGCTGCCAACGCTCTTGGTTCTAGTCTCAGCAATATTAGTAATTTTGTTTTTCCTTGTCTCACAGCCAATTATAAAGCGTTTCAGCACCATGAAAATTCAATGGCCTTCATTTAGAGAACTACAACTGCCTAAAAGTCTTTTATGGTATTATTTACTTACTATGGTTCTGACGTTGGTTGTGAACCCAGAAAAAACTAGCTTTATGTATCTGGCGCTCGTCAATTTAATGTTTATTTTGCAGATACTTATCCTGATTCAAGGTTATTCTTTTGTCTTCTATTTTGCTCACGTGAAAAAGTGGTCGAAGATTATTCCTTACTTGGTACTTGCTGGTTCACTTGTTTTACCAATCGTACAGTCTATAGTGAGGATATTAGGTATAATAGATTTAGGTTTTTCTTTTCGTCAAAGCATTGCGAAAAAGAAAGAGTAAAGAGACTTCATTTATAGGTGCTTTTAGGAGCTGAAATTATGCCATCTTATTTTAAAAAAAATGCGGTGATTTTCCCGCTTTACGGGCTTTTAAGTGTCGCAGTCCTGCTAGTAGGCATGCTCGCTTATTATAATTGGTGGACTGCGCTTTTAGGTTTGCTTGTTCTGTCTATTATGTTTTTTTTCGCCCTGCGAACGGAGATACGTAATCATCGTGAGACAGAGGAGTATATTTCTACTCTATCGTACCGTCTAAAAAAGGTCGGCGAAGAAGCACTGCTGGAAATGCCGATTGGGATTATGCTTATTAACGATGATATGTATATTGAATGGACGAATCCATTCTTAGCTTCTTGTTTTGATGAAGATTCACTCGCTGGACGATCTTTATACGATGTAGCTGAAACGATTGTTCCGTTAATTAAGCAGGATATTGAAACCGAGACGGTTACACTGCATGATCGTAAATTTAAGGTAATTCATAAAGTGGAAGAAAAGCTGCTGTACTTTTTTGATGTCACGGAGCAAGTTGAAATTGAGAAACAATATGAAAATGAACGTACAGCAATCGCGATTATTTTCCTCGATAATTATGATGAATTAACGCAAGGAATGGATGATCAGCGAAAAAGTTCTCTTAACAGCATGGTTACTTCTTTGCTTGATCATTGGGCAAAAGATAATGGTGCATTCTTAAAACGGACATCTTCAGACCGATATATTGCTGTATTCAATGAAGCAATTCTGCATCAGTTTGAAAAAGGGAAGTTTTCAATCCTTGATGAAATCAGGGAAACAACAGCAAAACAAGATGTACCGCTTACCTTGAGCATTGGGGTCGGATCAGGTGTATCTATGCTCCCTGAACTAGGAACGCTTGCTCAATCCAGTTTAGATCTGGCTCTTGGCCGCGGTGGTGATCAAGTGGCCATTAAACAAGCAAATGGTAAAGTTAAATTCTTTGGTGGAAAAACCAACCCCATGGAAAAACGGACTCGAGTCCGTGCCCGTGTCATCTCTCATGCACTTAAAGATATCGTGGTAGACAGTGATAAAGTAATTGTGATGGGTCATAAATTCCCTGACATGGATGCCATCGGATCTGCTATTGGAATCTTGAAAGTAGCTCAGATGAATCAGCGTGAAGGGTACATAGTCGTGAACGTTAATGAAATTGATAATAGTGTACGCAGGCTTATGGATGAAATTAAAAATAAACCTGATTTATACGAGCGCTTTATTACTCCTGATGCGGCCGCTGAGATGATTACTGATGATACCCTATTAGTCGTGGTGGATACGCATAAACCATCTATGCTCATTGAAGAACGACTCTTAAACCGAATCGATAAAGTGGTGGTAATTGACCACCATCGTCGAGGAGAAGAGTTTATTAATAATTCCCTGCTTGTGTATATGGAGCCATATGCATCATCAACAGCAGAATTAGTAACAGAACTACTTGAATATCAGCCTAAACGAGGCAAATTAGACATGCTTGAAGCGACAGCCTTATTAGCAGGGATTATTGTCGATACAAAGAGCTTCTCGCTTAGAACGGGATCAAG
This sequence comes from Peribacillus sp. FSL H8-0477, assembly GCF_038002765.1. Lineage (NCBI taxonomy): Bacteria > Bacillati > Bacillota > Bacilli > Caryophanales > Bacillaceae > Peribacillus > Peribacillus sp. FSL H8-0477. Next base: position 2,301,860 of record NZ_JBBODE010000001.1, on the reverse strand, counting down.
AACCTTTGATGCGGCTTCCTATTTACGAGCCAGAGGAGCAGATACCGTACTTGTTCAAAAGTTTTTGAAGGAAGATGTCGAAACCTATATCAAACGCTCCAGATTAATTGAATCAGTGTCCTTTTATAAACAAGGGATTGCGATCGCTGTTGCTCAACCAAATGATATCCATGACCAAGTGCTGATTGCTCAGACAGCAGATACGCTCCTGACTATGGATCGTGTGAGTGCATCCTTTGTAGTTGCCTTGCGCTCAGAAGAGGTTGTTGGGATCAGTGCACGTTCACTAGGAGATATTAATGTTCAAATTATTATGGAGATGCTAGACGGCGGCGGTCATTTAACCAATGCGGCAACACAGCAGACTGGTACTGTTCAGGAAGTAGAGTTAAAATTAAAAGCAGCAATAGATGAATATTTAGAAGGAGGACAAACATAATGAAAGTGATCTTTCTGAAAGACGTAAAAGGTAAAGGTAAAAAAGGTGACGTTAAAAACGTAGCTGACGGATATGCGCATAACTTCCTGCTTAAGCAAGGATTGGCAGTCGAGGCTAGTAATACAAATGTGAAAACATTAGAAGCACAAAAAAATAAAGAAAATAATTTAGCAGCTGAAGAATTAGAGCAAGCCAAGGAATTAAAAGAGACATTAGAAAAGATTACAGTTGAGTTAGAGGCAAAAGCGGGAGAAGGCGGCCGTCTTTTTGGTTCAATTACAACGAAGCAAATTGCAGCAGAACTTCAAAAAAAACACGGAATTAAACTCGATAAACGAAAAATGGAATTAAATGACGGAATTCGTTCTCTTGGTCACACAAAGGTTGCTGTTAAGCTTCACCCAGAGGTTTCAGCGACATTGACTGTTCATGTTAAAGAAATTAGCTAATTTTAGTGCTTTCATATTTATGAAAAATTGTTAAAATAGAAGTAGATAAAAAATGTGATCGGGCATTAGGTCCTTTCACATTTTTTCTTTGAGAGAGCTAAGAGAACCCCTCTAGAATAGGAGGTCAAATAGATGAATGAGGTTTTTCAAGACCGAATACCACCGCAGAATATCGATGCTGAGCAAGCAGTTTTAGGTGCGATATTTTTAGAACCTGCTTCCATGACTGTTACGTCAGAGGTATTAATCCCTGAGGACTTTTACCGCAGCTCTCACCAAAAGATTTATACGGTAATGCTTAAGCTGAATGATCATGGTAAAGCAGTGGATTTAATTACTGTAAGTGAAGAACTTGGAGCTTCTAAGAATTTAGAAGAAATTGGCGGCGTATCCTACTTGAGCGAACTTGCAGGCTCCGTACCTACGGCTGCCAATGTCGAATATTATGTACGAATTGTTGAGGAGAAATCGCTGCTAAGACGTTTGATTCGTACGGCTACTAATATTGCGCAAGAAGGATACAGTCGTGAAGATGAAGTCGAAGAACTACTAGGTGAAGCGGAAAAAAATATTATGGAGGTTGCACAACGAAAGAACGCTGGTGCATTCCAAAATATTAAGGATGTACTCGTTCGAACCTACGATAATATTGAAGTTTTGACCAACCGCAAAGGCGATGTGACCGGAATTCCAACAGGATTTACGGAGCTAGATAGAATGACAGCTGGCTTCCAGCGTAATGACTTAATTATTGTCGGTGCCCGTCCATCAGTAGGGAAAACGGCTTTTGCCCTTAATATCGCTCAGAACGTGGCTACAAAGACCGAAGAAAACGTAGCTATCTTTAGTCTTGAGATGGGTGCGGAACAGCTTGTCATGCGTATGCTGTGCGCTGAAGGCAATATTAACGCACAGAACCTTCGGACTGGTGCATTAACCGATGAAGACTGGCGTAAGCTTACCATGGCAATGGGAAGTCTTTCTAATGCCGGAATCTATATTGACGATACACCAGGGATCCGAATTGGAGAAATTCGATCGAAATGCCGTCGTCTAAAACAAGAACAAGGTCTCGGGATGATTTTAATTGATTATCTTCAATTAATTCAAGGGAATGGCCATTCTGGCGAGAACCGTCAACAGGAAGTTTCAGAAATATCACGATCTCTTAAATCACTGGCTAGAGAATTACAAGTGCCAGTTATCGCTCTTTCTCAGCTTTCTCGTGGAGTAGAGCAGCGTCAAGATAAACGTCCTATGATGTCTGATATCCGTGAATCAGGAAGTATTGAGCAGGATGCTGATATTGTTGCTTTTCTATATCGTGATGATTATTACGATAAAGAATCTGAGAACAAAGATATCATTGAAATTATTATAGCTAAGCAGCGTAACGGCCCCGTTGGTACAGTTTCACTTGCTTTTGTTAAAGAATATAATAAATTCGTAAATCTTGAACGGCGGTTCGATGATTCCTCGATGCCTCCCGGCGCATGAGTTCTGCACTCTTTCAACTACGAAAGAGTGTATTTTTTTACTGTTTTTATCGTATATCTAGTAGAAATAGAGATAATTCACGAACAAAAAAATATAAAAATGTGTAGATTGTTCGTCTATTTGGTTGACTGACCCCTTCGTTTATTGGTAAAATAGGTTTGTTTGATAAGAACCCGGTTTGTAAACTGGGAGTACGTAAACCTGTGGAGGTGCTTTGAAATGTCATCAGTTGTAGTAGTTGGAACACAGTGGGGCGACGAAGGTAAAGGTAAAATTACAGACTTTTTATCAGAAAATGCGGAAGCAATCGCACGTTATCAAGGCGGAAACAACGCTGGACATACAATTAAATTTAATGGTGAAACCTATAAACTTCATTTAATTCCCTCTGGAATTTTCTATAGCGATAAAGTATGTGTAATTGGAAATGGTATGGTGGTGGATCCGAAGGCGCTAGTTAAAGAACTTGCTTATTTACATGAGCGCGGCGTTTCAACAGATAACCTTCGAATTTCAAATCGTGCTCACGTTATTCTTCCTTACCATATTAGATTGGATGAAGTAGAAGAAGAAAGTAAGGGAGCAAATAAAATCGGTACGACTAAAAAGGGAATCGGACCTGCTTATATGGATAAAGCAGCTCGTACAGGGATTCGGATGGCCGATTTATTAGATCGTGAAATCTTCGAACAAAAACTAGCTCATAACCTTAAGGAAAAAAATCTTCTGCTTGAACGTATATATGAAACAGATGGCTTTGAGCTGGAAGATATTCTTGATGAATACTTCGACTACGGCCAACAGGTACAAAAATATGTATGTGATACATCTGTTGTTTTAAATGATTTAATTGACGATGGAAAACGTGTCCTTTTTGAGGGTGCACAGGGTGTGATGCTGGATATCGATCAAGGTACGTATCCTTTCGTTACGTCTTCTAATCCAGTAGCTGGCGGCGTTGCCATCGGTTCAGGTGTAGGACCAACAAAAATTAATCATGTGGTTGGTGTCTGTAAGGCCTATACATCTCGAGTAGGAGATGGTCCTTTCCCTACAGAGTTAGAAAATGAAATTGGTCATCAAATCCGTGAGGTCGGACGTGAATATGGTACAACTACAGGCAGACCGCGCCGTGTAGGCTGGTTTGATTCGGTTGTTGTCCGCCACGCCCGCCGTGTTAGTGGAATAACAGATCTTTCTTTAAATTCAATCGATGTCCTTTCAGGAATCGAAACTGTAAAAATTTGCGTTGCGTATAAATATAATGGTGAAGTAATTAAAGAAATTCCAGCAAACCTTAATATTCTTGCTAAGTGTGAACCAGTATATGAAGAACTTCCTGGCTGGAAAGAAGATATTACCGGTTGTCGTTCACTAGATGAACTGCCTGAAAACGCGCGTCACTACGTAGAGCGTGTGTCTCAGTTAACTCAAATACCACTAGCGACGTTCTCTGTCGGTCCAGACCGTACACAGACGAATATTGTTAGAAACCCTTGGCGTATTGTCTAAATAAACAGCTCGGGATATTCATTCTGTTATCGTTTGAATATCCCGTTTTTTATATGACGGTTACTAGATCATTTCGTAATGATAACCGCTTTTATTAAGCTAACATTTATGAATCAAACTAAGATTTGATCTATACTGTGACAACGTATTAGACCGAGAAAATGACAAAGAAAAAACACCGTTTAAAATAATAATGAAATTTATTTTAAAATACTATTGCTAAAAAGTCGTAATCTATGATAATATAAAAAGCGTCGTCACAAAAGAAAGTAAAACAGAGCATTCGCTGCTGTTAATTGTACGAGCCATTAGCTCAGTTGGTAGAGCATCTGACTTTTAATCAGAGGGTCGTAGGTTCGAATCCTACATGGCTCACCATTTTTCTTCTTGTCATGGCCCCTTGGTCAAGCGGTTAAGACACCGCCCTTTCACGGCGGTAACACGGGTTCGAATCCCGTAGGGGTCACTTTGTTTGGTCCGGTAGTTCAGTTGGTTAGAATGCCTGCCTGTCACGCAGGAGGTCGCGGGTTCGAGTCCCGTCCGGACCGCCATTTTTATTTTAAATGTTCAACCTATTTCATTGAACCATGCAGGTTCTTACCGAAATGAAATAAAAATAATGGCCCGGTAGCTCAGTCGGTAGAGCAAAGGACTGAAAATCCTTGTGTCGGCGGTTCGATTCCGTCCCGCGCCATCTCATAAACGCCTTAGGGCGTTTTTTTTGTGTTTATAATTACTTCTCTTCTTACCCCCTCTCTGTAATCTTCTTGTCATATACCTAATTCATCCATACTTTATTTTTCCAATATCCTTGCCAGTCCTTGCTGGTAGACGAACATTTCGGAGGCAGGTAACAGGTAAATACATGTAATAAATGATCTACGTGTTTTGTAATAAGATGTCAGTATCTATACATTTTTATTACAAATTAGTATCTCTATCAGAAAGGTTTCGACAATATGATAGAGTAATGAAGGGAAAAAATGTTGAATGAATCTAGTCATTTATACCTACTTTTCGAAAGACTTTAGGTTATAAAATATCTTCTTGTCATTTAATGGCTGTTTCTTCAAGGAGGAATAAGGAAAAAATGTTCAAGTTATATAATAAAAATACACTTTTAAAAGGATTACTTGTCGTATGTACAGCGGTTTTACTGTTTCCATTACATTCTTCGGCTAAAGAAAGTGAAACAACAGAAATGAAGATGGTACAGCATGTATATATTAATGATGATTTCGTTGGAAGTTTGACTGATGAAAAAGATTTGCAGTCCAGTTTGGAAGAAAAAGTAGAAAATACAAAAGCTGCATATCCAGATGCCGTCATTAATGCGGATAGCCAGGTAACGCTCATACCTGAACATATGTTTAAGGAACCTGACCGGGATAGCCTGGTTATTGATAAAGTTATTCACGATCTCAAAGTCAAAGCGGATGCCTACGAAATTACGATTGATGATGAAGTGGTTGCTTATGTCTCTTCAAAGGCAGATGCCGAGGAAGTAATAAAAAGCATTTTTCTTCAGTATGTGACGGAAAAGGAACTTGAACAATATGAAGCAGGGAAACAAGGGAAAGTAAACGACACACCGGAAAACCGTGTGACAGAGATTCTATTATCAAAATCTCTAGAAAGTAAAGCTGCTCATGTAGATCCAGCTAAATTGATTGATGTTAAAGAAGCAGTCAAATTGATTAATGAAGGTACGCATGTCAATGCGGTTTATGAAACAAAGGATCAAGAAACGCTGGCAGATATTGAAGACATTACTGACATTGAAATGACAAGACTGTTAGAATTAAATCCGGATATTAATGAAGAGACAAAATTAAAAGCAGGCACAGAACTGCAAATTGAAGTCCCTGTAGCTTATTTAGATATCCGAGTTGAAAGAGAAGTTATAAAGAATAAAGATATAGATTTCAAGACTAAAATTATTAAAGATGAACGACTTTATAAAGGTGAAAAGAAAACAGAGGTAAAAGGAAAAACCGGGAAACAGGTTATTACGTATAAAACAATAGAAATGAATGGACAGTCTATTGAAAAAACGATTACAGATGACCGTGTGGAATCAGAACCGGTTACACAAGTAGAGATAGAAGGAACGAAGGAAGTACCTTCAAGAGGGACTGGAACCTTCGCATGGCCTGCTGACGGAGGTTATATATCCAGTAAGCAAGGACAACGATGGGGCAAACTGCATAAAGGGATTGATATTGCCCGTCCGACTACCAAAAAAATTACAGCTGCGGATAATGGCGTGGTAGAATTTGCTGGCGTAGCCTCTGGGTATGGAAATATGGTTATCATTGATCATAAAAATGGTTATAAAACAACTTATGCCCATTTAGATTCGTTAGCTGTTCAATCTGGACAAGTAGTACCTAAAGGAACGAAAATAGGGATGATGGGGTCAACGGGTCATTCCACAGGTGTGCATCTTCATTTTGAAATTTATAAAAATGGAGCACTTGCTAATCCGCTGAATTATATTAAACAATAAGTACTAGATCGAAAGCCTCCGAACCATAGATTCGGAGGCTTTCGACATGTATTATAGAGACTGTATTACCCACTGGAAATAGGTAATAGATGATTTAAAGCCTAGTAAGTGATAAAGTATAATAGAGAATATATGTATGCTTAGGGTACCCGTGTACGGTGTTAATAATAGAAGGAAATTAGACTAAATCATTAAGCTATTTTACTAACGAAGTAGAAAGCTATTTAGATAACAGCTACCATTTGACAAAGGAGAAACAAGATATGGAGAAAAAGATTTTAGTAGTAGATGATGAGAAGCCGATTGCAGACATTCTGCAATTTAATTTGAAAAAAGAGGGCTATGATGTATATTGCGCTTATGATGGCAATGAAGCACTTAAAATGGTAGAGGAATTACAGCCAGATTTGATACTTCTCGATATCATGCTTCCACAGCGTGACGGTATGGAAGTTTGTCGTGAAGTCAGAAAAAAATATGAAACACCTATTATTATGCTGACAGCTAAGGATTCAGAGATAGATAAAGTGCTAGGTCTTGAGCTAGGAGCAGATGACTATGTTACAAAACCATTTAGTACGAGAGAAATCATCGCTCGTGTAAAGGCGAATCTTCGTCGTCATCAAATAGTAGCTGCGCCAAACCCAGAAGAAGAATCAAAAGAAATCTCTATTGGGCCTTTAACGATACACCCAGATGCGTACGTTGTATCTAAACGCGGCGATACAATTGAGCTAACACATAGGGAATTTGAATTGCTGCATTACTTAGCTAAACATATTGGACAAGTTATGACACGAGAACATCTTTTGCAAACGGTTTGGGGCTATGATTATTTTGGGGATGTTCGTACGGTCGACGTAACAGTGAGACGTTTACGTGAAAAAATCGAAGATAATCCAAGTCACCCAGGCTGGATTGTCACAAGAAGAGGGGTAGGTTATTACCTGCGTAACCCTGAACAGGAGTAATAACCATGAAAAAGCTAGGCTTATTTCGTTCTATTCACGTGAAGTTTGTCTTAATCTACGTGCTGCTTATTTTTGTAGCCATGCAGATTATCGGTGTATATTTTGTTGCTGAATTGGAAGGTAAATTAAAGGAAAACTTTCAGAAATCAGTTACCAGTCATATTAATCTTCTGACCTACAGCATAGGTGAAGAAATGACAAAGGAAAGAACCGAAAGTGACCCTGTGCTTGAAGAAGCAATTAATGGAATTCTTCTAGATAAGAATAATGGCAATAACGATATAACTGAGGTTCGTGTCGTCGAAAGAAGATCAAAGAGAGTGATTGGAACATCGAATGCGAGTAATCAAGCACTCGTCGGAAAGAAGACCACTGATTTTCTTGTCAAACGGACACTTGTAGTCGGCCGAGAGCATAGTGAAATTCAGCGTGACAAAGATAATGGCCGGCGCATGTGGGTGCTTACAACGCCTATCACTGATAGAACGACGGTGATTGGCGCGGTCTATTTAATTGCTGATATGGAAAATGTATTTGAAGAAATGAATGAAATTAATACTATATTTATTACCGGAACAGCCATTGCGCTTGTTATTACGGCAATATTAGGGGTATTTCTCAGTCAAACCATTACCCGTCCTATGACCGATATGCGAAAACAGGCAATAGCTATGTCTAGAGGGAACTTTTCTCGTAAAGTTAAGGTGTATGGTGATGATGAAATTGGTCAGCTTGCAGTCACCTTTAATACGCTGACTAAAAAGCTCCAAGATTCCCAGTCGAGTACAGAAGGAGAACGCAGGAAGCTGTCTTCCGTATTATCGTTTATGACGGATGGAGTTATTTCAACGGATCGCCGAGGACGAGTGAACTTGATTAATGACCCTGCAGCACGTTTATTAGATGTTTCACGTGAAACAGTATTAGGTCAACCTATTATTGAACTGCTAGGGTTAGAAGAAGAATATACCTTCGAGGATTTACTTGAAGAAAGAGAATCAGTCATTCTTGATTATAGTAAACAGAATAAACCCTATGTACTGCGTGCTAATTTCTCCGTTATTCAAAAAGAAACTGGCTTTGTTAATGGCTTGATTACCGTGCTGCATGATATTACCGAACAGGAAAAGATCGAGGAAGATCGCCGTGAGTTCGTGGCAAATGTTTCTCATGAGCTGCGTACACCGTTAACGACGATGCGCAGTTATCTAGAAGCTCTTGCTGAAGGGGCATGGCAGGATGAAGAAATAGCTCCGGCATTTCTAGGTGTCACGCAAAATGAAACAGAACGAATGATCCGCCTTGTGAATGACCTGCTTCAACTTTCAAAGATGGACAGCAAGGATTATCAATTCTCAAAGAACTGGGTTAACTTTAGCACCTTCTTTACAAACATCATTGATCGGCTGGAAATGTCGAAAAAAGAAGATATTCTCTTTAAAAGAGATGTACCGAGAACGGCGTTTTATGTCGAAATCGATGAAGATAAGATCACTCAAGTACTCTACAATATTATTTCTAATGCAATGAAGTACTCCCCGGAGGGCGGACAAATTACCTTTAGAATCCGTGAAGCAGAAGAACAGATTGTGATTAGTATTAGTGATGAAGGAGTGGGAATTCCTAAAAACACTCTTGATAAGATCTTTGAACGGTTTTACCGTGTTGATAAAGCGAGATCAAGGAATGTCGGAGGCACTGGATTAGGACTTGCTATTGCTAAAGAAATGGTCGTCGCTCATGGCGGGAAAATTTGGGCTGAAAGTGTGGAAGGCAAAGGAACGACTGTATTCTTTACCCTACCGTACGAACAGGAACAAGAGGATGAGTGGTCATGAATTTTGAACATGTAAAAAGCATTACTCTGACGATTTTAATTATCACAAGTGCAGTGTTGACATGGAATATTTGGACGACCCAGCCTGAATATGAAGACATCGATCCCAATGGGTTTATCCCGGTTAAAACGGAAGAAAAAGAAATTAACGATATTCTTAAGTTAAAAGGGATCCTTTTTCATTCAGGAGGCAGTCATTTTCAAATGACTGATAGTGTCGAGATGGATAAATTCCAAGCTAATTTATCTAAATGGACGTTAAATGGTTACAAAGATGTTTCTTCTGAAAAAGCCGGGTCAGCTGAAGAATTCAGTGACTTTCTGCATAGTGAGGCTAATACAGAAATTCTGTTAACAGATGAAGTACCATTTAAAACTTTTAGTATGCTTCTCAATAGTGATGAAAAGGATTTACCGAGATTTTCGTTTGACCGAATTGTATTTCAAGCGAAAGAGTCAAACCAAAGAGACTCATCGATTTATTTTGTTTCGACGAAAAGCAAGGAAGTTATAGAAAGTAAATTAAATGGAGCAGACATGGAAGGGTTTTATCAAACCTACTATAAAAAGGCTCAAACTTTACCGGAATACGAATCGTACAAGGTTAGTAAAGAACGTACATTGTTTATTCTAAAAGAAAAACCGAAGTTAGAGAAGCTCATCTATAGTATTAAATACGTGAATTTGAGTAACCTCAAAAAAGCTCTGTTTGATAACCCCTCAGAGGTCCGAACTGAAAAAGTGGAGGATGGAGAGGAGTTTTCAGATGACGGCAGCTTGATGACTGTCCGAAGTAATTCCTTAATTTCTTATGTTGATACCACGGAAAAAGGGAATAACATTAACAGTTTTGCATCAAGTGAAATCATTCAGCAAAGCATAAATCATGTTAATAATCATGCAGGATGGGAAGACAACAAGTATCAGTTTGCAGGTCTTAACGAAAATAACCAGAGTATCTTTTTCCAGCTGTTTATTGAGGGGATTCCAGTATTTAATGAATTAGGAATGTCTCAAATTGAACAGGTTTGGGGCAATGCCAATATTTATCGCTATAAACGTCCTGCTTTCGCTCTTGATTTTCCTTTACAATCTGATGGTGCTGAGGTTGAACTCCCAACTGGGAGGGAAGCGATAAAGGCGTTGGAAATGAAAGAAGGTTTTCAACTGAGCAAGCTTCAAGACTTAGTCGTTGGCTACCATTTATCGAAACCATCATCAGATGATAAATTCGTGACACTTGAGCCCGCATGGTATTACCGTTCTGGCGATACTTGGGCCATCGTTTCGTTTGCTGAACCAGGAGGCGAGTAGGGATGGACTGGAACAAAACGCAAACGCTTTTTATTATCGTTTTTTTAATCCTAGATATTTTTCTTCTTTATCAATATATTGAAAAAAAAGCAAGCTTCAATACGCCCTTTTTAAGCAAGGCTTCAGACGTAGAGTTATTAAAACTGGAAGGCATTACGTATGATAACCTGCCGAAACATAAACTGAGCGAGAATTATCTTATCGCGAAAAGCAAGGATTTTACCAAAGAAGCCGATAAGCTAAAGGAACTTAAGGATCAGAAAACAAACATTATTAATAAGAATAAGTTGACGGGTAAATTTGATAAAAAGATTAAGTTCTCTAGCAAAAACATGGCAATAGAGCTTGAAACATTTTTAAAGGAAAATATCCTTTATGGCAAAGATTACCGCTTTTGGTCCTATGATAAAGAAGCTAGAACGATTGTTTTTTACCAATATGTCGAGAATAAAATGTTTTATAACAACAGTAAGGGAAAAGTGACCATTTTCATTGACGATAAAAACAATATGATTTCGTATGAACAAACGTATCTTGTTGAAATAGAAAAGTATCAAAAAGAAAGAGAACTCCAGCAGGCTGAATCAGCCATTATATCTCTTTATTTGAATGGAGATATAGCAGGGAAAAGCGATATTAAAGCAGAACTAGGGTATTATAATTCTTTACAAGCTGCTACCGTATCTCAACTATTGGTTCCAACCTGGAGAATTATCGTAAATGGTGAACTTGATCTATTTGTTAATGCATTCGATGGTGAAGTGATTGAGTTAAATACCGAAGAAAAAATACTGGAGTGAGTGGAATGACAATGCATTTTAGTGTTCTCGCAAGCGGGAGTACAGGAAATGCCTTTTTCGTAGAGACAGAGGATCAATCCTTCCTAGTAGATGCCGGATTGAGTGGTAAAGCATTAGAGGGCCTTTTTAACGATATTGGACGTGATATGTCCAAGCTCTCAGGCATTCTTGTTACCCATGAGCACAGTGATCATATTAAGGGTTTGGGTGTAGTAGCGAGAAAACATAAGCTACCTATTTACGCGAATGCAAAAACGTGGAATGCAATGGAACGAAATATCGGACAGATTCCGATTGAACAAAAGTTTCATTTTGAAATGGAACAAGTTAAAACGTTTGGCAGCCTGGATATTGAATCATTTGGTGTCTCCCATGATGCAGCTGAACCAATGTTTTATACCTTCCATCATGATGATAAAAAGGTCGTTTTAATAACGGATACTGGTTACGTAAGTGATCGAGTAAAAGGGATTATCTCAAATGCTGAAGCATATATTTTTGAAAGCAATCATGATGTTTCTATGCTAAGAATGGGACGCTATCCATGGAATATTAAGCGACGTATTTTAAGTGATGTAGGACATGTATCAAATGAAGATGCAGCTCTTGCAATGAGTGAGGTTGCAGGCGATCGAACAAAACGTATTTATCTGGCACATCTAAGTCTAGATAATAACATGAAAGATCTGGCTAGGATGTCTGTGGAGCAAACATTGAAAACACAAGGGATTATTGTGGGTGAACAGTTTTCAATTTATGATACAGATCCCAAAAAAGCAACAGAACTAGTAAGTGTGTAAGGAATTGCAGGGGACTGAAGGGATATACCCTTCAGTCCTTTTTTGTGGAAAATTTCAGAGTGTTTTTTATTAAGCTATTTCTTGTATCGAGAGTATAATAATGGGTATAACATAGAATGAATAGTTAGATTAGGTACATGAACCAAAAGAAAGGATGAGTAAACCTTGGGATACTTTGATGAACAGGAGAGCAATCGAAAAACACGAAAAAGCGGAAGTAAAATCGGTTATTTTTTGGCGGCATTGGCGGGCGTGTTAATTGGTGCGCTGCTCGTTTTAACCGTCGTAAACAATAATGATACTGGAACAGAAACTGATAATGCTGGTCAATCAAAAAACGATGAAAAATCGGATGAACGTGTACAAGATATTTCAATTGATGTTACATCGGCCGTCATTGACGCTGGAGATAAGGCTAGCGATGCTGTTGTAGGCATTACAAATATTCAGCAAACGAACTTCTGGGGACAGCAAGGTGAAGCTGCAGAGGCTGGGTCTGGATCCGGTGTGGTATATAAAAAAGAAGGAGACAAGGCCTATATTGTTACGAACAATCACGTAATTGAAGGTGCTAACGAACTTGAAGTTACTCTTGCTGATGGAACGAAGCTGCCAGCCAAATTGATGGGAAGCGATCCTTGGACAGATCTTGCAGTTGTTGAAGTAGCAGGATCAAAAGTTCAAACAATCGCAGAGTTCGGAAAATCTACAGCACTGAAACCTGGTGAACCAGTAATCGCCATTGGAAATCCACTGGGGCTTCAATTCTCTGGTTCAATTACACAGGGAATTATATCAGGATTGGAACGAACAATTGAAGTAGATATTAATGAAGATGGACAGGTTGACTGGAATGCAGAAGTTATTCAGACAGATGCAGCAATCAATCCAGGGAACAGCGGTGGAGCACTTGTGAATATGAAGGGGCAGGTAATCGGCATTAATTCAATGAAAATTGCAGAAAGCGCAGTTGAAGGCATAGGGCTTTCTATCCCGATTGACTCAGTTGTACCAATTATTAATGACATTGAAAAATATGGGGAAGTTAAACGTGCCTTTATGGGAGTAAGTTTGGCTTCTGTAGAAGAAATATCACAGTATCACCAGAAAAACACACTCAAATTGCCCCAGGATATGAGGTCAGGTGTAGCCATTACAAGTGTACAGCCGAATTCACCAGCAGCCAAAGCTGGATTAAAGGAATTCGATGTAATTGTCAAGATGGATAAGGAAGAGATTAAAGACGTAGTCGGTTTAAGAAAATATTTATACAACGATAAGCAAATAGGCGACAGTATTACGATTACCTATTATCGTGCCGGTAAAAAAGAGACAGCAGCAGTAAAGCTTACTGAAGAACAATTATAAAATCAAAGGCAGGAAGAAGTTATTCCTGCCTTTTTCTATACTTGCGCTTTTTGAGTAATTTGGTACGATGACAGATGAGAAAAAATTATCAGTCATCCACAAAATGAATGTATGCTTGAACCCGATTTGTGGATAAATAAAGAAAGAATGATTTATTGTGGATGAGGGATAAGAAAATAAGGAGGGAAAGCCAATGATTTATTGCTGCCAAGAACATGTGGAACTAGCGTTAGACATAGTGGTAGATGAACATGAAACCTATCCAGTTTTAAATAAAGTAACAGATGAAAAGTTATCAACAAACTGTGAATATTGTCCTAATCAAGCTGTATATATGGTAGGGAACTAATATTCGCATACAACATGTGGATAGTTTTTGTGGATATGTGGATAACTACTGTGGATAATCTGTTTGTAACTTGTTCGTAAACCGTTTGTAAAGTAGGGGAATCAATGAATATTACCATTATTACCGTTGGAAAATTGAAAGAAAAGTACTTAAAACAAGGAATCGAAGAGTATCTTAAGCGACTTTCTGCTTACGCAAAAATCGATATGATTGAACTGGCTGATGAAAAAGCGCCAGAAACACTCAGCGACATAGAAATGGAACAAATTAAAGAAAAAGAAGGACAGCGTATTCTCTCAAAAATCCACCCAGATGCCCACGTTATTGCTTTAGCTATCGAAGGCAAATTAAAGTCCTCGGAGGAACTTGCCGAAACAATTGATAAACTAGCCACTTATGGTACAAGCAAAATTTGCTTCATCATAGGTGGTTCACTTGGTCTTAGCAAAGAGGTCATGAAACGGGCAGATGAAGCGCTGTCGTTTTCCAGAATGACCTTCCCGCATCAGTTAATGAGATTGATTCTTGTGGAACAGGTGTATCGTGCGTACCGGATCAATCGGGGAGAACCGTATCATAAGTAAGGTGAGAAATTTAATGGAGACAAAGCTAAAAGACCCTTACTCATAAAGAGTAAGGGTCTTTAGTTATCAAACTGATTAAGCTGTTGGTGCTAATATCTGGCTTTGTTCCAACTGAGATTGAGCGTGTTCATTGGCAGGAATATAACCTTTTTCAATTAGCTCTTTTATGTATATTTTATTGTAGACAAAGGAGAAGACTACACCACTTACCCAAGCACCTATTCCTAATGTAAATGAGCCTAGAACTAATTCAACAATTAACATGATTATAGCCCACTTTAAATCGCCGCGGAATAATGCGGGGAAAAACCCGAAAAAGAAAGTAGTCCAACTGAAACCAATCTTAACTTCCTTTGTTAATCCAGCTGTACTTTTTAATTTTACTTTCAAAACAAACACACCTTTATAGTTTTATTTAGAGACGAGATGAAGAATGAATTAAGAAATAATAACATGATATAAGTCCTATGATAATAGTATTGAAAATACATTCACCATTTCTCTTTCCCAATTGTACTATATTATTGTAAAAAATCTATGTTTTTAACAAACATTGTTTATTTATAGGTATTTTAGGTTTTTTTTTGGCATTATGTATTAAGATTCAATAGAAAGATTTGCTGTAAATGATGCTATTTTTAAATAATATATAGATTGCTAATTATACTAAAATAAAGTTAAATGGAGGATATATTTATATAAAAATGGATATTTTGCACTATTATTACAGTGATTATAAGTGAAAAGGGGTCAAAAAGTAGATAGTCAGTAATATATGTACACACATCTTTAATGAGATGTGTGTTTTTTATTTCTCAAATCCTTCATAAAAAAAGCACTTGAACTTGTCCATTCAAATGCTTGTTATTACGCTTATACCTTATCTTTACAGTGTATAGAAGCTATGAAACCAAAGGTCATGCCGGGTCCTAGCGTTGCCCCAGGTCCGGGATATGAATGGCCCATAATTGATGCTGAACAATTTCCACAAGCATATACATTATTAAATATAGTTCCGTCTTCTTTTACGACTCTCGCGAATTCGTCCGTAACTACACCGCCTTTTGTTCCAATATCGCCTGGATAAACTTTCATGGCATAATAGGGGGCCTCATTGATTTCGAGTAAATTCGGATTCGGTAAAGTAGGATCACCGTAATATTTGTCATGTGTATTTTCTCCTCGATGGAAGTCTAAATCTTCCCCATTTCGAGCAAATTCATTGAATCTGTCCATTGTTTTTACTAGATTTCCCTTTGGAATCGTTAATTTCTTTTCTAATTCTTCGACTGTGTTGCCTTTCAGAACAACACCATGCTCATAGTATTCTTTAGGAAAATCCTGACCTGGAAATAAACCAGTAAATAGATATCTTTTCTTAGCTCTTGCATCTAAAATAATCCAAGATGTAATGGCTTTACCGCCTGTTTTTTCATTATGTTCATACATTTTATCAATGAACTCATGGTATGGAGTCGGCTCATTAATATATCTGTTTCCGTCTTGGTCCACAATGATCATATTCGGAAGACCTCTATCAGCAACTAAAAAGAAGGGCATTCCTAAATGATTAATGACAGTAGGTGCACCCCAAACTCTGTCCATCAATCCAAACTGAGCATGTAGTTTTGCGAACGGTTCAATAATATCTCCAGTTTGACCTTTTGGCGAACTTGTCCACTCGACGTTTTGTGGACTTGGAAGAAATTTATCTCGCTTTTCTTGATCTCTTGAGAATCCGCCTGAACCAAATATAAGACCTTTATTGATTTTAATGGTTACTTGCTTACCATTTTTATTTACGGTTAGACCCGTTACTTGATCGTTTTCATAAATAAAATCAATAAAGGGTGATTCAAGCCAAATTTCACCGCTTAAATCCTTGTACGTTAAAGCCAACCTGGCGATTAAAGCTCTTCCTAAAGAGGCGTAATCTTTTTTAAATACTTTGTGCTTAATTAATCGCCACCCCAGTGTGACAGAAGCTCTTTTTCCAGCCCAGGTTCTAGTAATCATATTTACTTTAACGAAATCTTGTCCTGTCATAACGAAACCCTTTGTATCCATCGAAGGAGGAAGAAGCATACTCTTCCAATCTTGTAATGTATTTAAATCAATTACTTTAGGCTCAATTGACCGGCCTTGCCCTTTGCCGCCTGGATGCGTTGGGTAATAGTCAGAGTAATTTTTCGCATAGGAAAATCTCATGTGCGGTCCTATGTTGTGCATATAATCCAACATTTCAATTCCCTTTTTTAAATAGGTCTCTTTAATGTTATCACCTATTAAATCACCAACTGTAGAATCTAAATATAATTTAGATTCCTCATAACTATCAGCAGCACCAGCTTCAACTAAGTATTTGTTATTCGGAATCCAAACACCGCCGCCTGATAAAGCAGAAGCACCGCCAAAGTGTTTTTCTTTTTCAATTAATAGCGTTCGTAACCCTTCTTTTTTTGCTGTGATTGCGGCCGAAAAACCTGCTGCACCAGAACCGACAACAACAACGTCATACTCATAATCCCAAGCCATTGGCAAGTCCCCCTTTAGACAAATTTAATATATTAGTAAAGAATATTCAGTTAACTAAATTTTACAGTATTTAACATGAATTATACAATGTTTAAGGGGATTTAATTAGTTTTAGGAGGTAAATGTAGTAGTTACATAACAAAAAGGCACAGATTTTTTTCTGCACCTTTTTGTTGAAGGGTTATTTTCCAGACTCTGCTTCAATATAGGTAACAATCCGTTCACAGATCTCATGCGTTAGGAGAGAGTCTTCTATAGAGGGATCTGGAGTCTTATTATGCTCCACACATTCAATAAAATGATCGACCAACTGGTAGAAGCCGCGTTTGTACAAAGTCGGCTCCCAATCTCCAAACTTTGAAATACTCATTTCTTTATCATGAAAATGGGTGGTTTCGACTAGACTACTTACGACATATTTGTCATGCCCTGCATTATATTCGATTATTTCTTCCGTAACACCTCCGTTGCGGTTCATTATTCCTAAAGCGGTACACCCATCTCCAATAAGCTGTATGACTAAGTGATCGAGCTTGTCACCTGTTTTTAAGTATTCTACTTTTACATCCAAAACGGTGGTATTCATTAAATATCTGAGGGTATCCACCACATGGATAAAGTCCTCTACCACAAAGCGTCTTATAATATCTGGAGACGCAAATCGATTTTTTTGCATGATAATCAAGCTTGGTTTGCCGCTGTTTCTCAGTTCGCTGACCCTTGGAATAAATCGCCGATTAAAGCCAACCATGGCGATTTTTCCGCTTTCTTTTGAGAGATTAACGATTTTTTGTGTTTCATTTATATTCATGGAGATAGGCTTGTCTATGTATACATGTATTCCATTCTTAAGTAACTGTTCTGCAGTTTCAAAATGTGCTTCTGTAGCCGTACTCACAAAAGCTGCCGTAATGTTCTTTTGTAGAAGTTGTTCTACCGTTTGAACACTTTCTTTAATCTTATACTTTCTTGCTAATTCGTCTAATGTGGCTGCATTTCTTGTACACAGTACTAGTTCAATTCCTTCTTTTTGAGAAAGGACAGGCAGATAGGCTTTCTTAGCAATATCACCTAATCCAATAATAGCTATTCTCATGTCATCACCTCATTCGTATGTTTGAAGGCCGTATCAGCTAAGTTTACTATGAATCATGTTGCCATGATAAGTAACGACCCTCGAAAAAAAATAAGACGGCTGCCAACGGAGCCGCCTGAGTGTTTCATTATTCTTCCTTGAATTATTATTCTAATAAGAGATTCCGGTACGTTTATGGGTTTTTTTGAATTCTTTCATATTTGGATCAAAATACGTATCGGTATATTTTTTTACAAAAACATTATTTTGAATATATCCTGCCCCCCATGTTGGATCCATAGTCAGCCATTTACCATCAATTTTCGCTTCAACCCAGGCATGTTTCTGGGGTGCGTAGCCTTCGACGAACCTCGCTTCAATATGATTGGCTCTCAGGAGTGCAATAGCAAGATAAGCATAGTCTTGGCAAACGCCATCCTTTAGTTGAAGCGTTTTTAGCGCACTGTCATCCCAATTGAAGTCATTTGTCTTAAATTTTTCTACATCGTACGCAATGTTTTTAGCAACATAATCATAGATTGCTTTTGATTTTTCACGTTCAGATTTTTTTCCTTTTACAATTGATTCAGCTAGCTTAATAATTTTCGCATCATTTGATTGGACACCTCGCGAGGGAAGGAGGTCACGCTGATCACTCGCTTCTGTAGAGTCTACCTCAAATTGCGCTACACTAAAATAGCGGAAGTAATTCGTCTTTTTCTCTGTTATTTCAGGCACACTTACCGTCACTTCATACGTGCCTGGTCCGAATCGTAAATAAAAAGAGTCGTCATAAGAAAAATCCTCAACGGGAATCACATCTAATGCGTGGTCATCACCTTTTACTGTAGATATATACAGATGATCCGTTTTTGCTGCTAATTCTGCACTGGAATCAAATGAACCTTTTATTTGAAAGGTTTGATCGGTTTCACTTCCGCCAAATTTAGGTTCATCTAGGTTAAATCCTCTTTCAATCATTGTTTTAGAATAATACTCTATCGGTTTCATTACAGTACTTGATTGATTATCAATTAAAAGGGTTGTGACCGGCAGGTAGTAATTATCACGAATATCGTCTGGAAGTAATACCTCTAGTTTATGCAGTCCCTTTCCATAAAACAAAGGAATATCGTAATCAATTCGTCCATCCTTCACTGCAAAGGTATTTTTCTAAGTCTCTCCTTCTTTAGTTAGTGCGACCATTACTTCATCTTTGCCTGCTGTCTGCTCTAAATGGCCTGTAAGCTTAAAAATTCCGTCTGCCTTTTGAAATCCGTTTTCAACATCCAGAGTGACTAGATTTTCTTGTCCAAACGGAGTAAAGGTCACATCTCTCTGGTAATCTGGATGAACATTAAATACGGAAAAAGAAGCAGCATGATAGTAATAATTATCCCGGGTTTTACTTGGGACCTGGACAATGAAATCATACATGCCTTCTCCATTAAAAAAATGAATCGTTTGCTTAAATTTTCCGTCTTTTAGGGGAGTGTAATAATCATGTTGCCCTCCTGCGGGCTCTTGTTCATCAGATAATGCCTTTATCCATACATAATCAGATTTCAATTCTGAAGATTCTTCTATCTCTCCTTCAATAATCAACTGACCATTAACGGCAAATTCTTTGTACAGAGGCTGTTTTAGCTTTAACACAACCCCTTCGCTATTTTTCATCTGTTTAATTGGTTCCTGTGCTAGTTCTTTGTTTTTTTCCTTAACTAGTTTTTCATACTTATTTTCTGGAGCGCTGACTGCTTTTGTGTCTTTATGTTCAGTATCACTGCATCCTGCTAGGATAAACAATAAGCAAATGACGCTCATAAACCCTTTCGTACTCAAAAAATCACCCTTCCATATATTTTCCTTTAATAACCAGTTTTTAATCTTACGTTTATATTCTTATTTTGGTTTCTGCGCCTTATGTCCTCTTTTTTTGTAATAAATAGGTATAAAGTATGTAATGAAAAAAGTCGAGGGGAATAAAAAAATAGAAGTAATGTGATAGAGGAGGGAAAGTGCATAAAAAAAACAGTGACCGAAATCATCGGTCACTGTTATCTAATCCAAAATATTTAGGGACGATGGTTTCAAATACCTGACCATTGTCGCTATGTAACAATTTTTTCACTTCAATATCAAAGTAATGAAAGATGTTTTCCTCTGTCATAATTTCAGAAACAGGGCCCGTAATGACAGGTTTATTTTTAGCGACCATAAGTACCTTATCACCAAAGTAAAAAGCATGATTCGCATAATGAGTATTGATAATGCAAGCTAAGTCTCGTTCTTTGACCAACTTTTTAATGGTCTGCAAGATGATTTTTTGCTTTTGAATATCTAGATGTGATTCTGGCTCATCTAGTATTAAAATTTTTGGATCTGATACCAATGTTCGTGCAATCAATGCCAGCTGAAGCTCACCGCCGCTGACAGCTGTACAAGACTGATCAGCTAGATGCTGAATGCCTACAAGTTCTAGCGCATCAAGCGCAGCTTGCCGGTCCTCTTGTGTGGGCTGTGCATAAGCATGAATTAACAATGCACGTCCCATTGTGACTAGATCTAGGATCGAGTAACCAAAGGTCATTTTGGAAGCCTGAGGTACATACCCAATTGTTCGCCATACTTCTTTTTGACGTAGAGTTGAAAGTGGTTTCCCATTTAATAATGTTTCGCCTTTTTCCCATTTCAGGAGACCCATAATACATTTTAATAAGGTTGTTTTCCCTGCACCATTTGGACCTAGAATCGACATGATTTCACCAGGATGCAAGTCAAAGGATATATCATTATTGTATAAATAGGTTTGCTCTTTGCTCTTTGCTTTTTGATAAAAAAAGTTTCCATCTTTTATTGAGATCAATTCCAGCCGCCTCCTGTTTTTCGTAATAAATATGCGAAAAAAGGTGCCCCGACAATCGCTGTTAAAATCGATAATGGGATTTCTGCTGAGGTTAAACTTCTCGCTAAGTTATCAATCATCAATAAGTACATCGCACCTATAGAGACGGATGCAGGTAATACATATTGATTGTTACTGCCAACAAGCATCCGAGCGATGTGAGGAATGATCAGGCCAACCCAGCCGATAATTCCAGCTATCGCAACAGCTGCAGATGTTATTAATGTAGCGCCGATAATGACGAGCCATTTCATTTTCATGACTGATATCCCAAGTGACTTCGCTTCTTCATCAGAAAGAGATAAGATATTTAACCGCCATCGTACAACATATAATATGATAATTCCGGTTAAAATGAGTGGTCCGCCTATAAATAAGTCAGAATAACTAGCTGTTCCAAGGCTTCCCATCAGCCAGTAGGTAATGGATGGGAGTTTTTCCTCGGGATCAGCTAGGAATTTGACTAATGATATGAGAGCCTGAAATAAGGCACTTGTTACGACTCCTGCCAAGACCAGCATAAAAATAGGCATTTCACGTTTAGAACCGCCAATCAGGAATGTGAATCCAATCGCTGCCATACCCATTACTAGAGAAAATAGTTGCATGGTAATCCCAGTACCAAATAATAAAATACCAATGGACGCACCAAACCCTGCTCCAGCCGAAACACCTAGAATGTCAGGGCTGACTAATGGATTAGCAAACATTCCTTGGAAAGCTGCACCCGCAATGGATAATCCGCCGCCAATAAGCATCGCAAGTAAAATTCGCGGTAACCTTATATTCATGACCACTGTTTCTTCCATAGCGGACCAGGTTTGTTCAATAGGAAATAGCTGTGAAAGTAATATTTTGATCTGTACGATAAAACCGACTTCAAAACGTCCGATACTAATCGAGATAAGACCAAATATTAAGGGCAGCGTCCAAAGTGAAAATTTTATAAACTTGGATTTCATTTGAAAGCCACCTTTAACTTAATATTTTGCTGCTTCTGAGGGAGGGTTTAAGATTTGCTGAACTTGTTCATTGTTCAACTTATAATTATAGAATCGTGAATAGTAGTCTTTAATTTCCTCACCCATGTCATAATCAAAACGATCTGGATAGTTATGTTGAGCCATCCATTTAAGCATTAAAGGAGCATCTCCACTTGGTGGATACCAGCGGTAGATTCCAAGGGGCATTTTATATACTTTTTTGTCTTGAACTGCCTTTACTTGGCTCCAGTCTTGACTAGAAAAAGTGTTATTATACAAATCATCCGGCTGTGTCTCGGTGAAGTTTGTAATATAGATAATATCTGGATTCCATTTATAAATTTGTTCCATGTTTACGGCTTTTATTCCTTCGATGTCTTTAGCTGCAACATCAATTCCACCTGTAGCATCTAACCAGCGATTTCCATGCATACCTGTTCCAGCAACAGATATTTCACCATTACTATGATATTGAAGGACCATCACCCGAGGCTTTTCTTTTTCATCCACCTCAGCAAGTGTTTCATTAATCATTTTCTGGTTTTCTTCACCCTCTTTAATAATTTCATTAGGGCGATCCGTTGTTCCAGTGATCTCACCAGTTAATGTTAACCAGCGATTTAATGTATCAAGCGGATTTAAAGAAGTTGTATTTGTATCTAGAGCTACAGTGGTAATGCCTGTCTCTTCAAGTTTATTAATTGTTTTCTCTTGGTTAGCAATTTCAAAATACACTTGAGGATTTAGCGACATCAACTGTTCAATATTTACTTCGCCGTTCTCAATAAAATTGGTTTTAGCGTCGAGAATGGATGGTGATATATCTTTCAAAATTGAATGTGAGGCTGCGTTATATGAATTTGGATGAATTCCTGTGATCTCGTCTGTAGAGTTGGTTGCGATATACCATGTTGAAAAGTATGGTAGAATACTTCCCATTACGACAGAGTCGAGTTTTGAAGGGATCGTGACCTCACGATCTAATTCATCAACTACTAACTTTGATTCTTTGGTTGGTTCAAGATCTTTAGATGTATCTGCATCGCTGCAGCCTGCTAACAAAAACAGTAGAGATGCGGTGGATATAATAAATTTCCTCTTCATTTTCTTACCTCACTCTGTTAGAATTCTAAATGATAATGATTTTCATCATCATATACTAATTTACAGGAATAAATATTTTTGGTCAATTGTTTTTCTATATTACAATAATAATGCTTGTCGTGCATAATCACAACAAGTGTAGGTATGTTTCATAATAGAATTAACATAGTAAAGATAAATAGCCCATTACTGATTGGAGGATGTATGTTGACGCAGCTTAGAGATATCTTATATTTAGATCCAGGTCATGCATTTGGATTACAGAATCGTACTAATTCATTTATACAAGAAAACTTTACACAAATTGATCAGTACATGTTTGATAAGGTAGACTTAGAACCATTTAAATGTCTATTCTTTCATGACTTTATTGATCAAGAATACCTCTATATACATAAAGAGAAGATTGCTTCCTTTTTAGAGAAAGGAAGGGTAGTTATTTTTTGTGGACACTTATTCAAAGAATGGCTGCCGGGCTGTTCACTCTTTACGCCGAAAACCATCAATAGTTTTGCGGATTATACCATTTCAAAAGCAATAGAGCATCCGATATTTGAAGGTGTAGAGCCAGAAGATATGACTTTTAATAAAGGGGTTGCCGGCTTTTTTGCACGAGGCACACATTCACCCGTTCCAAGTCAGGCTGAAGTCCTGCTTAACCTTCCAGGGATGCCGATTACCTATATCGATCGAAACACGACCAGAGGAACCATTTTAGTTCATGCTGGGCGGGATCTTTTTTCTCATCGGATGCAAAATAAATCAACTGACCGTATAAGTACACAGCTTCTTCAATGGGTACAAGATGAATTTGAGTCAATAAGGGGAGAAAAACAATGAGGAAAATAGCTGTAGTTTATAGTGGTAACGCCTCACATTATCGAACCTTTAATGAACCCAAATATAATCAGTACCTTGCAGAGCTTATTTACTTTCCAAACTTTTTAGAAACGCCAATCAATCATTTTGATGTGTTGCTCGTTCCATCTCAGATGAATGAAACATTACTCCTTCAAGCAAAAGAAAAAATTCATGCTTATGCGGAGCAAGGTGGAATTGTGGTTGCATTCGGCCCACAGCCTTGGGAATGGCTGCCTAATCAAAAATGGGAAGAAAGAGAAACAAACTTCTGGTGGTGGAAGGAAAAAGGTGCTAAAAGCGGGTTGGTATTGGCTTCACCAGAAAACGACCTATTTAATTACATCACGTTATCAGACGCTACATGGCATCAACATGGGGTTTTCTGGCCGGTTGCGGGAACAGAAACGTTAATCGCAACAGAAGACGGCGGTTCAGTCATGTATCTAGATAAAGTCAGCACAGGTGGCACATGGATTATTACCACGTTAGATCCTGATTATCATTTTGGATCATACTTCATGCCCGCGACTGAACGTTTTCTTGATGGATTTCTGCCTTGGCTGGCGAATGGAGAAATCTAGGTTAATTGAAGACATCGAGCAGAGTGATACAAACAAAGGACAGGCGGACCTGCAAAGGTTGCCTGTCTTTTTTTATATATAGGAAGAAAATAAAAGAAAAGCAGAAGGAATCTCCTCAACTTACTTGCCGTAGTTGGGTTGTTTTTTTATGAATTGTTTTGTAAGGTATCATAGAACAATAATGGTGAATCCTTACAAGTAAATCAGGATCTGAAGGATTGCTAATTTATGCTGAATGAGTAATAGTAATAGTAGAAAAGTTATCAATATGAGAAGAGGGTTAAGGAATGAGGAAAGAGTCCATTTATGGATTAACATTTGAACAACTGACCGAGTGGCTAATGGAACACGGACATAAAAAATATAGAGCGACACAAGTTTGGGACTATCTATATCGGAAGCGGGCAACTGATTTCAGTGAAATGACTGATGTAAATACTGACTGTATTCAGGTGTTGGCTGATAACTTTTCCATTCAAACACTGACAGAGCATGTTAAGCAGGAATCTGCGGATGGAACGGTTAAGTTTTTATTTAAGCTGAAGGATGGCAATTTAATTGAGACAGTTCTAATGAAACATAAATATGGTCTCTCTGTTTGTGTGACGACGCAGGTTGGATGTAATATTGGCTGCAGCTTCTGTGCGAGCGGATTATTAGCCAAGAACCGCGACTTATCGGGCGGAGAGATTGTTGAACAGATTATGAATGTACAACTTTATTTGGATAAAAAAGAACAGGATGAGCACGTCAGTCATATTGTTGTAATGGGCATTGGCGAGCCATTTGATAACTTTGAAAATATGCTGGATTTCATTCATGTTGTGACCGACCGAAAAGGCTTAGCAATTGCTGCAAGAAGGATTACGGTGTCCACGAGCGGTTTGGCTAACAAGCTGTATGAATTTACGGATGCCCAACTGCAGGTTAACCTTGCGATTTCACTTCATGCACCGAATAATGAGCTGAGAACGAAAATTATGAAAATCAATCGTGCATTTCCAATTGAAAAACTGATGGAAGCACTTGATTATTACTTAGCTAAGACAAATCGTAGAATCACGATTGAATATATTTTATTGAAGGATTTAAACGATCACCCAGAAGAAGCTGAGCAGCTTGCCGATCTTCTAGATAATAAAAAACAGCGTGTGTATGTTAATCTGATTCCCTATAACCCAGTTGATGAACATAGTCAGTATCAACGCAGTGACCAAGAATCAGTTCTAGCGTTTTATGATACATTGAAAAAAAGAGGCGTAAACTGCAAAATTCGTCAGGAGCATGGTACGGATATCGATGCAGCTTGCGGACAGCTTCGTAGTAAGCAAATGAAAAAAGCGGAAGCAAACTAAGCATTTAGGATATGGGTAAAAAGCGTGGATTGAAGTACCAACTTCGACCATGCTTTTTTTTCATTGACTTACCAAGAGGTGAAAAGTTAGAATATTATTAATATAAAGATTTATCTTAATAGATTAGATGAATAGTTTTGTCTCCATTTAAAAGAAACCATAAATAACACCAGTCCTTTTTATGTTTTGATTAAGGATAAGGTGTTTTTATTTTATAAGATGACGCAATAAAGACCCTTTCAGATGGAGGTAAATAATGACTAATCTATTGGTTTTTCAGTCAGATTTTGGAATTAGTGATGGTGCAGTTAGTGCAATGTATGGGGTGGCTTTATCAGTAAATAAAGAACTGAAAATCAGTGATATTACCCACGATATTCCCCCGTTTAACGTTTGGGAAGGGTCCTATCGTCTGTTACAGACTGTACCATATTGGCCTAACGGTACGGTTTTTGTTTCAGTTGTTGATCCAGGAGTAGGCTGTGACCGCCGAAGTATTGTCGTCAAGACAACGGATGAACAATATATTGTGACACCAGATAACGGAACACTCACCCATCTAAAGAAAAAGGTTGGAATCACAGCTGTCCGCATGATAGATGAGACAGTTAATCGTCTGCCGCGTTCTGGTGAGTCCTATACGTTTCATGGCCGTGACGTATATGCATATACGGGCGCTAGGCTTGCAGCAGGTGTCATTGAGTTTGAAGAGGTAGGTCCTGAAGTTTCGGTTAATTCGCTAGTGGAATTCCCACTTGTTGATTCATATCTAAGTAATAATCGTATTACAGGGATTATTGAAATTCTCGATATACGCTTCGGTAATCTATGGACAAATATCCCTCGAAGTATATTTAACCAATTAGAGGTTGAGATTGGCGAGAAGGTCACTGTTGAGATAGAAAGCGGGAATCAACAGGTCTATGCTCATTCTATGACATATGGAAGATCCTTTGCTGATAGTTCGTTAGGGGAAGCGCTAATTTATGTCAATTCACTTGATAATATGGGGATTGCACTTAACCAAGCTTCTTTTGCGAAGACATATAAGATTGGAACGGGAAGCACTTGGGAGATTACCATAGTTAAAGAAAAGTAAATGCAGACTTCACTGAAGAAAACACGATGGAGGGTTCATAACTGAATCTCCCATCGTGTTTTTTTGATGAAACAACAATTTTTCTGTATATACAGAATTATCTTTTAATTTAGATTAGTAAGTGCTAGTATATTAAAATAACTAAATTTCATAAAAAGGAGCACAGATATTCTTATGTCACAGATGTTAGCTTTAGTCATTATGGTTTTAATATTATTTATTGGAGAAGTTGTGGCTGTTCGGACAAAAGCTATCGTCCCATCGGTTTTTATCTGTGCAGTTTTATTTTTGCTAGGATATTGGACGTTTTTCCCAAAAGATATTGTGGAAATAGCGGGTGTTCCGCCAGTTGTGGCAACCATGTTAATTTACTTATTAATTACGAATATGGGTACGCTGCTTTCTATTCAAGAACTAATAAAACAATGGAAAACTATTTTAATCTCCCTTTCAGGAATACTAGGAATAATCGTTGTATTGTTTACGGCTGGGACTTTCCTTTTTGGAGTAGAAACAATTATCGTAGCTATTCCGCCTTTAGTGGGTGGTTTAGTATCTGCACTAATCATGTCGGAAGGGGCAGCAAATGCTGGTCTTGATAGTTTAGCTATTTTTGCTATCGTCATATACGTAATGCAGGGATTTGCAGGGTATCCGCTGACATCAATCGTCCTAAAAAAAGAAGGGAAAAGGCTGCTAAGTGAATACCGCAGCGGCGAGCTGGTCAGGAAGGAAACAGCCGTCTCTGTTTCAGCAGAAAAGTCGGAGCTTTCTTTATTTAAAAAGCTGCCTGAAAAGTACAATACGGATTTCTTTAAATTTTTAAGGCTTGCTTTCGTTGGCTATCTTGCTTATCTCATTTCTACCTTAGTAGATCCACTCGTTACCATAAGTCCCTTCGTTCTCTGTTTATTATTTGGGGTTATTGGCAGAAGTATTGGGTTCTTAGAAAAGCATACACTGCAAAAAGCAAATGGATTCGGGTTTGCTATCATGGCTTTGATGCTTTATATCTTCGATGGTTTAAAAAGTGCTACGCCTAGTATGATGCTCGAAATCTTATATCCACTAGTGGGTTGTATTATTTTAGGTGTAATAGGTATGTATATCTTTTCATACATAATCGGGAGGATATTAAAGGTAAGTAAAGAAATGGCATTTGCCGTATCCTTAACAGCTCTCTACGGTTTTCCGGCTGACTACATCATCACCAACGAAGTCATTAAAGCTCTGACTACCGATGATGAAGAAAAAGACATGCTGACTAGTCAAATGCTTCCACCTATGCTTGTTGGAGGGTTTATCTCGGTTACAATGGTTTCGGTTGTATTAGCGGGGATCTTTGTTGGATTTTTATAACTTAAAAAAGGACTGTGTAAATTTACTAATACTCGGAAAATATGAAACTGTAACTTATTATGGGGGTTGATTCACTTGAATCATAAAACGATAACAAAATCGATACTAGAACACACAGAAGAATTAACTGCTCTTCGCCGTAAGTTACATAGTGAGCCGGAGCTTTCCTGGCAAGAAGTAAATACTACAGCATTTATTTGTTCGTATTTAGAAAACTTAGGGATTCCCTATCGTAAAACGAATCCAACAGGAGTAATTGCCACCATCGAAGGGGGTCTTAAAGGAAAAATAGTTGCGTTAAGGGGAGATATGGACGCTTTATCTGTAGAAGAAATAAATACAGACCTGCCATACGCTTCGAAAGAAAAGGGAAAAATGCACGCCTGTGGTCATGATGCCCATACTTCGATGCTTCTTATAGCGGCTAAGGTGTTAAACGAAATCAAGGATGAGCTTCCTGGCAGCGTTCGTTTGGTATTTCAACCTGCTGAAGAAGTGGCAACTGGTGCTAAAGAGTTGGTTAAACAAGGAGCCATGGAGAGAGTAGACAATGTTTTTGGTCTGCATATTTGGTCTCAGATGCCGACTGGAAAAGTTTCGTGTAATCCGGGGCCTTCATTTGCATCAGCGGATATCTTCAATGTCACATTTAAAGGCAAAGGCGGACATGGAGCAATTCCACAAGATTGTATAGATGCAGCGGTTGTTGCTTCTTCATTTGTGATGAATGTTCAATCGGTCGTATCAAGAACAATTGATCCGCAAAAACCTGCTGTTCTAACGGTTGGGAAGATGGTAGCTGGAACGCGTTTTAACGTTATTGCTGAAAATGCTTTAATAGAGGGTACTGTACGATGCTTTGACAATGATACACGTATTCATATTGAAAAACAGCTCAAGCGGTATGCTGAACAGACAGCAAGCATATATGGTGCAACGGCTCAAGTGGAATATATCAGAGGTACACAAGCTGTCAGTAATGATACATATAGTGCAAGGCTCGTGCAGAAGGTTGCTTCTGAAGCGTTTGGCGAAGATAGTATATATGATGAAAAGCCTACGATGGGCGGCGAAGATTTTAGTTTCTATTTAGATGTAGTTCCAGGCTGCTTCGCGTTAGTCGGCTGCGGAAACCATGAAAAAGATACAGAATGGTCTCATCACCACGGCAGATTTAATATTGATGAGGATGCACTCGTGGTTGGAGCAGAGCTCTATGCACAATATGCTTGGTTTTATCTAAACGAATAGAACTGGTTAGTTAAAGGGAACCCGGAGACTCATAATTGAGACTTTCCGGGTTTTTCTTTATAGAAGCGTGATGGTTTTCTGCCATGTAACTTGTTCTTTTGCCTCATTTTCGAAATAGAAAATGACTACTCCTGTTTCTCCCTTCCATGAGGGATCATAGGAAAATCCCATGAATTGTCCATTACCGCTGATATAAAAGCCCTTATTGCCTGTTCCGCCATTCCTGATGGCTTCTTGGGTAGTATTCGTAACATCATGGTTTGAATCCCAGGCCATCTTAGCAAGACTGTATCCATCTGGCAGCTTCTTAACTGAAAAATAAAACTGATCAGGTGGTTCCTCCTGAGTTTGGTCAATGATCATGAGAACTTGTTCTTTTGCAGAATCAATTTCATTATCATGATCCTTATCTTTTAGATTTCCATCGCTTTCTTTATCATTTTCTTCGTTCTCTTGCTGTTCACTTTCCGATTCCTTTATGTCAGTTGTATCTTCATCTTTAGGCGGTTCTGCACGTTGATCTTGGCTGCAGGCTGTCAGGACGATAAAAAGAGACATGAATACTAGATAGAGTTTGATGTTACTATTCATTTGTATCCCTCTCGCTTTCTTTTAATCTAAAGAAAAAGACGACTCCATCGGCTGTGTTTTCTGCCCCAAAAGATCGGCCATGAAGATGTAAGATTTGACTGACAATAGCCAGACCTAAACCGGTACCTCCGGATTTACGGCTTCTCGAGTATTCGATTCGGTAAAATTTTTCCCAAATCCGCTCCAATTGGTTGATAGGAATTCGTTCGCCTTTATTTTTAATACGAATCTCAATTTCATCTGCTATGTGTAATAGAGTGACATAGATGGATGACGGAGGAGAGGCATGGGCTATGGCATTGCTTAACAGATTGACGAGAACTTGTTCGATTCTTTTTTGATCAGCCTGGACAATTCCATGTGTATGATTGGTGATCACAACCTCTAGGGATTTCTGAGCAAGTTGTTGAATGAATGTATCGCGTACAAGGTTGATTAAGTGACTGACGGAAAAGGACCTTATATGAAGCTGAACAGCTTCCGCCTCATATTTTGATAACAAAAGTAAGTCCATGATGATTTCATTCATATGATCGATCTCATGCAGGATATGAGAGAGGTAGCGTTCTTTTTTATGTTCAGCTACTCCATCTTGAAGTCCCTCTGCAAATCCTTTGATAATTCCAAGCGGCGTTTTTAATTCATGTGAGACATTACCGGTGAATTCTTTGTGCAGCTGTAAGAGTTCCTGTTTTTTATCCATATCCTTATGCAGCTGTCGATTAGCAGTCTCTAACTCTTCTAATGTCGCTTTCAAGTTATCGGACATCTTCTGAAGACTAGCGGAGAGAGCCCCGAATTCATCAGTTGAATGAGAAGGAGTCTTGATAGAAAAATCGAGATCAGCCATACGTCGTGCGGTTTGGCTCAAAGATATTAACGGTTTAGATAGAATACGTGAGTAAAAGCCTGAAATAATAACAAGCAGGATAATGCCGAAAGCTGCAAAATACAGAAAATAGTGTTGAATGGTTTCGACCGCTTCATCCACTGGCTGAAGCGTTGTGGAGGCAGCTAGATAATAGGGATCTCCGTTAAGTCTAATTTTCTGGATAAGCAGAATATAGGGGATACCGCTCCATTGATCGGTCCATTTGTATTGAATCGTTTCATTATTCAACGAATCTTTGTCGGGCATTATATTCATCCAGCTGCGTAAGATTTCTTGGTTTAAACTATCCTGAAAGTATGCGTTAAACGATCGGTTTTTAGGTAGTGTATAATTAGTCACCGTGCCCTCAATCGTTACTAATTCTTGCTCTGGCGGCACAGTAGACGGGGCAGACAGCGTAACAGGTTGAATAATGGTTTCTGCTTCGTCCAGATAGAATCCGTCAACACGTAGACTATCCCCATGTTTAATCTGGCTAGGTACATCATTTAATTGAATGCCCTCTCCAGAAAGTAATATGGTCTTGTTCTCACCGTCTGCCAGCAGTTCGATCCGATAGGAATATAAAGGCTGGTTGGTAAAATCCTTATTTAGCAGGGAAAGTGCTGCATTATTTTGGTTCATAAATTCTCCTGTTAATTCAGCTGTCTTGCCTTCATCTTCCGCGTGCTTCGAGAGAATAGGACCGAGTGTTTTTAGGTTTTTACTTAATTGGCCGATCTTATTTTCAAAGTAAAATTTCTCGAAAAATAAAACTTGGCTGAGCAGAAGAAGAGAATAAAAGAGGGAAAAACAGATAAGTGTAACCATAAATAGCTTTAGAACAACAGAGCTTTTCTTCATTTTTCTGCCTCAAATCGGTAGCCCGCACGAATAACAGTAACAATTCTTTCACTTTCAATGCCTAATTTAGCCCGCAACTTTTTTATATGAGTATCAACGGTTCGAATATCCCCAAAATAATCAAATCCCCAAACGGCATTTAAAATAGTATCTCTTGAAAGAACGATTCCTTTATTTCGGACTAGATAGATAAGCAAATCATATTCTTTCGGCGATAAGTCTATGTCTACTCCGGCAATCGTTACGGAGTAGGACTTGGTGTTCAATTCTAACGAACCGAACTGCAGCAAAAATTCTTCCCCGCTTATTCTTCCTTCTGCTCGTTTTAACAAAGCCTTAGCCTGTGCAACTAATACCCTTGGACTAAAGGGCTTTGTCACATAATCATCAGCGCCGAGCTCGTATCCTAACACCTTATCGTCATCTTCCCCATTGGCGGTCAGCATGATAATGGGCACGTCAGAAGACTTTCTAATTTGCTTGCAAACCGTCCACCCATCTAATTCGGGGAGCATAATATCCAAGATGACCAAATCAATGGAATGTTGCTCGAAAAGATCTAATGCCAGTACCCCAGTTTCTGCTTCATAGATAGTCCAATGTTCATTTTCAAAATAGTCAGTCACAATTTCACGGACGAGCGCTTCATCTTCGACCAATAATAGGTTATGTTTCAAAAAAGGTTCACCTCTTTATCCCAAGAAATCCTTATTGCCCAATTATAACGGGGCAATAAGGATTAAGGAAACGATATCATTTGTTAATGCCATAGATCCCGAGCTTCTTATTGAATTTACTAATCCAAACCTCGCCGCTCCCAGTCATTGCACCTTTATAGTTCACAAATACTTTATCTGGTTTTTGTTTGAGAACAGAGTTTTTTACCTTTTTTGTCATGATGGTCTTGTATTCTTTAATAAACTGTTTTTGATTTTTGATGACTTTTGTTTTTCCATTGCTATTCACATTCAGCGGGTAATAAACGAGTTTAGATACGGCTTTTTTATCATTTTTAGCTACAGCTTTTTGTAAGTTAATAAAATAAGTGTTGAATTCCTTTTGTGTAAAACCGGCAACATAGAATTTATCTTTTGTTGATTGTACGGTTTGTGTGGTCTCAGTATTTTGAGATTGAGTTGTTGCTGCCTGAGCGGGAGTAGTAATAATAAATGTGGAAAGAGAGAGTGCCAAAATAGCTGCGGTCATCCGAGTTTTTTTCATTTGTAGTACCTCCTAATTTGGTATACCCAAAGAATACTATGTTGATGTGACCAACAAGTGTACAAATGAAAAAAGATTAATGAATAGGATATTAGGGGGAAAAAAAGAGGCTGCAGATGAGTGCGCCTCTTTATGTTGATTTATTTAGAGATTGCTTCTTTAACTGCGGCCACTTCATAGGTAATTAGTTCACTGCCTATAATAGGTGATTCCTTTTTAACTTCGTCTGCACTTGGTTCAGGACGTTTATGAGCCGCTTTAAAGGCATCGCTATTTCTCCATGCAGTAAAGTTATCAAGGTTTTCCCAGTACATATTTACATTTAATTCATCATAGTCTTCAAGATTTTGTGTTAAAAGGACTTCTACTTTTACAAAGCCTTCAGTTGTATCCAGCGGGCCAGGTGCTGTAAACCCTGGAGCCATAACTGCACCCATGCCTTTTTTTACCTTGATTCGATTGGTTACGATTAGCATTATTTACATCTCCTTCGTTTAAAGTTGTTCCTCTTTAGTATTGCCGATAGCTTTTATAAAATCAAGAATTGGAGATGATAATATTTCCATAAAAAATAGGTTTACCACTCTTTTGGTTCGTAGTTTAAATCCTCAAATAGTTGATTACGTTCTTTTTTTGTCAGATCACGCCATTGACCAACTGGAAGACTGCCAAGCTGTATATTCATAATCCTTACCCGCTGTAAACGATACACTTCATACCCTAGTTCGGCACACATGCGGCGAATTTGACGATTTAATCCTTGAGTGAGGATAATTTTAAAATCAAATTTGGAAAGTTGCGTAACCTCACACGGTAACGTTATCGTATCAAGGATTTTTACACCAGAAGCCATTTTCTCTAAAAATTCTGGTGTTATGGGCTTGTCTACTGAAACAATATATTCCTTTTCATGCTTATTTTCAGCTCTTAAGATTTCATTTACGATATCCCCATCATTCGTAAGGAGAATTAATCCCTCTGACTCCTTATCAAGGCGTCCAATATGTGATATGCGCAGAGGATGATTGACTAAATCAATTATATTCCCTTTAACTTTTTTTTCTGATGTACTCGTGATACCTACAGGTTTATTTAACGCAATATAGACATTGTTTTTCACAATACCGATTTGGGCTCCGCTGACGCGAATATCATCTCCAGGTTCCACTTGATCACCTATTTTAGCAGTTTTTCCATTAATCGTTACTCTGCCTTCACTGACTAATTTATCTGCTCCGCGTCTGGAGGCTTTTCCAGATTCGCTTATAAATTTATTAATTCTCAAAGCATGGACACTTCCTTATTTTAGAGTTTACTGCCTTTCCATGAAGAGAAGAGGCATATACGCTATTTATCTTCTTTAACAATACAATAGGTAATTACCTACATGCAATATTCTTAGCATCCAAACCAAAAACGCTGAAGTAAGAGAACTCCAGCGTTTACTAGTAAGGTAATCTTTTATAAAACTTTATCCAAGAAGTCTTGTGTTCTTGGATGTGTAGGGTTGGTAAACACTTCTGCAGGTGTGCCTTTTTCAACAACCAATCCGCCATCCATAAAGATGACTTGGTTGGCGACTTCCCTGGCAAATCCCATTTCATGTGTAACGATGACCATTGTCATGCCTTCAGTTGCCAATTGTTGAATAACTGCCAGAACTTCTCCGACCATCTCTGGATCTAAGGCACTTGTTGGTTCGTCAAACAGCATAATATCAGGATTCATGGCCAAGGCTCTTGCGATGGCGACACGTTGTTTTTGTCCGCCGGATAGTTGAGCAGGTCTTGCATTCGCTTTATCTGCCAGACCAACGCGATCCAGTAATTTCAATGCAATTTCTTTGGCCTCTGCTTTTGTATTTTTCTTTAATTCTATTGGAGAAAGTGTGATATTATCTAGAACTGATAAATGAGGGAATAAGTTAAAATGCTGAAAAACCATTCCAATATTTTCTCGAACTTTATTAATATTGACTTTCTTATCTGTCAGCAGTGTATGATCAATCATCACTTCTCCGCCATTTACTTCCTCTAATAAATTCATACAGCGTAAAAGGGTGCTTTTTCCTGAACCAGAGGGACCAATTAGGCAAACAACTTCACCTTCCTGTACCTCAAGATCAATGCCCTTGAGTACTTCTAATGAACCATATGATTTTTTCAGTTGATTGACCTTAAGCTTTGCCATTCTGGATTCTCCTCTCTAAACGCTGCGATACTTTTGTTAAAATCATGATAATAATAAAGTACATTAACCCAACGATTAACCACATATTAAATGATTCTAAATTTCTGGCGATAATGATCTTACCGCTTTGAGTTAATTCATTAATTCCTATGATCGAGAGAATAGAAGTATCTTTCAATGTGATGATAAATTGATTAATGAAAGAAGGAATCATTAACGTAATGGCTTGAGGAAGAACAACCTTTGCCATTGCTTTTTTGTAAGGAAGACCTAAGCTGCGTGCAGCCTCCATCTGGCCCTTATCTACAGATTCAATACCTCCGCGGACAATCTCAGCCATATAGGCCCCAGCATTTAAGCTAAGGGTCAATAGACCTGCTGTAATTGCTGAAATACGGAAATCAAGTGCAGCAGGAACACCAAAGTAGAAGAAGAACGCTTGTACAATCAGCGGTGTTCCACGGAATATGTCCACATAAATACTGCCCAGTATATTTAACGCTTTATTTTTAGCAACTCGGCACAAACCGAATACAATTCCGAGTATGGAAGCGATAATCAACGAAACAACCGTCAGCATCAATGTCATGCCTAACCCTTTTAACAGACTTGGATAGCTCGATTTGATTAAACCGAGAACCCCTTTATCTTCATCGCTTTTAGGTGCTGATAGGTACGTGTCTAAGATCTTGTCGTACTCACCTGATTCTTTTAAATTACTTAGCCCTTCATTAAATTGCTGAATAAGCTCGGGATTTTGTCCTTTAGAAACGGCAAAACCATATGAGCCGCCGGATTCCTTCTCCGTAACTAGTTCAAGTCCGTTACCTTGGTTAGCTCCGTAAGCAAGAACTGGATAATCATCAAAAACAGCAGTAGAATTACCTGTTTTTACATCATCATACATATTGGCTGAATCATCGAATGTGACAATTTTAAAACCGTATTTATCTTTAATACTGGTAGCAAAGCTTGCACCTTCTGTACCTGTTTTAACCGCGACTTTTTTTTCTTTTAAATCTTTATATTCTTTTATTTTGTCATTGCCTTCTTTAACGGCCATGACCACACCAGAATCAAAATATGGATCAGAGAAATCAAATTTATTTTTCCGTTCATCGGTGATACTCATACCAGCAATGACGCCATCTACCTGCTTGGATTCAAGAGCTTGTACGGCAGCATTAAACCCTAAGGGCTTAATTTCTACTTTAAATCCTTGATCTTCAGCGATCGCGTTGAGTAAATCGATATCAATACCGACATACTCACCGTTTGTTTCTTGAAATTCAAATGGTGCAAAAGTAATATCTGTAGCAATTTGATAGGTCTTTTCGTCGGTTGTTGCTGCTTGAGCGAATGGAGCTATGAATGATAGTAATAAGGTCATTAATGCGATCATTAACGGTTGTCGAAATTTCCTCATGATTTCCTCCTTGATATATGTTAGAAATAAAAATAATTATAGATAAATACTCTTACTAGTGGTATTTACCCAATAATAAATGAAAATAAGAGTTTAATGTAATTTTTTTTTTAAGAAAGTAGTTTTAGCTTACTTATCTGCATCCGTTCGGATGAATGGGTACACAAATAAATAGGGTATAGAAAGAGTGCGTTCCACGTGAAACAATTTTCGTAGATAATTCATTACAAAGAGATAAATGGTGGGTATGTAGGCATGTTTTCCTGTGAATATAGACTGATGA
Source organism: Peribacillus sp. FSL H8-0477 (assembly GCF_038002765.1). Taxonomy (NCBI): domain Bacteria; kingdom Bacillati; phylum Bacillota; class Bacilli; order Caryophanales; family Bacillaceae; genus Peribacillus; species Peribacillus sp. FSL H8-0477. The sequence goes on along the minus strand of NZ_JBBODE010000001.1, from coordinate 2,264,877 downwards.
TTGTTTTATCATTCCCTTTGTTTCTCGTAAAAATCTCATTATGGTTCGTTTTCGAGTATAATGGGAAGTTGGATATAATATAAGTAGAACGGACATGGGTTAGGAAATACGATACTATACAATAAATGAGGCAGCTATATGACGAAAAGAAAATTTACAGATTACGCATTAAGTGATGAAATTGTACGTGCACTCGAGGATTTAGGGTTTACTGTGCCAACAGAGGTACAAAACGAAGTGATTCCGGTTGCCCTGAAGAAAAAAGATCTGGTTGTAAAATCACAAACGGGCAGTGGGAAGACAGCGGCATTTGGGATTCCTATTTGTGAAATGGTGGATTGGGCAGAAAATAAACCTCAAGCCTTAATTTTATCACCAACACGTGAACTGGCAGTTCAAGTGAAGGAAGATATCACGAATATCGGGCGTTATAAACGTATAAAAGCAACGGCTGTTTATGGTAAACAACCATTTGCTCCACAGGCAGCTGAGTTAAAACAAAAGAGCCATGTAGTGGTTGGTACACCAGGCCGCGTCCTTGACCATATTGAGAAGGGAACGCTAGCTTTAGATCGTTTGAGTTATCTAGTAATTGATGAGGCAGATGAGATGCTGAACATGGGTTTTATTGATCAAGTAGAAGCAATTATCCATGAACTGCCTAAAAAACGGGTGACGATGCTGTTCTCAGCTACCCTTCCTGAAGATATAAAAAAATTATCAAATAAGCATATGAACAACTCTACGGATATTGAAATAAAAGCAACGGGTTTAACAACGGATAAAATTGATCACTATGTTTTGGAAGCTGGAGATAGTGATAAAACAGCCTTACTTCACAATCTAATGGTGGTAGAAAATCCGGATAGCTGCATTATTTTTTGCCGTACTAAGGATCGTGTTGATCAGCTGTGTGATGATCTTGCGGATTTGAATTACCCAGTGGATAAGATTCATGGTGGAATGGAGCAAAAGGAAAGATTGGATGTCATGAATGAATTCAAGCGGGGAGAATTCCGTTATCTAGTGGCCACAGATGTGGCAGCAAGAGGCATAGATATTGACAGCATCACACATGTCATTAATTATGATCTGCCATTAGAAAAGGAAAGCTATGTACACCGAACAGGCAGAACTGGCCGTGCCGGTAAAAAAGGGAAGGCCATTACGTTGGTTACCCCATTTGAGGATAAATTCTTAAGTGAAATAGAAAGTTATATAGGATTTAATATCCCAAGAATGAAGGCTCCTTCTAACGAAGAGAAAAACAACAGCCAGGCTGATTTTGAAAAGAAACTTGCTGCTCAGCCAACTATTAAAAAGTCTAAAAGTGACCAGTTAAATAGTCAAATCATGAAGCTCTATTTTAATGGAGGCAAGAAAAAGAAAATCCGTGCTGTTGATTTCGTGGGAACCATCGCTAAGATTAATGGCGTTTCAGCTGAAGATATTGGGATCATCACCATTCAGGATACTGTCTCATATGTTGAAATCCTTAATGGAAAAGGACCGCAAGTGTTAAAAGCTATGAAAAATACAACCATAAAAGGTAAACAGCTAAAGGTTCACGAAGCCTTGAAATAAGTTAGGAAAACAGTTCACAGATATGTGAGCTGTTTTTTTATGGCAGGGCAGCAAACATCACTATTTGGGGAAGGAAACCCAAAGGCACGGCTTCCAGATCCAAATAGCTCAGCCCCTATTTTGTTGTAGATTTATTCTTCATCAACGTCTAATCGCTGCTGATAAAGGGCCTTTAGTTCGTCCTGAAGCCTGTCTAGTTGTTTTTCAATTGGGCCGCTGTTTCCATTTACAGAATCCAATTTTTCCATATCATCTTGTAAGCGTACAAATTCGGCTTTGACGTCGGCGATTTTATAGTCGAGGGTTTCCTTATTCATCTTGACATCTCCTTTTTACTTTTCTCTATTCATACCATAAAAAAGATGGTTTGTGAATGAGAGAGAGAGGCTTATTAACCATCATATTAGATTTTTCGGAAAATTCATCTACCTGTTACTTATGGCTTATGGATGTGAATATGCAGCTTTCATCTTACATAAGCTTATTAGAGTAACGATTCCAACATGCGCTCATTATCTTGTTTGAAAATGCTGGAAATGTGGAAAAAGTATAACGGGAATTTTGTCGAAGGAGGTCTTCGTTATCGAGCATATCAACCAGCACTCATATATAGAGACAAGGAGCACCGCAGAGGAGATTGACCGCCTCTTTTATTATGATGGTGAGGATTTAGGTAATCGGTATCATGAACAGGCAACTGTCTTTCGTTTATGGGCGCCTCTTGCAGCAGAAGTGAGATTAGTACTATACGAACAAGAGGAAGAAAGCGGGAAAGAAATGCTGATGGAGCGTTCTGAGAAGGGAACGTGGGCAGCAAAGTTAGAGGGTGACCAAGACGGCCTAGTGTATACGTATAAAGTAAGAAGCAATGAACAGTGGAAGGAAGTCACTGATCCGTATGCACGTGCTGTAACGGTTAATGGTGAAAAGGGAGTTGTAGTCAATCTCAAGAGCACGAATCCTGAAAATTGGTCGACTGAAAAGCCTAAGCATTCTTCTGTGATGGACACGATTATTTATGAACTTCATATTCGTGATGCCTCTATTCATCCGGAAAGCGGGATTGTTCACAAAGGGAAATATTTAGGATTAGCAGAGACAGGGACGACTGGTCCTACAGGTATGGATACAGGGCTTGATTATATTAAAAGCTTAGGTGTTACGCATGTACAATTGCTGCCGATGTTTGATTACGCAACAGTCGATGAAGCAGACGATGAACGTCTACAATATAACTGGGGGTATGATCCCAATCATTTCAATGCTCCGGAAGGCTCCTATGCAACAGATCCCTTCGATCCGAAAACAAGAATTAAAGAAATGAAACAAATGATTCAATCTTTTCACGATCAAGGATTACGAGTGATTATGGATGTGGTCTACAATCATGTTTATTCGGTTGAAAATTCTTCCTTTAACAAACTAGTGCCTGGTTATTATTTTCGATATCACAATGGTCAATTAGTGAACGGGACAGGCGTAGGAAATGATACGGCATCAGAGCGGATGATGATGAGAAAATTTATTGTTGATTCTGTTTCGTATTGGGCAAATGAATATCAATTGGATGGGTTTCGTTTTGATTTAATGGGGATACATGATGTTGAAACGATGAATCAGGTGCGCCAAGCCTTGGATGACATAGATCCAAGTATCATTCTCCTAGGGGAAGGATGGGATTTACATACAACGCTGCCCGCAGACCAAAAAGCGAATCAAAAAAATGCCTCCCTAATGCCAAGAATTGCTCAATTTAATGATTTTTTTCGTGACAGCTTGAAGGGAAGTACGTTTGACACGACGCAAAAAGGTTTTATCAGCCATTCCCCCGGTCTTGAAGAAAATATGAAAAGGGGTATTTGTGCAAGGAGCTACGACCATATTACAGCGACCTTTACCAGTCCAAGTCAGGTGGTTACTTATGCAGAAGCGCATGATAACCATACACTTTGGGATAAGCTCGAAATCTCGAACAAAGATTTATCGCCTGCGATTCGTAAGCGCATGCATCGTCTTGCTTCAGCTATCCTCTTAACCTCTCAGGGTATTCCTTTTCTTCATGCAGGACAGGAATTTATGCGGACAAAAAGAGGGGAGGAAAATAGTTATAAGTCACCGGACATCATTAACCAGCTCGATTGGAGACGGTCTGCAGAATATACTGATGATATCGAATACATCAAGGGGCTGATTACGCTTCGTAAAACTTATCCGAGCTTCCGTTTGGAATCGTATCAGTTAATTCACCAGAACGTAAACTGGATCGAAGCTCCGGCCAATGTTATCGCATACAGATTGTTCGGTCAACCAAATGAATTGGTTGTGATTTATAATAGCAATCCGTGGGAAGTAGAAGTCAACTTGCCCTTTAAAGGGGATTGGTCGGTCCTTGTAGATAATGAAAAAGCCGGGATAGAAGACATTTCCGTATATAAAGCAAGCTCTGTAAACGTATCAGAAATCAGCACGCTTATCTTAAAAAAGAATGACTAAGAGGTATGGAAACTGAATTAAGAGCAGTAATAAAAAATCGACCGCCCCTAATTGGGACGGTCGATTTTTTACGCGGATTTAGTTGATTGAGCAACTAATTCCGCTTGCGGAATCTTCCAAAGCTCGGTCCATTTCTTTATCGATGTAACGATGATAATTAAGCCTAATACTAGCATAATAATAGAAAGAACCCCATTGATTACACTATATCCTGCAGATGCTGAATTCAAATACACGTTCTTAACCATCCAGTATCCGGCAACATTCACGGTTACGTATAGATAAGCAAGGGGAATCAGGCAGGTAAGAATATACCAGCGTTTATCAGCGATTTTTAGAATAACAGTCGTACCAACAATTAAGCCAATTGATGCCATCAACTGATTAGAAACACCGAAGAGTGCCCATATCGAGCTGATATCTCCGGAGTAGAGTAAGTAGCCCCAGACAAAGCAGGCTAATGCGCTGGCAAATAGATTACCAGGAAGCCAATCAACACGCTTAAGCGGTTTATAAAATTCACCGAAAAAGTCTTGAATTAGATAACGGGCAACGCGCGTGCCTGAGTCAATAGCGGTTAGGATAAATACCGCTTCGAATAGGATCACGAATTGGAAGAAATAAGAAGCTAAGTTCTCAAACCAAGGAATAGCCGTGAAGATATAGGTCATACCAACAGCTAAGGTAACCGCCCCGCCTGTTCTACCTTCTAAGTCCATGCCGATTTCATTACTTAGTTCACCTAAATGAACAGTTTGCATACCTAGTGTTTCAAAAACCTCAGGAGAGGAGTTGATGGCAAAATAATCTCCGGGCTGTAAGGCAACCGCAGCAATTAAGGCCATAATTGCAACTAAACATTCTACAAGCATCGCACCAAATGCGACGGGTTTAATATCACTCCAGCGATTTAGCATTTTTGGTGTGGTTCCTGAACCAACAAATGCATGAAAACCGGAAATAGCTCCACAAGCGATTGTTATTGAAATAAATGGCCATACGGGACCAGCTACAATCGGCCCCCCGCCATTAATAAATTCAGTAAATGCAGGGAATTGGATATCTGGATTAACCACAAATACACCAATGATTAAGGCAATAAATACGCCGATTTTCATAAAAGTACTTAGATAATCACGAGGTGCCAGCAAGAGCCACACTGGTAATGCTGCCGCGAAAAAGGCATAGATTGGGAGAATAAGAGCTAAAGTACTTGCTTCAAGAGATAAGAAATCTCCAAATGCCGTATTTTGAATTTGTGGTCCTAAAAAAATACCGGCCATAATTAAGATGAAACCGACAATGGTTGCCCACTTTAGGTTTCCGGTGAGTTTATGGTAGATACCAACACCCATTGCAATTGGAATCGTAATACCGACGGCAAAGGTTCCCCAAGGGTTATTTTCTAAAGCATGAAGCACAACCATAGAAAGGCCGGCCATTGTAATGGTAATGATGAAAAGCATAGCTAGACCTGTACAAAAACCTGCTACAGGACCTAATTCTTTCTTAGCTACCTCAGAAAGAGATTTTCCATCTTGACGCATTGAAGCGAATAAGACGACAGCATCATGAACTGCCCCTCCGACGACTGCTCCGATTAACAGCCAGAGCAATCCTGGCAAATAACCAAATTGGGCTGCAAGAATGGGACCAACCAGTGGACCTGCTGCGGCAATAGCAGCAAAATGATGTCCGAATGTCACCCACTTATTTGTTGGTACATAGTCCTTTCCGTCTTCAAGTGTATGTGCGGGTGTCGGAATGGAATCATTGAGTTTTAATACCTTGGCAGCTATAAAGGTACCGTATAAACGATAGGCAATTAATAAGATACAGATTGAAGCGATTACTACTGTAACTGCATTCATTTTTCATCCCCCCAATATTGTTGTAACGTAATTTTACTAAATAAAAACGCTTACATTGGGTTTTCACTTCAAAACACCAAAATACTGGATGTGAAATACATAATTGCACCATTGGAATACATTCATTACAGTCGGATCAGGGGCTCTTAAGCGATTAAAAACCGATAAGCTCTTTTAAATCTTTTACATACGTACGAGAAACGGGAACTTTTACTCCGTTTTTCATGGTGATGTTGTAAGTCGAATTAAACCAAGGCTCAATTTCACTGATATGTTCGACATTTACCAGATAGCTTCGGTGGACTCGGAGAAACATAGAGCCGCTTAACTTCTTTTCCAGCATGGTCAGGGTTTCACTGATTGTATATGCCTGATTATCCGTGAAAATAGTGCATTTCCCGTCTGCTGAGGTCATATAAAGAATCGAATCACAATCTATTAAAAGAATCCGTCCTTCCAGTGAAACGGCAATCCGTTTAGGATTAGTCGAAATGGCGTGGTTCCTTTTTGTTTTTTGCAGGATGATCTTTTCAATTGTCTGTTGAATTCGTTTTTCGTCAAATGGTTTTAAGATATAATCACTCGCACCCAAGTCAAATGCTTGAAGAGCAAATTCGTCATAAGCCGTCGCAAATACAATAGAGGGTATAGGATTTAGCTCCTGCAGGCGTTTTGCCAGCTGCAGGCCATTCTGGTCTGTCATTTCGATATCAACGAAGACGAGGTCAGGTTGATAGGCAGAAATTTGTTCTAATGCCTCTTCAAAAGACGCTGCTTCTCCGGTAATTTCCACCAGTTTACTGCGGAGCAGCAAATACCGTAGTTCATCCCTCGCAAGTGGTTCATCATCAACAATATACACCTTTAGCATGTTAGTCAGAAACTCCTTTTTGATCCATAGGTATGGTGATTTTGATTGTTGTTCCTGGGCTGCATGAATTTGATTGTATAGATAGGGCAGCCCGGCCGTTATATATTCCATCAAGTCTTTGCTTAATATTATAAATAGCTGTTCCAGTACCTTTCTCAGAAGAAACAATCTTTTTTCCTAACTCCAGCATTCGTTCGTCTGATATGCCTTGACCATTATCCTGTACTGAAATATAAAGAAATCCTTTTTGAGTATAAATGGTTATTGTAATTTCTCCTTGTACGTTCAACCTTGAAAATGCATGGTGAATGGTATTTTCAATGAGCGGCTGAAGAGTGAAAGGGGGAATTAAGATTTTTTCAAGACCCGGAGCAAGCGAATAGGTCATCTTGTATCGGTCAGGGAAACGGGCTTGCTCTAGTAATAGATATGCATGTACATGCTCGAGTTCCTTCTCCAGTGGAATTAGAAGTTGGCGGGCACCTTGCAGGTTACTGCGAAAGAAGGAACTGAGACCGAGTAAGAGTGACCGGGCTTTTTCTGAGTCTGTCCGGCATAAGACAGAGATGGTATTAATACTGTTAAATAAAAAGTGCGGATGTACTTGAGCCTGCAGGGCTTTAATTTCTGCATCTTTTAATAGACGAGTTTGTTTTTCCGCTTCGGCTAATTCAAGCTGAGTAGAAAATAAGTTTGCTAGTCCTTCAGCAAGCTCCTGGTGGACGTCATCAAGTTTATTTGGATTTGTAAAGTACATTTTTAACGTACCTACTGTCTCCTGGTGAACTTTTAACGGAAGAACAACGGCTGCCGCTAATGGACAGTCTTTATGCATGCAGTAAATATCATCTTTGGTTCTAGCAATCAATAATTCTCCGAGTTGAAGAGCTTCTCTGGTTAATCCAGTCTCCAATCCTTTTAGTGGTATATGATGGTCACTTCCGGCACCTGCATGAGCTAATACTTGTTTATCATCTGTAATGGCGATGGCATCGGCATTTGTCAGGTTGAGGACGATGTTAGCAATGGCACTGCAAGAATCCGGGTTCAGGCCTTTCCGGAAGAAAGGAAGAGTTTGGTCTGTGATGCGGAAGGCGCGATTAGTTTGCAGTACTCGTGTACGCTGATCATCCCGAATGATCGACTGAAGAATGAAAACGAATAATAATGAACCTAAACCATTTATCAGAATCATCGGTAACCCAATAACCTTTACAAGTGCTAGTGCTTGTTCGAATGGTTTCGCAGAAAGTAAAATAATTACCATCTGAAACGCTTCCATAATCATCCCGATTCCAACAGCAAATATCGGTGTAATTTCTCCACCCTTCATCCTTCGCTGTCTACCTAATAAACCAGCAGCAATCCCAGCAGCTACTGATGAGATTGCACAGGCAGCTGCTGTAAAGCCCCCGAGAGATAAACGGTGAATGCCCGCGATTAACCCAATGCCAAGGCCGACCCAAGGCCCCCCTAGTAATCCGCCAATACCAATCCCCATTACCCGTGTATTGGCCAATGCATGTTCGGAACCGACATCGGTGAGCCACTCTGAGTGAACAATTGACTGATCATTAATTTCTATTCCAGTATAATTACTGATGATTCCGAAAAAACCAAATAAAAGAATAAGCTGTATTTTTCCTGGTAGATTTTGTTCATGATTGACGAGTTTTCGAAAGGACTTCATTTGTGATAACAAGAAAGCGAGTATGACAATAATTCCGACTCTTTCAATCATTAATGGCAATAAAGTAATCAAGGTATCCCCTTTAACTTCCATAGTCTTTTCTATCGATTTTAACTAAATAGTAGTTTTTTGTCGATTCTAGTTTTTTTTATTTGTGTGAATAGTCTTGTTTAACTTTAAAAATATCGTGGTAAACCATAAGAAAAAGCAACATAAATTTATCCAGACTTTTTATAGAGAAGAAGAGGGAGGACTTGAACAAGATGACTAATAAACATGAAAACAGTAAGGATCAACAACTTGAATCGTACCGGGTTGATGATGCCGGGACCAAATTAACAACTAATCAGGGGCTGCGTGTTTCTGAAGATGAACATTCATTAAAAGCGGGTGAACGTGGACCGACACTAATGGAGGACTTTCATTTTCGTGAAAAAATGACTCATTTTGACCATGAACGAATTCCTGAACGTATTGTTCATGCTCGTGGATATGGTGCACATGGATACTTCCAAGCCTATGAATCCATGAAGGAGTATACCAGCGCTGGTTTTCTTCAAGATCCTTCCATAAAAACACCTGTGTTTGTACGTTTTTCAACTGTGGCAGGCTCGCGTGGTTCAGCAGACACCGTTCGTGATGTAAGGGGCTTTGCTACAAAGTTTTATACAGAAGAAGGAAACTATGATTTAGTTGGAAATAACATTCCAGTGTTTTTTATACAAGATGCTATTAAGTTCCCGGATTTGGTTCATTCTTTCAAACCAGAACCGCATAATGAAATACCACAGGCACAAACTGCACATGATACGTTCTGGGACTTTGTAACGGCCAATACCGAGACCGCACATATGATTATGTGGCATTTGTCTGACCGGGCTATTCCCCGCAGCTATCGAATGATGGAAGGATTCGGGGTAAATACCTTCCGCTTTGTAAATGAACTGGGCAAGTCTCATTTTGTGAAGTTTCATTGGAAACCAAAACTTGGGGTCCATTCTCTCGTTTGGGACGAAGCCCAAAAACTAGCTGGTAAGGATCCTGACTTCCATCGCCGTGATCTTTATGAAGCAATCGAGATGGGAGAGTATCCTGAATTTGAGTTAGGGGTTCAACTCATTAAAGAAGAAGATGAATTTGCTTTTGATTTTGATATCCTTGATCCAACTAAGCTTTGGCCGGAAGAAATCATTCCAGTTAAAATCATCGGAAAAATGACTCTCGACCGAAATCCGGATAATGTCTTTGCTGAGACAGAGCAAGTTGCCTTCCATCTTGGAAATGTCGTACCTGGAATAGACTTTTCAAATGACCCGATGCTTCAAGGACGCCTCTTCTCTTATACCGATACACAACTTTCCCGCCTTGGCGGTCCAAATTTCCATGAACTTCCGATTAACCGCTCGGTTGCACCAGTTCATAATAACCAACGTGACGGGATGCACCGTATGGCGATAAATAAAGGACAAGTCAGCTACCATAAAAATGGATTACAAGCTAATGCACCCGAGCCGGCTTCGGCAAAAGATGGCGGATATGTACATTATCAGGAAAAGGTAGATGGCCGAAAAGTTCGAGCTCGCAGTGAGAGCTTTAAAGATCATTACAGCCAAGCGATTCTTTTCTGGAATAGCATGACGGAAGTTGAGAAACAGCATATTATTGAAGCCTTCCAGTTCGAAGTAGGAAAACTGAAAAGCAAAGAAATTCAACAGCGGGTAGTCAATATGTTTGCAAATGTTGATTTCAGGATTGCGAAGGAACTTGCTTTAGCGGTGGGCGCATCTGTACCTGAAGCGGGGAATGTTCCAGATGGCAGTCCAGCTTCAGCCAGCTTGAGCCAAGAAACCAGTGTGAAGCTTCCAAATACACGTAAAGTAGCTGTATTAGCTGATCATGGTTTTGATTATGCAGAGTTTACTCAATTAAAAGCAGATTTAATAGGAGCGGGAATACTTGTTGAAGTCGTGAGTAAAAACCTAGGAGTGATCCTTAGCAGTAATGGCGAGGAAGTTCCTGTTGATCATACGTTCTTGACAGCAGATTCTGTCCAATTTGACGCAGTGTATGTTGCAGGAGGGAAAGAAGGGGTTACGAACCTTCTAGCTAGTAAAAAAGCTCCAATCTTCCTACTCGAAGCCTATAGTCACTTCAAGTCTGTTGGGGCTGGCACAGATGCACTCGATTTATTAACAGCAGCTGGCATCACATCACAAGACCAAGCTGCAGGTGTAATCGCAGGCGCTGACCATCAAGCCTTTATACAAGCAGTAACGCAAGCACGTCACTGGTCAAGAATCGTATAAAAAAGGAAAGAGGTTCGGAATGGTTTATTCCGAACCTCTTTTTTTCGTTTATTTCCCTGATTTTTCCTCAAATAATTTGACGACTTCAATAATCACATCTACTGCTTTGGCCATATGATCTACGGATATAAATTCATATTTTCCGTGAAAATTTTCTCCACCTGTAAAGATATTCGGTGTGGGCAGCCCCATATATGAAAGCTGTGAGCCGTCTGTTCCACCGCGGATGGGTTCAATAATTGGTTCAATGCCAAGGCTTTTCATTGCTTCAGCGGCTATTTCGACAATTTCCATCACCGGTTTAATTTTGTCTTTCATATTGTAATATTGATCCTTCATCTCCATAATAATGCGGTCTGTTCCGTATTGATCCTGGAATTCAGCAACCATTTTTTTAATAAATAGTTTTCTTTCTGCAAATTGTTCTTTGTCAAAATCACGGATAATGTAGTGCAGAACCGTTTCTTCCACATCGCCATTGATTCCAGATAGATGATAGAACCCTTCATAGCCTTCAGTCATTTCTGGAGATTCGTTTACAGGCAGACGGTCGTTGAATTTCATCGCTATTTTTGCTGCATTAACCATCTTTCCTTTAGCAGTTCCAGGATGAATATTGGTTCCCTTGAAAGTGATTTTCAATCCAGCAGCGTTGAAACTCTCATATTGAAGTTCGCCCAGCGGCCCTCCATCAATCGTATAAGCATAGGCTGCTTGAAATGAATCGACATCGAACTTATGAGGTCCTCTTCCAATTTCTTCGTCGGGTGTAAAGGCTACTCTAATTTGTCCATGTTTTATTTCAGGATGTTGTATTAAATAGTCCATGGCCGTCATAATTTCTGCAATTCCAGCTTTATTATCAGCTCCAAGTAAGGTAGTACCATCTGTCGTAATCAACGTTTGGTTCTGATAGTCAGCAAGGTGTGGGAAATCAGTTGGAGAAAGGATAATGTTTAATTCGCCATTAAGGGTGATGTCTTTTCCATTATAATTTTCAACAATTTGAGGGTTAACATTTTTCCCGGTAAAATCCGTTGCTGTATCGAGATGAGCTAAGAACCCAATCACGGGAACCTCCTTATCTGTATTACTAGGAAGTGTGGCCATAACATAGCCGTTATCATCAATCTTTGCATCAACGAGGCCAATCGTTTGTAAATCATTAACCAGCTTGTTGCCGAGAATTAATTGACCTGCGGAAGAGGGGCATGCAGAGTTCTCTTCATCTGACTGGGTATCAATTTTTACATAGGATATAAACCGTTCAACTAACTCGTTTTTCAATGTACCGTCATCTCCTTGAATAGTTTTGTTTGCTTGTTTAATTTTACCTTAAAGGAGAAAGGCGATTGTGACAAGTTCTTATATCAGCTTATTCTAGAGGAAGAAAACTAAAAAAGGGATGGTCTCATCCCTTTTTTTAGTTAGGACAGTTCCGTCCGAGTTAACCGTATCTTCTTATTGTATTGATCAATAAGAAACCCATTTGCAAGTATGAAAACTAAGGTGCCGATTCCAAGACCAATAAATTGATGGAAGACAATAGAGAAAATGATGCAGATGGTAAGTGGAATGCTCAAACAAATAATTGTACCGAGAGAGAAGCTTTTTGCCAAACGAGCAAAGGCTTGAAGAAGATAATCGAAGGGCAAAAGAACTCGGCTGATTTGAATGTAAATCGAGATTGCAGCAGCCACTCCATTCATCCCAATAAGCGTATAAAGACCCCGAATCCAGATTTGGTCGGGCGTATATAAGTAATGATGGATGTTAACAAACACATCAATTAAAAGGCCAAAGAAAACAGCAAGGAGCAAACTTTTTATTATAAGCCGGATAGAAAACCGGCTGCCCATCAACGTTGTCAGCAATAGTGAAAATAACTGTAGAACAATCGTACATAGTCCTATAGAAAGAGGGATTACTGCTGCAAGATTTTGACTAGCTGCTGCCCAAGGAGCAGAGCCGAGATGAGCGACAATCATAAAACTATTTCCTAGTGCATTTAGTGTTAAAGATCCAAAAAACCATAGTAATAGATACGTTTTTTTCAATTGAAAGCCAATCCCTTCTCCTATAAATCATACTACTTTTTTTATAAAAGTTGAACGGATATGATTTCTATTTCGCGTAAAGAGCCTTTCTTTGCTAGTATGTGAATAATAGATGAAAAGTAGGAGGAGATGACGCATTGAATTTTTTAGATAAATTGGAACCGTATTTGGAAACAGAAGATACGATCTTACAAACATTTTTAGTAGAGGCTTTGCAGGATTATCCTTTTGTACCTGAAGAATGGACGGTCCGTCTGATAAAAGAAGCACTTAGTTCGAGGGAAAAGGAAGTCAATATCTTAACGAGAATTTATAAGCATAGGCTGAATGATGAGGCAGTAAAGTTATTAATTAAAGGGGCAAAGAGTGCTCATCCGAGAAACCTTTCACTATACGTGAACTTATTGGACTCGGTTCGTCCGAAAGAGGCAATGAAGTACCGTCAAGAATTAGCACCATTTTTTGATGAGAATAAATGGTCGTTCTATAAAACGTTAGAAGATGGCGGAGAGGAGGCCGTTTGGGAGCAGTATGGGGAATTGTTGGCGCGATTAGAAACCGAAGAGCGCTTTTCTCAAGAAGTATACAATCAAGCTAAAATGACGGTAGAGGTCCTGGTCGAAAAAGGCTGGATGGATGACCTTGAAATTGCGGCTGTGTTAAACCAAGATCTAAATGAAGACTATTTTTCTTTTGCAGGCATTCTGATTTTCCATGTTATCGGATTGATGAACCAGACAAAGTATATTCCTTTGCTTGCTAATTTACTGCTTCGTGACGAGGATTTATTAGTTGAGGCAGTGTCTGATACATTGATTAAATTCCAAAGTAAAGAGGTCATTCAAGCCGTTGTACCTTATCTAGAAGATCCAGACTGTCTTGTTTTTGGGACGAGTATTCTTGGGAATAGTAAGATCCCAGAAGCAGAGGCAGAGCTGGTAAAGCTTCTTTCAACAATGGAAGATTATGATGATAAAGGATTAGCTATAGAAGGAATATGTATTCAACTTTCAGATAAACAATATCCTGAAATGGATGACTATTTGATGGATGGAGGCAGTGATTTGCTAGTTGATATTGACGTGCTTGCTTATGGCTATTACACGTTAATGAGCAAGGAGCATCCTCAATTGAATAATTGGAAGAAAAATGCACTTCAACTGCAAGATGAAAGTCTGCAAATCCCAGTTGAAGAATCGGAAAAGATAAAAGTAGGAAGAAACGATCCCTGCCCATGCAACAGCGGGAAAAAATATAAAAAATGTTGTGGAATATAAGAAAAAAAGCTGCCTTTTGGCAGCTTTTTTTCTGTTAACTTATTCATCTTCTTCAATCTTTGGGTTGGCCCAAACAGAGACACTTCCTCCATTAACAGGAAAGGTAGCCCAGCCATCTTCTTCAATCGTAATTCGTTCGTCCATCTTAGTAGTGAGATCCGTCCAGACTTCTCCAGCTCTTTTTTCTCCTACGAACATCCGCTTAATTCCAGGTTCTCCATTTGCAATCACAGTTGCACAACCTGAATGAGGAATTTCGGGAGTGCCCATTCTAACCCAGCCAATTGTATTTGGGTGATCAAAATAATCTTCCTGATCCCCATATGCTTTATGGTAGCGTGCAAACATTAGACGCTCAATGTCATCTTTTTTTCCATCGACAGGTACTGGTCCGCCAATTCCATAATAATCTCCATAGAAGATACATGGATAACTGTCACGGCGTAATAAGATTAAAGCGTAGGCACTTGGTTTAAACCAGTCTTCGACCCAAGATTCCAGCGATTCATGAGGTTGAGAATCATGATTATCTACGAAGGTAACTGCATTGGTAGGATGACTTTGTACAAGGGTATCGTTAAAAATGGTTGATAAATCAAATGCGCCGCCTTCTTTACCGGCTTTGCAAAATTTATAATGAAGCGCAACATCAAATAAATCAATCTTATAATTTGTTTTATTTAGATAATTACGGCAGGCTTGAAGATCTGAATGCCAAAACTCCCCGATCAGATAAAAGTTTTTTTCTGTAATATGATCTAATATTTCATGGGAAAATTGACTGATAAATTTAGTATTAATATGCTTAATTGCATCAAGGCGAAAGCCATCACAATTTGTCGTTTCAACCAGCCATTTTGCCCAGGCAATCATTTCATCAATGACCACGGGATTATTATAATCAATGTTCGCAAACATGAGGTAGTCGTAATTACCAAACTCGTCATCTACATGTTCATTCCACGTACTGTTTCCGCCAATTTTGAAAATACCCGTTTTACCTGTTTTTTGATCATAATCCGTGCCGTTAAAGTGAGTTGAATTCCACGTAAAGGAAGAGTATTTTCCGCCTCGTCCAGGAAAATCAAATTTCGTCCATCCTTCAATCTCAAAGGGTTCAGAAATTTCTTCATTTCGGTTCATTGGATTAACTTCTACGACCTCAAAGTTTTCCGTCTCATCGGCTCCAGCCTTATGATTCATGACCAAATCGATATAGACAGAGAGCTTATGCTCGTGACAAGCTTCAATAGCATCGAATAGTTCTTGTTTCGTCCCGTACTTTGTACGAACGCTGCCTTTTTGATCAAATTCTCCGAGGTCATAGCCATCATAAATGCCATATCCATTATCATCGCCTGACTGACCCTTTGTTACTGGAGGGACCCAAATGGAATCAATACCGATTTTCCTTAGTTCAGGAGCTGCTTCTTTTAAACGTTTCCAATGAAGACCATCAGCCGGTACGTGCCATTCGAAAAATTGCATAATTGTATGATTTCGTTCCATGCCCCTATCCACTCCGCTCTATTCCCAATTATTAATTTTATTTACAGGTATTGTATGATTTATATATGTACCCGGTCATAAGAAAGGGTAAACGTAAGCTGCTTTTTGGGAAGAAGGCAGTTTTAAAAGGTAATAAACGGTACGTACATGAACAAAATAAAAGGTGTATGAACATAGTCTCTTTTTTGAAAGAGCTTAGTTCATACATTCGGTATCTAGGCTGGATATCCTTTAATTCTTTTTAGATAGAAACTTAAGAAATTCTTAAGAAATATACTGAGTAAAAGTTAAGATTTACTACTTACAATGTAAATATGAGCAGGAACATTCTGCTATATTGGAGAAAAGGAGGTCGGGAAATGGATAACTTTTGTATATTAGTCGTCGATGATGAAAAAGAAATCCGAGATGCAATCGAGATTTATTTATCTTATGAAGGGATTAAGGTTATCCAAGCACAAGACGGGATAGAAGCTCTAGAAAAGCTCCAAGAGCATACGATTCATTTAATCTTGCTGGATATTATGATGCCCCGAATGGACGGGATTGCTGCAACTTTTAAAATACGTGAACAAAAAAATATACCGATTATTCTTCTTAGTGCAAAAAGTGAAGATACAGACAAAATTTTGGGCCTTCAGGTCGGTGCAGATGATTATGTGACAAAGCCATTTAACCCTTTAGAACTAATGGCTAGAGTAAAATCGCAGCTTAGAAGATATGTTTCTCTTGGTACATATGAAGGCACAGCAAAAGTTATTGATTTAAATGGACTGACTCTTAATCGAGAAACGAAGGAAGTTAAGGTGATCGGAGAGCCAGTGAAATTAACGCCTATTGAATATAAAATGACTGAGTTACTAATGTCGAATCCCGGAAGAGTATTCTCTATATCTGAAATTTATGAACGTGTGTGGAAGGAACCCGGCTATAACGCCGAAAATACCGTAGCCGTACATATCCGTAAGATCCGTGAAAAAATCGAAATCGATCCGAAAAATCCAAGGTATTTAAAGGTGGTATGGGGAATTGGATACAAAATGGAAAAGTAAACTGCATGTTGTTTTAGCCTTATTGTTCGTTACGTTGGGGATCACAGGAGTTATGTCAGGACTGAGCAGAGGGAATGAATATATAGGTCGAAATTTTTTTGAAACGGAGCAGTTCAAGGCTCAGAATAGCGAGTACTTGGAACAGCTAAATCTATTTGAATTGGGGATTACGTCTGAAAATACGAAAGAAAAGATTACTGTGACAGAAGAGGAAATTGAAGAATACCGCTTCAGATATGGTGATTTACCTGAACAAATAGATTCCATTAAGACTCAGTATGAGGGTCAAATTACGGAAGCAGAGGCAGCAAAGAATAAAGAACTTATAGAGATGTACAAAGCGGAACGCGACAAGAAAATAAAAGACATCATGACCAATTTTCAAAATGATAAAGTAGTTGAAGAAAAGATTAGTAAAGAGAAAGAAAAAGCAGTAGATGCTTATTTCCAAGAAATGACCAAGAATCGTAAGGAATTCCTGGAATCTGATAAAGCGTATACCTATTATCTAGAAGACTTGAATACAGGGGATGTGTATACAAATTTAAATTTGGATAGTGAAGATGATATATCTCAATATATGAATAAAAAAGATATGCTCTATCTCCGTTCTATTCCAATCATAGACCAAGAAGAACGCTCTTATTTCCCTCAATATAGTGATTATGATTCAGAGGGTACAAAGGTGGATACAGCGGAGTTGATAGAACCGTTTGCAGATCGGGAATTAGAGGGGCAGGTGGGTATTTCAAAAGATGCTCCTAAATCAAGTCCAATTATGAAGGAATATATAACGTACAAAACCACTCAAAAACTGGCGTATAGTTATCTAATTGCCAGCGTGTTAGCCTTGCTGCTTGGTGCGTTTATGATTCGTAAATCAGGTGTATGGAAAAGTATTGAGATAAATAGGTCCACTCCTGCTTTTTATTCTAAGATTCCCATTGATGTACGGGCGGGCGTTTTGCTCCTTACGATACTTATATTAGGCGATTATATTACAGATAGTATGTATCAAATATCCTATTCATCATGGTTCTATTTTGTAAGAGAGATCATACACCAAACGTTTTGGACCGTCCTATTTCTTGTATTGACACTCATTCAGGGAAGTTGGTTCATCAATACGCTTAAAAACAAAAATATCGAAGAAGAATGGAAAGAATCATTAATCTACAAAGCAAAAGATGTATTTCTTGTCAGAAGAACCGGTGTTCAGATGGTCATTTTGCTTAGTATTGCGTTTGCTACAGGAATCGGGATTTCAGTTGTCTTTATGGAAAATGAAGCTATCATAGTCTTCATCCCCTTGTTTTTGTTTGTAACTGTACCAGCTATTATCTATCTTTTGACACAAATTGGGAAGTTCAATCGAATTGTCCGCTATACAGATGAGTTAGTAAATGGCCATTATGCATCTGATCTCCCAGCTAAGGGAAACTCTACCCTTTCAAAACTTGCTCGAAATATAAATAGTTTAAAAACAGGTGTAAAAACCTCACAACAGGAACAGGCCAAAAGCGAGAGATTAAAGACTGAACTGATTACGAATGTTAGCCATGATTTGCGCACACCGTTAACGTCAATTATTACTTATACAGAATTACTAAAAAATCCGACTCTCAGTGAAGAGGAACGTACGGACTATCTTCAAATTATTGATCGAAAATCAAAACGCCTAAAGGTTTTAATTGATGATTTGTTTGAAGCATCAAAAATGGCCAGCGGCAGTATCGAGCTCGTTAAGGATCGTGCAGATATTGTTCAGCTGCTGCAGCAATCCCTGGCTGAACGGGATGAAGCCATCAAGCAGTCGTCCCTACAGTTTCGCGTATCGATGCCTGATAAATGTGTTGCATTCGTTGACGGTCAAAAGCTATGGCGTGTTTTTGATAATCTCATAGGAAATATCTTAAACTACTCGCTGGAGAATACCAGAGTCTATATATCTGTTACAGCTGAACGAGATCGAGTTGTCATTACGTTTAAAAATGTTACCAAGTATGAGCTTGGAGATAATACGGATGAAATGTTTGAACGCTTCAAACGAGGGGATACCTCTCGCCATACAGAAGGATCAGGATTAGGACTTGCCATTGCTAAATCTATTATTGACCTTCATGGCGGAATCCTTGATATTGATGTGGATGGCGATTTATTTAAGGCAGTTGTGATGCTTGATTTAAGCTAAATAGGAAAACCGGGAGAAGTATTTCTCTTCCGGTTTTTTGTATTAGGAGAGAAATAAAAAAAGCTGTTCATCTTAACCTGTGTATTGTGCAAAATGGAGAAAAAGGTGTGCAAAACAGACGAATTACTGTGCAAATGGAGCTGGTTTCTGTGCATTTCAAGCCAATTATTGTGCAGAAGGGATCTAGAGCAAGCCGGTGAAAAAGTTGTGAAAAAAAAAGCTGCCGAAGATTTCTCGGCAGCCTGGAATTAGAGGGATATTGCTTCACGATGACCGTCTTCGTTTAAAGAAGTGAGCAAAGACAATCGCTCCAATTAGCAGAACAAGCGATATACCAATCATGATTAATGTTTCTTTAGAGTAGCTGCTTCCAGCCGCTCCTGCTTGAGCATTGGGTCCACCGTCCATACTTGGAGGCTGCATGCCGCCGCCCATATCAGGTGGTCCACCAGCGCCAGGACCTGCTCCACCCTGACCAGCAGGCGGCTGCTGTCCTTTTTTCTGGGCTTCCCCGGTACTATCGTCAGGCGGATTCATTTGTCCTTGTTCCTGTCCTCCGCCCCTATCAGAACTTGTTTCAGCTTCAACGACTAATTCTCCGGATAATTGCGCCAAAATGGATTCAGCACGCTGTGTGGAGAATTCTATGATACTCTCATCACCAGTTGTCGCTTTAAGATAGTCCTCCATAGTATAAAACTTAGTAGGATCTTTCTCCACGTATGGTGTAATCATCGAGGTAATTTCATTAACTTTTTCTGTGATGATTTCCTCAGAGAAGAATCCAGTCGCTATTTCTTTTAGATATTTGTTGAATGTCTCTCTATTTTCATCATCTTCTAGCAGGGCATTCAGCAGAGGACGTTCTTCAAGGGTAGCTCCTGAAACAGGGGTGGTAATGCTAAAATTTATAGCACTATCGTTTATGAAGCTTGACGAACCCATACCCATCATGCCGCCTTTTCCACCGCCCGGCATTTGGGCCTTTTCAGCTTCTCCCTCTTCTGTGGTGCCTTTTGTTTGTGTATCTTTGACTTGGGGTCTATCCTTACCGCCCATAGCGCCATAACCGCCAAATGCCATATTGTAATCCCATGGAAGCATGGAAAAGAGACCATCCTCTTCGTAGAGATAATAATTATGCTTTTTATCGCCTTGATAGTGATCAAGATTGACTAAAGCGGTATTGGCGGCAAAATAACGGAGCATCTCATCAACATCGACTACCTCTTCCAATTTCCCGCCATTATTAATGACATCCAGCATGTTGATCATCGAGGATTGATTAGATGATTTCGTATTTGTTTTCAGATTTAAACCAGTATAATCAGCAATATCGTCACTGATCCATTTAAGATCGCTTCCTGTTCCATCCGGTTTGTATAAGTCGCCGTCCCCAGTAGTGAAATTCTGTGAGAGAAAGCTTTCATCAAGAGTCTCCACCCCTAAGTAAAGTCCCTGTTCTTCTCCGTTAATGGTGACATACATATACGAGTGAGATGGAGCAGGTACGCCCATTTCTTCCATTAAATCGTAGGAAAGGTATTCCCGCATCATGGAAGCATCACTGAAATTATTATTTAAGGCGAGTTTTTGTAAGCCATCCAGTGTTTGTTCACTGCGGTAATAGTCAAAATCAATCTTCCAGCTGTATCGGTCAGAATCCTCCATGGCGGCTACGGAGCTTAAAGACAACATTCCTTTTGTGCGAAAGCCAACATGGCTGACTGTTTGGCCGTTAATAGTAACATCAGCGTCGACAATTTCCTCATCTGTGGGGCTTTCTAGTATGGATGCCAAGTTTTTATCACTTAATTCAATATCGACCTTCGTGACCTTGGTCTGATCAAAGACGGACGATTTGTATGCCTTAGCCATGCTTGCGGGCTGTTGGACATGAAAAGTCGGCACAATGAAAAGAACAGCAATAGAGACTGCCAGCAGGAGTGTGATGGCCCCGATGACGTATCGGTTCTTTATCATGTTAGAACTCCTTTCTGTTATAAAATAGGCGGGCAGGTGAATCAAACCATGCCCGCGCTTTCTAGGAAATTATGCTGTGAAGTTGCCGTCGTAACTCAACATAACAGCAGATCTTACACTATTAATTTCTTTGATAAGGTTGATGAATTCCGTATCATTTTCCTTGAGTCGAATCTCATAAGTTACTTCTAAATTATTATCAGGCATTATCGATTTCGATTTAATCGTATGCTTTTTGGACTGTTTGGAAAGGACCTCGTCCAACCTAGATTCAATAGAAGAATCAGTGTACTTTACAATTAAAAGATACGGATTTTCAATCGTTAATCGGTTGCTGAAGAACAACATCACGATTCCTATTAAGATTGCACCGATGATAGCAAGCGGGATGAGGCCGGCACCGCAAAGGATACCAGAGCCAATTGCCCAAAAGAGATAAACAAGATCCATTGGGTCTTTAATGGGTGTTCTAAAACGAACAATAGAAAGAGCACCAACCATACCAAGAGAAATGACAATATTAGTAGAAATCCCCATGATGACAAGGGCAGTAATCATAGACATGATAATTAATGAAATATTGAAATTGTGGGAATACATGACACCGGCGAACGTTTTTTTATAAATCACATAGATAAACATACCGAGTGCGAAAGCAACCACTAATCCAATCATTGAATCAACAATCGAGAACGATGCGGTGTTATCCAAAAAGCTTGATTTGAAAATATCAGTAAAGTTTGTAGTGTTAGTTTGCGTATCCAATGGTTAACCTCCGTTAAGTAGATTTTACTTACCCGTACCTTCTGCTTAAAAGGTATTTAGAGTAAGCTGTTTTGCGTGTATTTACTACTTGAAGCAGTGACTTAATAATATCTGGAAGAAATTCATCGAACTTCACTTCGAGAATAATATCGTTTGGATCAAGCGCTTCAACCATGACTAAATCTGGGTTAAGGAAATCCGTGTTAAGATAGCTTGTCCGAACATTGCTGTCAAACGTGACACGGACATTACCATGCGGATAGATAAATACTTCCCGTTCATAATCTACTACCGTCGTTGGCTTAAGTTGATATAGATTCATATTGATATATAATTCGCGAATTAAGTCCCGCGAATCCTCTGCCATCCAATCAAGTTCGCCTATGCGCATTTGTTCATATTCAGCAGCTGTGATTTTACACTTTTGTTTGTATGTCAAATTGTCCCGCTTACTTTTTTTCTCCAAATTAATAAAGTCGGTATTATTGTCATACAACCTGGCCCTGAATTTATCACGGTGATAATAGCCTTCCGTTTTCTGATTCATGATTTTGTTATCAAAATTGTCGAAGTAGACACTGCGAATTAAATATTTTCCATTATTACCATGGGAATCAAGTGTCATAAAATGCTGAAGATTATTTCTTAGCAGATAACAGTCAGCCTTGGTAATACCATGCTTTAACTCGCGTCTTCCTTTTAAGCCGTTCATTATTTCTGACCTCCTGTCGTGTTGGAATGACTTCATAATAAGGAAGGATTCTTAAGATAACCTTAAGAATTCTTGCAAGGTAATAATTATTGGTTGTAAAAACGGAAAATGCATGATAAAGTGTATTTGTGGAAACGGTTACATAAAGGGAGAGAGTTGAGGAAATTGGTCACAATCAGGGATGTAGCAAAAGAAGCAGGAGTTTCCGTTGCTACTGTATCAAGAGTCATTAATGGAAGTGGATATGCGCATATAGATACCAAGAAGGCGGTAGAACTTGCGGTTAGTAAGCTTCAGTATAAGCCGAACGAAGTCGCCCGCTCTCTTTATAAGCGCAAGTCTAAATTAATTGGTCTAATCCTTCCTGACATCACCAATCCTTTTTTTCCTGAATTATCTCGAGGAGTTGAAGATTATCTTCAGCGGAGAGGTTACCGTTTAATCATTGGGAATAGCGATGGTAAACAGGAAAAAGAACGAGAATATATTAACACATTCTCTCAAAATAACATCATTGGTATCATTGCTTCGACAAGTGAGTATAATGATCGGAATTACCAGGATCTAAATATGCCAGTTGTCCTGTTAGACCGGACTACGGAGGATCTTCCAGCCGTCTATGCTGACCAACATGCCGGAGGGGAACTTGCTGCAGCTGTATTAACGGAGAGAGGCAGTAAAGAGATTACCCTTGTAAGAGGGCCAATTACGATTAAGCCAGTTCGGGAACGTTATCAATCTGCTTTAGAGCTGCTTCAAAACACAGAAGGTGTAAACGTTCAGGTGCTTGATTCAATGTTATCCTTCCAGGGTGCAAAGAGCTGTGCAAAGGAATTGTTTGAGAAATATCCGGAGACAGATGGAGTGATAGCGTGTAATGATATTGTGGCTTCAGCCATTCTTCAAGAAGGACTGAGGTTAGGAAGACGAATCCCTGAAGATCTTCAGATTATTGGCTATGATGATATTCCTATGTGTGCCCTGCTGTATCCCGCGCTATCTACAATTAGACAGCCAGCTTATGAAATGGGAGAAGTTGCAGCAGAAACATTAATTAAAATGATAAATAGTGAACACCTTATGGAACAACATATAAAATTGGACGTAACTTTTATCGATAGACAAACAACAAGAAAGGGGATGTAAACATGGTGAAGATAGCAGTAATAGGCAGCTCATCAATGGATTTAGTTGTCACATCCGAAAAAAGACCAGCAGCTGGCGAAACCGTGCTTGGTGAAACCTTTAGCACCGTACCAGGAGGAAAAGGGGCAAATCAAGCAGTAGCAGCTGCACGACTTGGTGCAGAAGTGACCATGATTGGCAGAGTCGGTGATGATGTTTATGGATCAATTATACTAAAGAATTTAAACATAAATGGAGTTAATACAAGCTGTGTGGAACCCGTTCCAGATATCGCTTCAGGTACTGCCCATATCACGCTTGCAGAAGGGGATAATAGTATCATTGTGGTAAAAGGCGCCAATGATTGGATTACTCCTGATTATGTCCAAAAGGCAAGTGCAGTCATTAAAGAAGCGGATATCGTGATGATTCAGCAAGAAATTCCTGTGGAAACGGTAGAATATACGGCACGCTTATGTAAAGAGCTGGGGATAAAATTATTATTAAATCCTGCACCAGCTAGATTACTAAGTGAAGAAGTCATTGAAAGTACGACTTATCTGACACCAAACGAACATGAATGTTCCGTTTTATTTGCTGGGATTAATCGAACTGACGTATTAAAGAAATACCCAAATAAGCTCTTCATCACTGAGGGTGAAAAAGGGGTTCGTTATTTTGATGGAATGATTGAAAAAGTGATTCCTAGTTTCTCAGTGAAAGCAGTAGACACAACCGGAGCAGGAGATACCTTTAATGGAGCTTTTGCAGTTGCTGTGGCTGAAGGAAAGAGTTATGAAGAAAGTCTAAAGTTTGCGAACAAGGCAGCAGCGATTTCTGTGACAAAGTTTGGCGCACAAGGCGGTATGCCTACAAGAGCTGAGGTCGAAGGGAGTTTAACATGAAACGATACGGAATGTTAAATAGTTCAATTGCCAAGGTCCTGAGTGACCTTGGTCATACAGATTATATTGTAATTGGCGATGCTGGACTGCCTGTTCCGGAAGGCGTACCAAAGATCGATTTAGCAGTAACCGCGGGAACACCTTCTTTCCAGATGGTTGTAAGCGCTATCTTAGATGACATGGTCGTTGAAAAGGTAATCGCAGCCGAAGAAATTGTAGGAAATAATAAAACTCAGCATGAATTTATCGAACAACTAACTGAAGAAAAGGTTGAATATGTGTCTCACGAAGCGTTTAAGGAACTAACAAAACAGGCGAAGGCCATCATTAGAACCGGGGAAATAACACCTTACTCAAATTGTATTTTGCAATCCGGAGTATTCTTTTAAGGAACAGGGGTGAACAACATGAAAATTGAAATGCATAATATTTATAAAGCATTTGGTCCAAATGAGGTATTAAAAGGTGTTGATTTTAACCTTGAACCTAATGAAATTCACGCGCTTATGGGTGAGAATGGGGCAGGAAAATCAACGTTAATGAATATTTTAACGGGTCTTCATAAACAAGATCAGGGTAGTATCGTCATAAACGGCCAGGAAACGCTGTTCAAAGATTCACTTGATGCGGAGCAATGCGGACTTGCATTCATTCGTCAGGAATTAAACATCTGGCCTGAAATGACTGTGCTTGAAAACCTTTTCCTTGGCAGAGAACTGGTAAACCGATATGGGGTTTTAAAAACGAAAGAAATGAAAGCGCGTGCAGATGAGGTATTTTCAAAACTTGATATTTCCCTCCCTTTTGATAAAGAAGCGGGTCTCTGCTCGGTTGGAGAGCAGCAAATGATTGAAATCGCCAAGGCGCTGATGACGGATGCAGAAGTTATTATTATGGACGAGCCCACGGCAGCATTAACGGATCGGGAAATTGAAAAGTTGTTTAAAGTGATGAAGGACCTCACAAGTAAAGGTGTTTCCTTAGTTTATATTTCTCATAGAATGGAAGAGATTTTTGCCATCTGTGATCGAATTACAGTGATGCGTGATGGGATAACGGTCGATACGAAAGCAATTAAAGATACGAACTTTGATCAAGTAGTTAAGAAAATGGTTGGCAGGGACTTAGAAGATCGTTTCCCTCAGCGAGAGGCGAATTTAGGGGAAAATGTGTTAGAAGTGGTTGGGCTGACTAGCGGAGGATTGTTCGAAGATATTCATTTTACGGTGCGTAGTGGAGAAATTCTTGGTGTTTCAGGTTTAATGGGTGCCGGCCGAACAGAAATTATGCGTGCTTTATTTGGAATGGATGCTGTGGACAGCGGTGAGGTCAAAGTTGATGGGAAGAAAGTTTCAATTAATAATCCTGCCGAAGCTGTTTCAGCTGGTTTTGCCTTTATAACAGAAAATCGGAAAGAAGAAGGATTAATTCTTGATTTCTCCATTCGTGATAATATTGGGCTGGCCAATTTGGAGAGTTTTGCTCCAAAAGGGTTAGTTAAGGTAAATGATGAAAAAAAATTCGTCGAAATGATGGTCAAAAGACTGAATGTGAAAACTGTATCGACGGAAACCATCGTAGGCCAGTTATCAGGCGGTAATCAACAAAAAATTGTAATTGCAAAATGGATAGGTACATCTCCGAAAATTTTAATTATGGACGAGCCTACTCGTGGAATCGATGTAGGGGCTAAGCGGGAAATCTATGAATTGATGAATGAACTTACCAATCGAGGAATGGCCATTATAATGGTCTCTTCTGAACTTCCTGAAATCATCGGAATGAGTGATCGGGTGCTGGTCGTTCACGAAGGAAAGATAACAGGAGAATTGATGAAGCAGGAAGCGACACAAGAAAAAATAATGGCTTTAGCAACAGGAGGTAACTAGGATGAATAGTCAGGTAAAACTAATGAAAAATAACACATCGGTATGGCAGAAGTTTGGTCCATTGTTCGCTCTACTTTTATTATTTGCAATTATTACTGTGTTGAATCCATCGTTTCTAACTCCATTAAATATTATGAACTTATTACGGCAAATATCCATTAATGCACTGATTGCATTTGGTATGACGTTCATTATTCTGACGGGCGGAATCGATTTATCTGTTGGATCAATACTCGCATTATCCAGCGCTTTGATGGCTGGAATGATGGTTTCAGGAATGGACCCGATATTAGCCATTATAGTCGGAGTTCTTTTAGGGACAATAATGGGTGTTATTAATGGACTGTTAATTACAAAAGGAAAGATGGCTCCTTTCATCGCGACATTAGCTTCCATGACCATCTTCCGCGGGCTGACGCTTGTGTATACAGAAGGTAAACCGATTACGGGCCTTGGTGATTCTTTAGGATTTCAACTGCTTGGCAGAGGCTATTTCTTAGGTATTCCGGTACCTGCAGTGACAATGATTCTTGCCTTCTTCATTCTATGGTTCTTGCTTCATAAAACAGCGTTTGGCAGAAAGACATATGCAATTGGCGGAAACGAAAAGGCATCTAGAATATCTGGGATTAAAGTCGATCGAGTTAAGATCATGATTTATGGATTAGCAGGAACAGCGGCTGCTTTAGCAGGAGCTATTCTAACTTCCCGCCTCAATTCAGCGCAGCCAACAGCTGGTCAATCGTATGAAATGGATGCTATAGCGGCTGTCGTTCTTGGAGGTACTAGTCTTTCTGGTGGTAAAGGGAGAATGTTTGGGACATTAATTGGGGTCTTGATTATTGGAACCCTGAACAATGGGTTGAATTTGCTAGGGGTTTCTTCATTCTATCAGCAAGTGGTGAAAGGGATCGTTATTATTGTGGCAGTATTATTAGACCGTAAAAAATCAGCATAATAGAGAGGTGTAATTATGAAGAAAATAGGAGTCTTTTTCATTGTACTTTCTTTAATGGTACTTTCAGCTTGTTCGATGGAATCAGGATTAATTAAAGAACAACCAAAAAAGGAATCATTACAAGACGTTAAAATCGGCGTGAGTATCTCTACCTTAAACAATCCATTTTTCGTATCTGTAAAAGACGGAATTGTAAAGGAAGCAAAGAAAAAAGGGATGGAAACTGTAGTCGTTGACGCACAAGATGATACATCAAAACAAATAAGCGGCATTGAAGATTTAATTTTAAAAGGGGTTGATGTACTCGTGATTAACCCTACAGATTCAGCGGCCATTTCCTCAAGTGTTCTCTCTGCTAATGAAGCGGGAATACCTGTCATTACGATTGACCGTTCAGCAGAGGATGGAGAGGTTGCTACCTTTATTGCTTCCGATAACGTAAGTGGAGGAGAAATGGCTGGAACGTATATCGTTGAACAGCTGGGTGAAAAAGCAAACGTAATTGAACTAGAAGGTGTATCAGGTGCATCGGCTACTCGTGAACGCGGGAAAGGCTTCCATAACATTGCTGACAAGCAGTTGAATGTGGTATCAAGTCAAACAGCTGAATTCGACAGAACAAAAGGATTAACGGTTATGGAGAATATTCTTCAGGGTAACAAAGATATTGAAGCTGTCTTTGCTCATAACGATGAAATGGCTCTTGGCGCTATTGAAGCGATTCAAGCAGCAGGAAAGGATATCCTTGTACTTGGATTTGATGGGACGAAGGATGCCTTAGATGCAGTGAAGGAAGGTAAATTAGATGGTACGATCGCACAGCAGCCAGCCTTAATTGGTGAAGAAGCTGTGAATGCAGCTGTGAAGATTCTGAAAGGGGATAAAGTTGAAGAAAATATCTCCGTGCCATTGAAGTTACAAACAAACTAAAAAGGTAAACACTTATGGAGGATAAAAGGGGTTGTCTAATAAGTCCCTAAAATAAAACAGGTGAAGAAAAACAATTCGTTTATCTTCACCTGTTTTTCTATTTTTATAATAATTTACTAAAGATAGCTGACGAATTTCAGCTATCTTTAGTAAATTATGTGCCATGGCTACGATGCCAAACTCCGTTTGGACTTTTGCTAAGCCCCGAAGCGAAAAGCGACGGAACGACCTATTGCCCTTGATATGACCAAGAACACTCTCTACCTCGATTTTTCGTCGAGCGTAAATCTGTGCATTTGATTCAGAGACCATTCCAGATGAAGAGGGTCATGAACTGTCTGCTCAAGACGAAACTTCCTCTTTAACGGCCTCGAATTTGGGCGTGTTTTTTATTTTCCTGATTTATTTACACCAACGCGTGCGCTTCTGCTGGTGTTTTCACAATTTCAATTTTATCAAAGCCATTTAGACGTTTGATCTGCATTCCTGCCGTTGCAGAGTTAGGTAAAGCCACAATTACCTTTTTAAATCCACCAGATAAGTAGAAATCAACCGCTTGTTGCAGCTCGTCAAACAGGTTTGCTGTGACTACTTTTTGTCCACTACCATTAACAAATAATGAATACCCTGATGGGGTTATTTTTTTAATGGTTTGTTGGAACTCATTTAGGTAGGCACCTGCTTCTTCTGGTGTGAAGAAGCCTTCTACTGTTACTTCTAGTAATTTCTTAGATACGTTGATGTCAAATTTATACATGATTAGTTCCTCCAGATGTTTTTATAGGTTGTTATCAAATTAAAAGAGTATGAATTAAAATTTATATAAAATAGATGAAACGATATAGCCTGCACCAACAGAGGAAACCACCGCTAAGTCTCCATCAGTAACACCGTTTTGAACTAGCTTTTCAAAAGCAAAGATTGGACTAGAATTACCCACATAACCCAAATCTGCCATAGTGGTAACAAATTTCTCTTTCGGTTGATTAAACGCTTCAGCCACTTCGTCAATAATGGCACTTTCAAATTGAGAGACCAGGTAATGATTGATATGGTCAGGTGATAAGTCATTTTGCTTCAATAGCTTGGTTAACCCTGTAATCGTATCGTGACCTAAGAAATCCGCTTCTTCATACCCGTAATACATCTTTTTGTCTTTCATCGGTACGGATGGCTCATGCAGCTTAGATAGGCCTGCTGCTGGGAACACCATTAAGTTACAAGTCTCAGAATTTGTTAGGTAACTAGAATCAATGATTCCTCTCTCAATGTCTGTTTCCTCAACCTCTAGTAAAACCGCAGACGCTCCGTCTGATAAGCAGCCATGTGACACAGGATCACTGTCTTTTTCAGCCATTAAACTGCCGTAAAACGAACTGACCACGAGTGCCTTGTTGAGATATTTCTTCGTTTTCAGGTATTGGGCCACAACATCCAGTCCTGCGACCATCCCTGTACAGTTTTGGTTCATGTCAAACACCATATGTGCGTTGATTGCCCCCAAATTTTCTCTAAGTGTTAACGCCGTAGTAGGAGCTAAGAACTCTGGTGAATCACTCACAAATACCAGCATGTCAATGTCTTCAATGGAGATATCTGACTGTGCCAATAGGGTTTTTGCGGCTTCTAGACCCATTGTGTACGTATTTTCTTCGTTATTTTTTACGATATGTCGTTTATCCCGACCGACTGCTTCATACAACCCTCTCGATTTGATGTTTCTTTGATCGAAATGCTTGATATAGTAGTCGTTATTCACGACTGTCGGTGGAAGGTACTTAGCCACTTCTTTGATTAGTACATTACGTGTCATTCTCTAAAATCTCCTCTGTCTACACAAGATGAAAATAATTACATTTACTAACATTTGGATAAAATATACTTAATTCCTGAAATTATATCCTAAATTACATCATTTATCCATGTTAAAAAGAGGAAATTCGACATTTTATCTTAAATTTCGACAATAAATTGAACGAAAGTCAGGTGATTATTTGGCAAATACAACTTACGTATCATGTTTGTACACCTTATATAGACCATTGAAGGATTGCAGAGGTTTTATTCAAAAATCTTCAGCGTTTTGAACCATTAACATCTTAAGTTAAGAAGAATATCCATATACGAATGATAACTATAGATATATATCTAACAGATAAACTGCTTGGAAAGTAACTCCAAACGGTTTTGTAATGTTATTTACTGTCTATTATCACTAAGCGGCTAATAAATAGATGAAAAGAAGGAGAAGAATGCCGCGGATGCTGCTAAACTACTAAAAGAGATTAAAAGATGAAGACAATGAAAATGAAGGAGTTATATAGAAGTAATCAGGGCGGAGTTAAGTTTGTAGTCGGATAAATATAATATAAAATAGGAATTTTTACCGTCACTTTATTTAAAAATATACTAAAACACCCCAAAAGATTAGATTTTGACTTCTTTCATATTGGGCATTTTTTGTCTAATAACCAGTAGAGTTAAGTCTCATATAATCAGGAATATATGATATAGAAGTGTGAACAGGGTTACGTAGTTGAGGATATCAGAGGAGAGCTTCATAATACACTGAAGCAATTAAGCAGAATATAGATGCTAAACTAAGAGGGGGCTGTCCCAAAAAGGGGTAATTAAGCCGAAATTGAATAAAAAGAGAGAGGCAGAAATGTTGTTTTAACAACATTTCTGCCTCTTCAAATTTGCGTTACTTTACTTGAAAAAGGACATTTGAGACAGCCTCTTTTTCAGGAATTAATAGCAAATAGCTACAGATTGCTTACTGTATTTCTGATCCTCAAGACTGCGAAGAAGGAAATGCGCAACATCTGCCCGGCTGATTGCTCGGCCATTCTTTGGAACACCCTTGAAATCCTCTCGGTATGAACCAATTAAAGGACCATCATTTAGACTCATAGGGCGGGCTATCGTCCAGTCAAGCTGGTTAGCTTTAATCGCATCGACGGCCGTACGGTGATCAGCAAGAACCTTACCTAGCAGCTTCATTACTAGTTTTCCTGAAACACCTGGGATTTCTTTGTCAATACCAGCTGAAGCAAGATAGACAATACGCGATACGTTTTTTTCTTTCATAGCATGTACAATATTCGTACCCATTTCTCCAAGTACAGTTGACTTCCTTAAACCAGTATTCGAACCAAGGCAGGAGATGACTGCATCTTGTCCTTCCATTGCGTTTCTTACAGCATTTCTGTCTAAGGCATCGCCTTCTATAACATGAAGCAAAGGATGTGATGTTTTCATCTTTTGTGGGTTTCGAACAAAAGCCGTAATCTCAAGCCCAGCTTCTAGTGCTTGCTGTACGACGAGCTCGCCTGTCTTTCCTGTTGCGCCAAATAGAATCACTTTCATACGTGTAACCTCCTTATACGTTCTCTTATATGTTTAGTTTATCATCATTATCTCCATTTCCTCAAAAGAATCATAAATAAAGGTTTGAGGGAACTGATCGCAACAAAAAAACTCAACGATTTCGTTGAGTTTTATTAGGTGAAATTCAGATAATACCTTGTACGATCATAGCATCGGCTACTTTAATGAAGCCTGCAATGTTAGCACCTGCTAAGAGGTTGCCCGAACAGCCATATTCATCAGCCGCATTTACACTTTCACGATAAATGTTAATCATAATTTGATGTAATTTTTCATCCACTTCTTCAAATGACCAAGAAATTCTAGCGCTGTTTTGTGCCATTTCAAGTGCGGATACAGCTACACCGCCCGCGTTAGCCGCTTTGGCTGGGGCAAATAGAATTTGGTTGGCTTCATAAACGGAAATGGCTTCAAGTGTAGAAGGCATATTAGCCCCTTCACCTACTGCAATGACACCGTTTGAAACAAGCATTTCAGCTGAATCCTTGTCAATTTCATTCTGTGTAGCACATGGAAGGGCAATATCACATGGTACCGTCCAAATCGTTTTACAGTCCTCATAGTATTCGGCTTCAGGGTGATCAATAATGTAGTCAGAAATTCTTTTTCTTTCCACTTCTTTCAACTGTTTAACGGTCTTAAGGTCAATCCCGTTTGGATCATAAATATAGCCGTTAGAATCACTACAAGCTACCACTGTTGCACCATACTGAGCTGCTTTTTCCATTGCATATATAGATACATTACCGGACCCGGATACCACAACTGTGCTGCCTTTAAAGCTTAATCCTTTATCTTTAAGCATTTCTTCTACGAAGTAAACCGTACCGTAACCGGTTGCCTCTGTACGAGCAAGGCTTCCGCCGTATCCAAGCCCTTTGCCTGTGAGTACACCTGCTTCATAACCTCCGCGCAGTCGTTTGTATTGTCCGAATAAGTAACCAATTTCTCGAGCGCCTACACCGATATCGCCAGCGGGAATATCCACATCTGGTCCAATATATCGGCTAAGCTCTGTCATGAAGCTTTGTGTAAACCTCATAACTTCTGCATCTGATTTCCCTTTCGGATCAAAATCAGAACCGCCCTTACCGCCGCCAATTGGCTGACCTGTCAACGAGTTTTTAAAGATTTGTTCGAACCCGAGAAATTTAATGATACTTGCGTTTACGGAAGGGTGAAAACGCAAGCCGCCTTTATACGGTCCAATAGCACTGCTGAACTGCACGCGGAAGCCGCGGTTTACGTGAACAGTACCTTGATCATCAACCCATGGAACTCGGAATGTAATGAGACGTTCAGGCTCCGAAATTCGTTCAAGGATACCATTTTTCATATAATGCGGATTCTTGGCAAACACTGGAACCAAGGAGTCGAAGATTTCCTTTACGGCTTGAAGAAATTCAGTTTCATTTGGATTTCGTTTTACTACCGTATCATATACATTGCTTACGTATGTACTAGCTGTCTTTAAGTCATCTGGTGCAATCTTTACGACGGTTGTCATTAAACTGGCTCCTTTATAAACAAATTTAAAAATCTCTATATGGTTATTGAACGGTCCATATACTTGCTATTTATCTAGTTTATAATTTAAAATCTATCTAAACAATCTGAATATTAGATAGTAATCATGCTTTATTAAGATGGAAGAAGGTAAACGTTATTGGAGCTAAGACAGATTAAGTACTTTATCGAAGTTGCAAAGCGAGAACATATGACAGAAGCATCGACATCTCTTCATGTTGCACAATCCGCAGTAAGCCGGCAAATCTTCAACCTGGAAGCTGAACTGGGCGTTCCATTGTTCTTTCGTGAAGGACGCAGTATCAGACTGACTCCTATTGGCAGCACATTTCTTGCATTTATGGAGCAAGCTATTAATGTGATTGACCAAGGGGTACGTGAAGTACAGGAAAGTCTTGATCCTGAAAAAGGGACTATTCGGGTAGGCTATCCAAGCAGCCTAGCCTCCTATATGCTTCCAACTGTCATCTCTGCTTTTCGTAAGCAATATCCAGATGTTAAATTCAAACTTTTGCAAGGATCATATCACGAATTAATTGAGGAAGTTATAAAAGGGGGAGTCGATATTGCTCTAGTTGCCCCTGTACCTCGTGGGTTAAAGAAAATAAAAGGGGAAGTTTTATTCTTAGACAATATTGTTGCGCTGCTTTCAACAGATCATCCCCTTGCAAATCGTTCAGCAATAGCACTTAGTGACTTAAAAGAAGATTCTTTCATTCTATTTCCAGAAGGATTTATTATGAGAGATATGGTTGTAGATGCTTGTCAGAAAGCAGGATTTACGCCTTTAACTTCATTTGAAGGACAAGATATTGATGCTATAAAGGGATTGGTATCTGCGGGCCTTGGAGTAACGCTTATTCCTGAGATCACTTTAATTGATAGTCTCCCCCGATCAACCGTAAGAGTGCCTTTAACAGGACCGGAAGTCTCTCGAAATGTGGGAGTAATCATTCCAAAAGAACGAGAGTTAATGCCGACAGAACGAATCTTTTACCAATTTTTAAGGAACTTTTTTGTGAAATTAAATGGCTTTACAAATTAAATCACATCTTATTCAGCGATAATATATTCTTTAATTGAATACTACCTTCTAGCTATTTATTATCTTATAAATAGCTTTTTTATTTTAGTGATATAAAAACATCTATTGTTTTCAGAATATTTGTGCTAGTATAATGTTATTTCGCATCAAGCATCATATAGTTATCCGATTCAGTATCTATCTTAAAATATCAGCATCTAGGAGTGAAAACATGAAGAAAAGTGAATATGTTATCGATCGGATGTATAAGGCCTCTGGAGGAATTGCGAATGCGGTTCTTGTCACTTTAGGAATCGGCCTGTTATTTGAATCATTTGGAAAATACTTTGGGTGGGAAACGTTCCTACTTATTGGAGGCGCAGCAAAAGTATTACTTGCACCAGCAATAGGAGTAGGAATTGCCTATCAATTAGGCGGGAATTCATTAGTTATTTTTAGCTCCATGGTTTGTGCATCAGTTGGCGGAGCGGCCATTAGTATGAACGAAGGGACGATGTCGATTGTCACTGGGCAGCCGATTAGTGCCGCTGCAGCCGCTGTTATTGCCACCTACATAGGAAAACGTTTGGTAGGGAAAACAAAATTAGATATGATGGCTGTTCCGATGGCTGCAATCTTAGTTGGAGGTGTGGCAGGAGCGGGCTTAGCTGCGGTTACAACGCCGCTATTAAATTCAATTAGTGCCCAAATTACTGTGGCAGTTCAAGGTTACCCGCTAGTCGGGTCAATGGTAATCGCACTTATTTGGAGCATCCTGTTAATGACTCCAGCGTCCTCAGCAGCGCTCGCCATTGCCCTGCAGCTGGATCCGGTCTCAAGTGCAGCTGCTTTAATTGGCTGTACGGTTCAGTTCGTCGGGTTTACAGCTATGTCGCGTAAGGAGAATGACTTAGGTGGATTTTTGGCTCAAGCAATCGTCACACCTAAGGTTCAATTCCCCAACTTAATTAAGAATCCACGCTTAGTTATTCCGCCTTTCGTAGCAGCAATAGTCTGTGCACCGATTGCCACGCTGGTTTTTGACCTTCAGGTTCCATATGAATTGGGCGGCATGGGATTAAGTTCTCTTATTGCGCCAATCAGCATCCTGACAAACCAGGGATTGAACGTCTTTTTGATTTATGTCGCTATCGGTATGGTCCTGCCGATTATTATTACGCTGGTCTTGCATCAGGCTTTAAAAACAATTGGCTGGACAAAAACAGGTGATTTACATATGAAAGTCCAATAATGTAGAAGAAACGCCCTGTCTATCAGGGCGTTTTATTTGGAAAATATGAAGATGAATGCCGTCTTTCCGCTAGGGACAAAGCGATATCAGTCTACGGGACCATTTTATCGGTCTACCAGCAATGAATATCGGTCAAGCAGCTATGATATCGGTCTAGCAAACATTTATCAGCTTAATTCATGGTTGTATCAGTCCACGAGACCACTTTATCGGTCTAACTTCTTATCATCTCTGCTAGAGAAGCTAGTTAGTTCAAGATGAGTGTTTCTTCTGTATAGACTAGCTCCGTAATTGCTCGAGTACTCTTTGGGCCTCAAGACCAGCAGAAAAGGTAACGAGTTCTGCGTTCTCACCTTCAATTGCTTTTACGAGTTCATCTACAAGTGAAAGGGAAAGACGTTGATCTGCTTCAATAGGCTTAATCTGATCACCAATTTTTCCTCCTTCTATCTTCGACCAATCGAGGAGGGAAAGGGTACCTTTTGTTCCATACGCAGTAAAAGCAATTTGTTCACTTCCAGCTGTATGTGCTATTCCATCCAGTAAGATTGGTATGCCATTATCGACATTTAATACAGCTAGCAGGGCATCTTCACTTGCTTCTGGGTCCTTAGGATATTGAATAGATTTATTGATTACGTTCACCGGACCGAAAATCTGTTGTATTTGTTGAATGAAATGTATGCCCACTTCGAGTGTAAATCCGCCCTGTTCACGACTGCCTACCCAAGCATTTTGCTGCCATAATCTCGGCCAGTTTGGAAAATGCATCTTCAGCTCGACACGACGCAGCTCTCCAATGTAATTTGTTCGTAGCAGCTGCGAAAACATTCTGCTTTCAGCTTGGTAATGTAACGGGAAATTCATCGCGTGGACGATGGAAGCAGATTGAGCAGATTGATGCAGGCTGACTGCTTCTTCTAAGGAATTCGCAAGTGGCTTTTCACAGAGAATATGTATGTTCTTCTCAATAACAGCTGAAGCAACTTGATGATGATATTTTGGTGGAACGGCAACGTAAACTAAATCAAACTGCATCTGTTCAAGCATTTCTTCGTGATTGGTGAATGCCTGTACATTGTAAGTTGCTGCCGTTTTGTCAGCGAGCGCTTCAAGGTGATCACAAACAGCTGTAATCTTGATTTTTGGATGGTTGTTAAATGCATGAATAATCCGTTGTCCAATTGCGCCTAATCCAATAATGCCGGTTCTAATCATTATATCTCCACCTTTATGTGCGTATTAAATCAATTATAATATGGTTCTGATAATTTTGATAACAGAAACAGGATTTATTAACGACGAACTTTGCGAAACGTATTGGAAAATGAGATGATAGGAATAGCTAGGTTAATGACTATATAGAACCTGGCGAGAAGGATGAGTAGAATGAAAAAAGAAATCGATGTAAAAATAAAAGGTAAATTAACAAAAAAATATCATGATGGCTATCCACTGATTGTGAAAGAGGCAATCGTTAACGTAGATGATTTACAGGAAGAAAGCACTATCGTTCGTCTTGTTGATGATAAAGGTGCATTCATCGCCCGCGGCTATTTCGGTAAACAGAATAAGGGGTATGGCTGGGTATTATCACATAATGAAAAAGAAGAAATTGACCAAGCATTTTTCACAAAAAAAATGGCGTCAGCTTGTGCCTATCGTCAACCTTTTTTTGAGGATGAAGAAACCACAGCTTTCCGTTTATTTAACGGAGAAGGAGATGGAATTGGCGGCTTTACCATCGATTACTTTGCCGGACATTATGTAATCAATTGGTATAGTGAAGGTATTTATGCATTTAAGAACTATATTATTGAAGCGCTGCAGCAAGTGGCTGAAGTTAAATCCATTTATGAGAAGAAACGCTTCGATACGAAAGGTCAGTATCTGGATGACAACGATTTTGTGTGTGGAGAAGAACCGGAGTTTCCGTTAATGGTTAAAGAAAATGGCGTTCAATTTGCTATCTATTTGAATGACGGTGCTATGGTGGGAGTCTTCCTGGATCAGCGTGAGGTACGAAAAACGATTCGTGAGCGCTATGCAGCAGATAAACAAGTCCTAAATACGTTTTCTTATACAGGAGCCTTTTCAGTGTTTGCAGCACTTGGTGGTGCGGCTAAGACGACGAGTGTCGATCTAGCCAACCGCAGTCTTCCGAAAACAATTGAGCAGCTAAGTATAAATGGAATTGATCATGAAGCACATAGTATCGTTGTGATGGATGTGTTTAAATACTTTAAATATGCCGTTAAGAAAAATCTTAAATTTGACGTGGTCATCCTTGATCCGCCAAGCTTTGCGAAGTCGAAGAAGTTTATCTTTAGCGCCGCAAAGGATTACAAAGATCTAATTAAGGAAACCATTGCGATTACTGAAGATAACGGCGTAATTGTCGCTTCTACGAATAGCAGCGGGTTTGATATGAAGAAGTTCAAAGGTTTTATTGCGACAGCCTTTAAGGAAACGGGCGGAACTTATCAAATTCTTGAAACCTATACATTGCCGCAGGATTTTAAAACAATTCCTGAATACCGTGAAGGAAACTACTTAAAGGTAGTATTTATAAAAAAAATCTCAGGCTGATTTTTTACCCTCATTAAAGACGTGAACAGCAAAATTCTTTTTGCTGTTCACGTCTTTTTTTGTTTAGTAAAACATTACTTAATTTTTACTAAAATTATTGACTAGTGTGTTAACTGTATTATACTAATAATGAAGGCGCTTTCCTGAAAGAGCGATAAACGTGCGGTACATGATTATTAGGAGGGAATTTATGAAAAGTAAGGTGTTAGTTGATAAGTTTACAGAAGTATTTGGACATGATCAGCATAGATTGTTTTTTGCACCAGGACGGATTAACTTAATTGGTGAACATACGGATTATAACGGCGGATATGTTTTTCCTTGTGCGATTACCAAAGGGACTTACGCAATCGCTGCAAAGCGGAAGGATACTAAAATTAGAATGTACTCGCTGAATTTCGAAGAAGCGGGAGTTATTGAGTTCGACATCGAGGAATTAGATTTTAATCATCGGCATCAATGGGCGAACTATCCCAAGGGGGTCATTCGATATTTAAAAGCAGCCGGATATGAAATCGAACATGGACTTGACGTCCTTTATTTTGGTACTATTCCGAATGGAGCTGGATTATCTTCATCTGCATCTATTGAAATGGTTACGGGGGTTTTACTTGAGAAGCTCTTTTCGCATACGATCGATCGAATTGAACTAGTGAAACTTGGTCAACGTGTGGAAAATGAGTTTATCGGGGTTAATAGTGGAATTATGGATCAATTTGCAGTTGGGATGGGTAAAAAAAATGCAGCTGTTTTATTAAACTGTGAAACGCTCGACTATGAATACGCACCGATTGAATTGATTGACCATGGCATTTTAATTATGAATACTAATAAAAGACGAGAGTTAGCTGAATCCAAATATAACGAGCGAAGAAGTGAATGTGAGGCAGCACTTAAAGAACTTCGGAAATCAATAGACATTAATGAGTTATGCTCTTTGAATCTAGAACAATATGAACAATATAAAGACACAATTAAAGATGAGACTATTCGGAAAAGAGCTCGTCACGCGGTCTATGAAAACAACAGGACACTGCAGGCAATGTCCGCCTTAAATCAAGGAAACTTAATTGAGTTTGGAAGATTAATGGACGAATCGCATACTTCACTGAAAGAAGATTATGAGGTTACAGGAAAAGAGTTAGACCTCCTTGTTGCTGCGGCACAGAAACAAGATGGAGTTCTAGGGGCAAGGATGACGGGTGCGGGCTTTGGAGGCTGTGCTATTGCACTTGTAGAGAAAAAGAAAATTCCAGCGATCATTGAATCTGTTGGGAAGGTATATAACGAAGGAATGGGTTATCATGCTTCTTTTTATGAGGTTAATGTTGGGGACGGCGCAAAAGAACTACTAGACTTGGAAGAGGTGATTGTATGAGTATCGTTGTTTTTGGTGGTGCAGGATATATTGGGTCACATGCTGTTTATCAATTGATTGATCAAGGATTTAAGGTGATTGTGATTGATAATTTACAGACCGGTCACAAACAAGCGATTCATCCTGAAGCGGTTTTCTATCAAGGTGATATCCGTAATCGTGATTTTCTTCGGTCTGTTTTTCAAAGTGAAACCATTGAAGCGGCCATGCATTTTGCAGCAAATTCTCTAGTCGGGGAGTCAGTGGAGCAGCCGCTTGCCTATTACGATAACAATGTATTTGGTACCCAGGTTATTCTCGAAATGTTAGCCGAATTTAATGTGAAAAAAATCGTCTTTTCGTCAACGGCCGCAACTTATGGAGAGCCGGAGCAAGTTCCAATAACAGAGGACATGAAAACGGAGCCGACGAGTCCTTACGGGGAAACAAAACTGGCTATGGAAAAAATGATGAAATGGGCAGAAAAAGCCAATGGAATCAATTATGTAGCACTGCGTTATTTTAACGTAGCAGGTGCGAGATCTACCGGTGAAATTGGTGAAGATCATCATCCAGAGAGTCATCTAATTCCTTTGGTTTTACAAACTGCTCAGGGCAAACGGGAAAAAATTATTATCTTTGGTGATGATTACGATACATCAGATGGTACATGTATTAGGGACTATGTACATGTTGAGGACTTAATAGATGCTCATATTCTAGCGCTGCGTTATTTACAAGATGGCGGAGAAAGCAAGATCATTAACCTTGGCAGCAGCCAAGGATTTTCGGTCAAAGAGATTATTGAGTCGGCTGAACAGATTACAGGTTTACCGATTAAAGTAGAGATTGGTTCACGCCGTGCAGGTGATCCGAGTACATTAATTGCTTCTTCAGAACGAGCAAGGAATATTCTAGGCTGGAGGCCCAAAAAGCCATCTATTGAGCAAATCATTCAAGATGCCTGGAATTGGCATCAACATCACCAAGAGGGGTATGAAAGCTGAGGTGTAGAAATTGATAGGGATACAATTGGTTCAACTGCTAATAAATAAAGCAATTAAGATTCAACTGTTGAACGCAGATGATGAAATATATGTACGAAATCAGATGATGGGGCTGCTGCAAATTAAGCAGATGGAACCCTCTCTCAAGGCAGATAGTGATGAGGATCTTCCAGATCTTCTTGAAAAGATAGTTGATTATGCGTGTGCAGAAGGAATCATCGAAGAGTACGTTGATGAGCGTGAAATATTTGCAAGTAAACTCATGAATACGATGTTGCCGATGCCTTCACAAGTTAATGATACCTTCTACCAGAACTATCGTAAAAGCCCCAAGGAGGCTACAGATTATTTTTATCGTTTCAGCCAAAACAATAATTATATTCAAACCAAACGAATTGCGAAGAACATTCAGTATCAAGTTTCAACTGAATACGGTGAAATGGATATTACAATTAACCTTTCTAAGCCTGAAAAGGATCCACGTCAAATTGCACTGGAAAGAAAAAAGGGGAAATCAGAAACTACCTATCCAACCTGTTTATTATGCATAGAGAATGAAGGATATCCAGGACGAATAGGGCATCCTGCGCGGTCTAATCATCGCTTGATTAAAGTAGATGTACCAGAGGAAACATGGTATCTGCAATATTCTCCATACGTGTACTATAATGAGCATTGTATTTTATTATGTGAAGAGCATCGAGACATGAAAATCAGCAGAGATACATTTGAACGGCTGTTAGTATTTGTTGAACAATTTCCTCATTATTTCATCGGTTCAAATAGTGATATCCCAATTGTGGGCGGGTCGATTTTAACGCATGATCATTATCAGGGCGGTCGTTATGAGTTTGCTATGGCTAAAGCAGAAGAAGAGTTCGCTTTTACTTGGTCTGCATTTCCAAACATGGAGTGTACCCTATTAAGATGGCCGATGTCTGTTATCCGTATAAGGAGCAGTGAAAAAAAAGAGCTGATTCAAGCGGCAGAACTTATTTTGCAGGCATGGAAACAGTACAGCGATCCGGAGCTTGAAATTTATGCGGAGACTTCCGGGAACAGACATAACGCCATTACACCAATTGCGAGAAACCGAAATGGCCAGTTTGAACTGGACTTAGTGCTTCGGAATAATCGAACGAGTGAAGAACATCCCATGGGTATATTTCATCCTCATGCGGAAGTTCATCATATAAAAAAAGAAAATATCGGCTTAATAGAAGTGATGGGCCTTGCGGTATTACCTGCAAGACTGGATGAAGAACTTCGTGCTGTGGGGAATTATTTACTAGATGAAAATCAACACATTGAAGACTATCATCGTGAATGGGCAGAGCAGGTTAAAGGAACGTATCGGAATCAGATTTCACGAGAGACAGTTGATGAAATTCTGAAAGAAGAAGTAGGTAAAAAGTTTCTGCAAACACTTGAAGATGCAGGGGTGTTTAAGCGTGATAAAGAGGGTCGTCTGGGGTTCCGTAAATTCATTCAACTTTTAACCAAGAACGAAGATAAGAAAGGATAACACATGGCCACAATTAAGGATATAGCAGAGAAAGCCGGAGTATCCATTGCAACGGTTTCCAGGGTACTGAACTATGATACAACATTATCGGTTGGAGACGAAACGAAAAAAAAAATCTTCGAAACTGCCGAGGAATTAGACTATAAAAAGCGTCCATCTCGAAAAGCGATTACGCCAAAAATTGCTCTCATTCATTGGTATTCAGAGGCGGAGGAACTAAATGATTTATACTATATGTCAATCAGACTTGCTGTAGAAAAGTATAGTCAGCAGATGGGTCTTCAAGTCGTAAAATTTTTTCATTATAATCTTGAGGAAATTAAGCAGGCAGATGTACAAGGAATTATTGCCATTGGAAAGTTTAGTCTCGAACAAGTGACGGAACTAACCCAACTAACTGACAAGATTACCTTTGTGGACTCAAGCCCGGATGATGAGCGATTCGATTCAATTGTCATAGATTTCGAGAAGGCAACCCAAAAGGCTTTGGATCATTTTCTAACAAGAGGACATAAAAAAATCGGCTATATCGGCGGACGAGAAACATATAGAGATCATAAAACCAGTATCGAAGATCCAAGAGAAAAGACATTCAAGGCATACATGGCGGCAAAAAAGTTACTTGATGAAAGCAGTCTGTATATTGGTAGTTTCACCGTGGATGACGGCTACTCATTAATGAAGCAAGCCATCCGTGACTACGGAGAGAAACTGCCGACAGCTTTTTTTACCGGCAACGATTTGCTTGCCATGGGAGCGCTCCGTGCACTTCATGAAGCAGGTGTAGCGGTGCCGGATCGGGTGAGTATCATCGGGGTAAATGATATAAGCGTATCAAAATATGTCTACCCGCCCCTAAGTACGATTAAGGTCTACACCGAAATAATGGGTGAAACGGCTGTTGATACCTTACTTGAAAGAATAGCAGGACGAAAAATCACTAAGAAAATCTTCATTTCAACATCGCTTATTCTAAGAGACAGTAGTAATTGACGGTTGAAGTTAGTAAAGTTTAGTAAAGAAAAAATATTCAGAATACAAAAAGGACTGACTCGTTAAGGTGTCAGTCCTTTTTGTATGGGGTTCTTAACAACATCTAAACGAGTGCTTATACTGTTAGCTATGAAAAATTGACCTCCATAGTAGGTGAGCATAATCAACGGGTGGGAATAGGTAACATCTGAGACAAACATATTCCATGAAAGAATAGAGTCGGATGCCACAAATAGCAGGCCGCCGACGACTGCAGACCTATTTCCAGTCATAATAGCAGTCCAGCCCATAATTGAAATCACTAGAATATAACAGATAACTGGAATCATCAAATTCGATTGGTCGTTCTGATTGAGTGCCTGCACAACCTGGGTGCCGATTATAAGGGAGTAAACGGCTATAGGAAGAATGGTTAGGGCTCGCAGCCAAGAAAACGTAAAACGTTGAAGGAAGGCCGCGATATAGAATAGATGTCCGATTAAAAAGGCGGATAATCCAACGATGAACCAAATGAGTAAACCATCGCCAAGCATACAAAAAAATAATCCAACTAAAATCAAGATTTGGTACTTAGAAAAATCTTGTTTTAATTGGTATGCATATAGAATCATTAATAACATGGGGATTATCTTAAAGGTGATTTTCACAAACAACGGTTCGTTAGGAATCAGAAATATATAAAGTAAACCCATAATAAGTATGCAAGCAGGCAGCCACTTTTTCATTGATAACCCTCCTCTTAACCCTCTCCTAGTGTATTCGCTATTCATCGCTAGTCTTCCTCTACTTTTTTTAAATAAAAACTCTCATTCTACAAGTAGAATGAGAGTTTGGAACTTACGCAAGTTTTTTTTCGGTTTTTAATGTTTTTTTCAGCCAGTCTTTTCCTTCAACAAGACGAGTAACCATCATAGCACTAACAGTATTACCTGTAGAATTAAGTAAAGTGGCCGGTGCATCTATAATGGTGGAGATGACAGCAATGATTGGAAGAGCTTCGATTGGGAATCCGAAAACGGTCAGGATCAACATTTCACCGATCATGCCTCCCCCAGGAATTGCACCCATTACTGCGCCAACCAGGAAGGAAACACCAAGAATACTTAAAATGCTAGTCATGCTAGTCATTTCCTTACCGAATAGGGTGAATAGGAAAACAATCTTTAAAACGCCGCCAAACACGGAACCATCTTTATGAAGGTTAGCGCCCAGCGGGATAACCGTTTCGGCAATATCCTTTGGTACCCCCATCTTACGGACATATTCCAAGTTCACAGGAATACTTGCTGCACTTGAGCAGGTAGCGACTGCCGTAACGGAAGGCGGCAGGACGTTTTTCCAGTAAATCTTTACGCCTTCTTTGCCTCCAGCAATGAATGCATAAAGTGTAAAGAAGCCGAAGTAATAAATCAGGGAAAGAACAAGATATAAAGCAAAAGCACGTGCGTACCCTTCAAGAATCTGTGGTCCAAGCTGGCCAATAATGGCTGCGAAATAACAACCAAGACCGATTGGAGCATAGTACATAATGATCTTAACCATCTTCATCATCACAGCCGTACCAGCCGATAGGAAGGCGGTGACCGGCTTAGCCTTTTCACCGGCTAAAGCAGCAGAAAGTCCAAATATGATGGAAAAGACAATTAGTTGAAGCATATTACTTTTCGAGAATAACTCTGAGAAATCTGAAACGGTAAACGTCTTAACCAGCTGACCGAGTATCGTAACCTCTTCAACAGCTGCCTCTGGATCGCCATCCTTCATTAATTCTTGAATAGCAGTGGTATCAGTATTCTCTAACGGATTAATGA
Source organism: Peribacillus sp. FSL H8-0477 (assembly GCF_038002765.1). Lineage (NCBI taxonomy): Bacteria > Bacillati > Bacillota > Bacilli > Caryophanales > Bacillaceae > Peribacillus > Peribacillus sp. FSL H8-0477. The sequence continues at coordinate 2,220,234 of NZ_JBBODE010000001.1, read as the reverse complement.
CTATCGTTCCTAAGAAACCGATAACCGCTGAAATCAGGGCGGTCCCTAGAAAAACAAGCAAGATGCTGCCTAGTATTTTTCCAAGTCTAGCCATTTCGTTCATGCTGGCTATTGCGGATGTAATACTGAAAAAGACCAATGGGACAATAATCATGAACATTAGATTAAGAAATAAGTCCCCGAGCGGTTGTACAATTGCTGTTTTAGGTCCCCAAATAACCCCAGCAATTCCACCAATGAGTATGGCGGTTAATAAGACCAGTGAAGATCGATAATTTTTAAATATATGTTTCAAGCTGCTACAACCCTTTCTTTCTATAAATAAGGCTGAAAAAAGTAAAACCTACGAAATTATATTATAACGGTTTGAACAATGATTAGAAATCATTTTTATAGAAGATTGCTATGTCGGTAAAATGTTATTATTTCCATTTGACTACAGCCTACAGTGAAATTAATGCAAATTAACGCTATATGAAAGGAAAACTCACTGTATGTAACGAAGAGATAAGAGAAGATTGGGGAATAAAAATAAGTATGTGGAGGGGTTTGTATGGCTTTTTTACCGATTGAGGAAGGTGTCGAAGTCTATTATGAAGAAAAGGGGCAGGGAAGACCGGTCATATTTCTTCACGGTGTTTGGATGAGCAGTCGCTTTTTTGCTAAACAAGTTCCTTATTTTTCGGAAAACTACCGTTGTCTTACAGTAGATTTTAGAGGACATGGACGCTCCACAGAGGTTCATGCCGGCCACACGGTAGCTTCCTATGCCAAAGATTTGCATACTTTAATAGGAAAATTAAACTTGAAGGATGTAGTACTCGTCGGCTGGTCGATGGGAGCATTTGTTGTTTGGGATTATCTCAAACAATTCGGAGGAGAAAATATTCACTCAACGGTTATTGTTGATGAATTAGCATCAGATTTCAAATACCCTGGTTTTGATATAGGTGCTTTTAATATAGAGAGTCTAACGACATTTATGACTGAAATTCAAACCAATCGATCGGCATTTTTAGAGGGGTTTCTTGCTTCCATGTTTAAAGAGAAGCTGCCGGCTGTTGATGCAAAATGGATGTTAGATGAGGCGACTAAGATGCCGGAATCGATTGCAAGCGCCATTCTATTTGATCAGTCTGTTGTTGATTATCGGGGATTTCTTCCTCACATTACAGTGCCCACATTGCTCTGTTTTGGCAGAGAAGAAAAAGTAATTCCGGTTGCTGCAGGAGAGCATCTGCTTGAACAGATTCCAAATGCAAGATTAGAAATTTTCGAAAATAGTTGTCATTGTCCATTCTGGGAGGAAAGTGACCAATTCAATCATCTGGTTGATGAGTTTATAAAAGATTAATAGATGAACGAGTAAAACGGTTATCATTTGATAGCCGTTTTTATATAAAGGCTTTGCTAATCGCAAGAATGTTCGATACGATGGTAACATTATTTGGATCACATGAATTGTGTTTTAAGAAGGGAAAGAAAAAATGAAACCTGCTATTACCTATGAAATTATTGAGGTTAGTTTACTCGCAGGGAAAATTATGCTCCAGGGCGGTGCTGAAACGTACCGAGTTGAAGATACGATGAGTCGCATTTCAGCAGCATATGGAATATCCACTTCACACTGCTATGCAACACCTACAGCACTCATTTTCTCAATGGAGGGAGAGAATCCGACAAAGTTAGTCCGGATATCTGAGCGATCTACTGACCTCAATAAGGTTACTCTCGTCAACGGCATATCTCGGCAGATTTCTGCAGGGGAATTGTCAGCAAAAGAAGCACTCACTTCTTTAAAAGAAATTGAGCGTGCTGGTCATACTTACCCGATCTGGCTGCAGATCTTTTCAGCCTTCATTTCCAGCGGTTGTTTTTTAATCATGTTTCAAGGACAGTGGAACGATTTCTTGTTAGCCTGTTTAGCAGGAGGGTTAGGCTTCTCTGCATTAATTTATCTGCATAAGCTGCTGGAAATGAAATTCTTTGCTGAATTTCTTTCGTCTTTTATTATTGGAGTAGTCGCAATCTTGACTGTGCGAACAGGAATAGGATTGGAAGTTGATAAGATAATTATTGGCTCAGTTATGCCGCTTGTACCAGGCCTTTTAATTACGAATGCGGTTAGAGATTTAATTGCTGGTCACCTTATGGCTGGTGTGGCAAAAGGTGCGGAAGCCTTTTTAACTGCCTTTGCGATTGGCATAGGTATTGCAGCAACATTTATTATTTTTTAGAATGGCGGGAATAGCAGATGATTGAACAGCTTATTACCAGCTTCATAGCATCGGCGGCCTTTGGAATTATTTTTAGTGCTCCTAAGGAATCCTTGGTCAAGTGCGGCTTTGTAGGAATGGCTGGCTGGTTTTTATATTACCTGCTATACAGCAGTAATGTCAGCAGTATTATGGCAACCCTTGCAGCAACATTGTTGGTTGCAATCATCAGCCAATTTTTTGCCAGATACTACAAAACACCCGTTATTATTTTCAGTGTGGCAGGCATTATCCCGCTTGTACCTGGCGGATTATCCTATGACGCTATGAGAAATTTTGTGGAAAATGACTATAACATGGCACTTCAGCTTGCTGCTCGTGCTTTTATGCTTTCGGGAGCAATCGCCATGGGTCTTCTCTTTTCAGAGGTAATCAACCAATTAATTAAAAAATCAAAGCAAGTCAAAAACTAAGCTAGTACATTACATCCACTACTAAAAAAAGACCGAAGCTGCACTGCAGCTTCGGTCTTTCCTTGGTTATGCGGAAGGCCCTTTATATCCTGTATTGGCTTTAACGAGAATTTCATCAAATTTCTTTTGGTCCGCCTTTTTACTTGATAATAATGTGCCGGCAATAGCAGCAAGAAAACCAATTGGAATAGAGAAAATACCAGGGTTTTCATATGGAAATAGTGGTTCTCCAGTTAGGATAGCTGCGCCTTCAGGAGACCAGACATTTGGACTTAAGAAGACCAGCAGCAGTGAGGTAAGTAAGCCGACAAGCATGCCTGTGACAGCTCCGGTTGTATTGAAACGTTTCCAGAAAACGGTGAAAAGGATAATAGGCAAGTTGGCGCTCGCAGCAACGGCAAACGCAAGGGAAACTAGGAAAGCTACGTTCATTTTTTGGGCAAACAGAGCTAGGATAATAGATAGGATTGAAACGCCAATGGATGCCCAACGAGCTGCAACCACTTGTTCCTTATCGGTAGCTTGTCCTTTTCTAAGGATATGACTGTAAAAATCATGTGCAAAGGCGGATGCTGCAGAGAGTACGAGCCCGGCAACAACGGCTAAAATGGTCGCAAAGGCTACAGCTGAGATAAAGGCAAAAAGGAAGTCTCCGCCAAGGGCTTCTGCAAGCAGTGGTGCCGCCATATTTCCAGCAACGTTTGCTTCAACAATTGTGTCATATCCAACGAATGCTGCGGCTCCAAAGCCAAGGAAGATGGTCATTACATAGAAGATACCGATAATCCAAGTAGCATAGACAACCGACTTCCTTGCGGTGATGGCATCCTTTACCGTAAAGAAACGGATGAGGATATGAGGCAGTCCAGCTGTCCCAAGAACAAGAGCTAGGTTAAGAGAAATTGTATCAATAGGGTTCTTAAATTTATTACCGGGATTTAGGAAATTTTCACCTAAAGGTGTGGCTGTTTTCATTTGTTTAAACATTTCGAAGACACTGTAGTCAAATTTAGCAAGAACGATGAGAGAGATAACAAAGGTACCGCCCATTAAGAGAACGGCCTTAATGATCTGCACCCAGCTTGTGGCCATCATGCCGCCGAATACTACATACACAGTCATCAGAATGCCTACGATAATAACCGAATACACGTATTCAATACCAAGTAAAAGTTTAATAAGTGCGCCTGCTCCAACAAGTTGGGCAATCATATAGAATATGGAGATGGTAATGGTGTTTAGGGCAGCAACTCCGCGTACTTTCTTTTCATTAAATCGAGCAGCAATCATATCCGCCATTGTATATTTTCCTAAGTTTCGCAGCGGCTCTGCAACGACATAAAGAACAACTAGATAGGCTACCAGAAAGCCAATGCTATAAAAGAAACCATCAAAACCTGAAAGCGCTACCATTCCAGCGATACCTAAAAAAGAGGCTGCGGACATATAATCGCCTGCGATGGCCAATCCATTCTGCCAGCCGGTCAGGCTGCTGTCAGCTGTATAAAAATCACTTGTGGTTTTTGTGCGTCGGGAAGCAATAAAGGTGATTACCAGTGTGATACCCACAATAATTAGAAATAGTGTGAATGCTAACATATTCATGACTAACTTCCCCCAATCAGACTTTGTTTTCCTGAATAATCTTCTCTACCATTACATCGAATTTAGCAGCACGCTTGGAATAAATCATGCAAAGCGACCACGTCATGATGAATTGAGCAGAAGCAAAGAGCCAGGCCCAACTGATGGAACCAATTGCAGGCTTGTTCAAAAAGGTTGTGTAGGATGTTAAAACAGGCAGAGTAAAGTAAAAAACCATAAAAAAGATCGACATAGGAATGATGAAAGCGTACTTTTTCTTAAGCAGTTCTTGAAAGGATGGTGAATTTGCTATTCGTGTGTAATCGGTCGAATCTTCCGCTTTCTTTTTAGCTAGTGACCCATTTCTAACCAAATTAATCTCCTCCTTTTTTTCTTCGTGTAGCGGTCTCCTTTTTCAAAATATTTCCTTTCCCCATTATATAGATATGTTAATTAATTGTAAATTCAGAAAAGTATATTTATATTTAAATTTTTATATTGGACAGAAAAGTTTAGTTTATTCTAAATCGATTCCTTAAGGAAAAGTTAAGGTTTTACAGAGAGAATAAGATTATTAGGATGATTTACCTGCGTTAGAAAAAGGTGATCTAAAGGTAGAAATCAGCGGTTCTGGAACAACTAATGCCGCTTCTTCTGAAGAAGAGGATGATGAGCTGGTTACGTTCACGGATGGCCGGCCCGTATGTGGTACGGCTTTCTTTTGATTTATGGGTAGAATAAAATGAAGCTAAAAGGAGTTCCGAGTATGAAGGTGCTGGTAGTAGAAGATAACTTATTTTTGCTGGAATCGATTAAACAAATTCTTTCAGATGAGTATGAAGTAGATACAACGGATAATGGTGACGACGGATTATTTATGGCTCAGCAGAATATTTACGATTGTGTGGTACTTGATGTGATGCTGCCTGGAATGGATGGTTTTGAAATCGTTCAAAAGTTGAGAGCTGAGAAACTAGATACAAATATTTTATTTTTGACGGCCAAGGATGCACTGGAGGACCGGGTAAAAGGTCTCGAGATGGGCGGGGACGATTATTTGGTCAAGCCTTTTCAAGCTCCTGAGCTAAAAGCGCGGATTCGTGCTTTATTGCGCCGGAGTGGTATTCTTTCCATGGATATTCGTACTAAATACCGAGGGATGGAATTGCTCAGTAAAGAAAAAGGAATGATCGTGGATGGGCAGCCTGTTAAATTTACACTTAAACAATATGAACTGCTGGAATACTTGATTCAGAACAAAGGAAAAATCTTAACCCGTGAACAAATCTTTGATCGAATATGGGGATTTGATTCAGATACGACGATTGCAATCGTAGAGGTATTTATTCATCATTTACGAAAAAAGCTGGAGCCCTTTCATTATCAAAAAGATATTCAAACAGTTCGAGGAATCGGATATATGCTGAAGACTTCAGAAGGGGAATAATATGTTCCAAAAAACGAGATGGCAGTTAACATTATTAAATTCAATTGTTTTTATTATTTTATTAGCTATCCTTAGCAGAGCTGTTTATTGGTACACCGAGACGCAAATATATCGAGAAGTAAATGGCTCTCTCATGAAAATAATGGAAGAAGACTGGCCGATGAAGGGGAAAAATCCTCAAGGGAGATTTCTCATTGGCCCAGAACCGAGCAGTATTATCTGGGGACCTGATCAGCAGATTATTGAACCAGTCATGAATGAAAATAATCCTTTGCAGGGTAAAGAAAAAGAATTATATCCAACTGTTTTTAATTCGGTAGAAGAAGTTAAAGCAGGCGATGCCAATTTTCGTTCAATGGCAACCAAGCTACAGACGAGCTATGGGGAAATTACGATTCAATTTATTCGTAATGTAGATTCTGAAAAAGCGCTGCTGAACCGGTTGATGCTCATCCTGCTTGTCGGCAGCGGGATCGGCAGCTTAGTCGCGATAGGTGCAGGGTATTTTCTTGCCGGCCGCGCATTGGTTCCAATCAAGAAAACCTGGGACAATCAACAAAGATTTGTATCAGATGCTTCACATGAGATTCGGACGCCGCTTGCTGTTATCCAAGCGAAAACAGAACTGCTTTTTCAAAGCCCAAGTGCAACGGTTGAAGAAAAAGCTGTTGATATCTCGATTATTTCAAACGAGGTAAGACGCCTGAATAAGCTAGTCAATAGTTTATTGACGTTGGCTCGATCTGACTCCAATCAAATTGAATTGAACAAGACTCAATTTTTTCTGAATGAGGAAGTAGACGATATTGTTCTGCAATATGAGGATATTGCTGAATACCAAGGAAAGAAAATAAAAAATAAGACAACCGAAAAAGATATTTTATTTGTGGGCGATCAAGAAAGGATTCATCAGCTTCTAGTTATTTTAGTAGATAATGCTATGAAGTTTACTAGTGATGGGGGAATAATCACTCTTTCATGTTCAAAAACGGCTTCATCCGTCATTCTGAAAGTAGAGGATAATGGAAGAGGCATTCCTGAACAGGAAATACAGAAGATTTTTAATCGCTTTTATCAGATAGATACTTCCCGAAATGCTAATGAAGGAGCCGGACTTGGCCTATCGATTGCGAAATGGATTGTTGATATTCATCTTGGTACGATTAAGGTTAAGAGCGAACCAGGTCTAGTCACCAGTTTTGAAGTTACCCTTCCAATGAAAAATCAATGAATTAAGGGAAAATTAAAGAAGAAGATAATTCATACTAGCCTCATAAGATGAGGAATGTGAATATTCATGAAAATGGTTCAGAAAATTCATTTTTCGATCGGCATCGAAGCACTGGTCTTTTTACTTATTCAGTCAGTAACTGGATTAACCCTGTATTTCAGCAAAAATGACCCATGCAAGCGGTATGCAGAAAGGCTGGGACCCTGCCAGTATGAAGGTGTTTCACAAGACGAAGCTGAATCCGTACAAGGAAAAGGACCAGAAATGGAAGGCGGGGGTCAGTCTGGTGAAGGGCAGCGCCCAGGAGGAATGCCAGGGGAGGATTCAACCGTAAAAAACATCCATGACTGATCCTTGCAATCATGTTAGGTCTAAATAAAAGAAAAAAATAAGCGCAATAAAAAGAGAAGGCGTCATTGTGACTTCTTCTCTTTTTATTGCGCTTATTCCATTCTAGTCTCTGAAATAGTCGAACGGATTTTCTGTAGTGCTGCTTCGGAATCCTTTTTATTTCTCATCATCACATTTGCATAGAGGGCATCAATTAAACTCAGCTGACCAATTCTTGATGCGAGTGCTTCTGAGCGGTATTCAGTTTCTTCTGAACTTGTCAGCAGCGTAACGTCGGCATGAGTACTTAAATAAGACTTAGGGTAGCTAGTAATGGCAATCGTGCGGGCACCATTTTCATTAGCTGTATCGAGTATATTTAACGTATCTTTGTTTGTGCCTGAATGAGAAATAATGACGGCAGTATCATCACCAGTCAGCTGGGAGGCGGACATGAGCTGGAAATGAGAATCAATGAAAGCGAAGGATTGAATGCCAGTTCGGATAAATTTATGATAGGCATCCATAGCAATAACGGCTGAACCTCCTGTGCCATAAAAATGAATGCGCGATGCATGAAGTAATAATTGGACAGCTTTAGTAAGGGAAGTTTCGTCTAAAACCTGCAAGGTATATTCAAGGGTCTTAATATTCGATTTGAAGATTTTTTCTGCAACCAATCGTTCATTATCATCTTCACTGATGTCCTCGAGTATTTGCTGAGCGGGTGTCATGATCTCCGAAGCCAGCGCGATTTTCATCGCTTGATAACCTTTAAAGCCTACCCGCTTACAAAATCGAAACACCGTCGCATCGGCTACATTCAGTTTTTCAGCCACTTCATTGATTGTGCTGTGAATGATGGTCTGAGGATGGTTAATAATATATTTTGCAATTATTTTTTCTTTATCACTTAAACGGGCATAATTAGAACGGATGGTTTGTAAACAACTAGTTGACATATTGTAAGCCATCTCCCAAATTTTTTCTTTTTCAAAAGTATAGCATATAAGAATTATAATAAAATAACTACTTAAAGGTTTAAATTTTAAAAAATATTTCATATAATAAAAAAGTCATGAAAAAATATTTCATAAGAGGAGTCAATAATAATGAAAATTGGATTAATAGGTCTTGGGAAGATGGGCTACAATCTTGCTCAAAATATACTTTCTCATAAACATGAAGTAGCAGCATTTGATGTAGATGTAAATAATGTGAATAAAGTGAAAGAAGCGGGCGGTATTGGAGCAGCTTCAATAAAAGAACTAATTGCTGGATTAGAATCACCACGCGTAATTTGGATGATGGTTCCAGCCGGTGAAATCACTGAATCCGTGTTAACGGAGTTAAAAGGCTTGCTTTCACAGGGTGATATTGTGATTGATGGAGGAAATTCAAATTATAAGGACTCAATTCGCCGCGCGGATGAATTGGCTGAAACAGGCATTCATTTCTTAGATGTAGGCACAAGCGGCGGAATGGCAGGTGCTAGAAATGGTGCTTGTACGATGATTGGCGGTAATCCAGATGCTTTCGCAGCGGTAGAACAATTATTCCAAGATATTTCGGTTGAAAATGGATACCTATACGCTGGTAAAAGCGGCAGCGGTCATTTTCTAAAGATGGTTCATAATGGTGTGGAATACGGGATGATGCAATCTATTGCTGAAGGATTTGAAGTCCTTGATAAAAGTGATTTCGACTTTGACTATGAAAAAGTTGCCCGCGTTTGGAATAATGGTTCGGTAATTCGTTCATGGTTAATGGAATTAACCGAAAATGCGTTTTCAAAGGATGCCCATTTAGACGAGCTAAAAGGAATCATGCATTCCTCTGGTGAAGGAAAATGGACACTAGAAACTGCATTAGATTTACAAGTGGCAACACCAGTTATAGCGATGTCTCTTATGATGCGTTACCGTTCATTAGAAGATGATACGTTTTCAGGTAAAGTAGTCTCGGCATTACGCAATGAATTTGGCGGCCACAGTGTAGTAAAAAAATAACCTGGTTAAATGGGTGACTTTTTGATGCCCTGTCGAGGGTACAGGGAGGGTAAATGATGAATACAAAGTATGTAATTGGTGTAGATATAGGCACGACTAGTACGAAGTCGGTACTGTTTACAAAAGTGGGCCGAATTATCTCAACTCATAGCGTGGAGTACCCATTATACTCTCCCACTCCTGAAACAGCAGAACAGGATCCAGATCTGATTTTTATAGCTGTAATTGAATCGATAAAAGAGACGCTGAAAAAGGGAAAAATCCCTCCTGAAGATCTTTTATGTATTTCATTCAGTTCAGCTATGCATAGCCTAATTGCTGTAGACCAGAATGGACGTCCTTTAACTCAATGTATAACGTGGGCAGATAACAGGAGTTCGGAGTGGGCGAAGAAAATCGCTGAAGAAATGGATGGACATAGCCTTTATTTACGGACTGGTACTCCGATTCACCCAATGTCCCCGTTAGCTAAATTAACTTGGATTAAACACGAATATCCAGAACTTGCGGCAAGTGCGTATAAATTTATATCAATAAAGGAATATGTATTTTATAAGCTGTTTGGCCGATACGTCATTGACTATTCGATTGCTTCTGCCACTGGTTTATTTAACCTCAAAGAACTTGATTGGGATAAAGGCGCACTTGAAATAGCAGGAGTTACTCGAGACAAACTTTCAGAACTGGTTCCAACTACGTATCGTTTATCAGGATTAGCTGAAGTATTTGCGACTGAATTGGGAATAATGAAGAATACACCATTTGTAGTAGGCGCAAGTGACGGTGTATTATCCAATCTTGGCGTAGATGCAATTAAGCCGGGTGTTGTTGCTGTTACGATTGGGACAAGCGGTGCAATTAGGGCTGTGACTGATAAACCTGTAACTGATCCAAAAGGCAGAATTTTTTGCTATGCATTAACGGAAAACCTTTGGGTGATTGGCGGTGCGGTTAATAATGGCGGAATGATTTTCAGATGGGCACGTGATCAGCTAGGTTCATCTGAAATGGAGGCAGCAAAACGCCTTGGAATCGATTCTTATGAATTATTAACCGAACTTGCGTCTAAAGTGAATCCTGGTTCTGATGGACTTATATTCCACCCTTATCTTGCGGGTGAGAGAGCGCCATTATGGGATTCGAATGCACGAGGATCATACTTTGGCCTCAGCTTACACCATAAACGAGAGCATATGATCCGTGCTCTTTTAGAGGGAGTTATCTTTAATCTGTATACAGTTCAGCTGGCATTAGCAGAATTAATTGGTAAACCTGATAAAATCCACGCTACAGGAGGATTTGCCCGATCCGGATTATGGCGTCAAATGATGGCAGATATCTTTAACCAAGAAGTTTCCGTTCCAGAAAGCATTGAAAGCTCTTGTTTAGGTGCAGCTATTCTTGGTTTGTATGGAATTGGTGAGATAGACTCATTAGATGTTGTTTCAAACATGGTTGGGGGATCACACCGCCATATTCCCATACATGAGAATGTTGAGATCTACAGTGAATTGTCGCCGATCTTCATTCGTATCTCTCGTATGTTAAAGGATGAATACCAAAATATCGCGGATTTCCAAAAGAAACACATAAAAAGTGGAAAGTAAGAAACCGTGTGTAAAGACATCACCTAGAGTGTACTACAACTAAGTGGAGGGAAAAAATGAAGTTTCTAATTGCTATTGTAGGCCTTCTTGTGGTTCTTGGTTTGGCCTACTTAATGAGTAGTAACCGAAAAAGCGTTAAGATTAAACCGATTCTTTTAATGATTGTGATCCAGCTTATTCTTGCCTACGTATTACTAAATACAAAGTTTGGCTTAGTGATTATTGAGGGAATTGCTGGTGCTTTCACTAAACTGCTTAATTATGCTGGTGAAGGAATTGCCTTTGTGTTTGGCGGAATCGCCAATGAGGGAGAGGCACCGTTTTTCTTGACTGTCCTTCTGCCTATCGTCTTTATTTCGGTTTTGATTGGTATTCTTCAGCATTTTAAAATCCTTCCATTCATTATGAAATGGATAGGTTTCCTGCTGAGTAAAGTTAATGGAATGGGTAAACTTGAATCATATAATGCGGTAGCATCTGCTATTGTAGGGCAATCTGAAGTGTTCATAACTGTTAAAAAACAGCTTGGCCAATTACCGCCAAATCGTCTATATACATTGTGTGCATCAGCTATGTCTACGGTATCGATGTCTATTGTTGGTGCTTATATGACTATGATTGAACCGGCATATGTAGTGACGGCGATTGTAATTAATTTATTTGGCGGATTTATAATTGCCTCAATTATCAACCCGTATACGGTAACAGAAGAAGAAGATATCTTAAATGTACTAGAAGAAGAAAAGCAAAGTTTTTTTGAGATGCTTGGTGAGTACATTATGGATGGATTTAAGGTAGCAATTGTTGTGGCAGCGATGCTGATTGGATTTGTTGCGCTGATTGCTATGATTAATAGCTTGTTTAATATGATTTTTGGAATCAGCTTCCAAGAAGTAATTGGATATATTTTTGCACCTTTTGCGATTCTTATGGGAGTTCCGATAGCGGAATCTGTAACGGCGGGTGGTATTATGGCAACAAAACTCGTTACTAATGAATTTGTTGCGATGATTGATTTAGGGAATGTTCAAGCGAATTTAAGTGAAAAAACAGTAGGAATTATCTCAGTCTTCCTTGTCTCTTTCGCTAATTTCTCCTCAATCGGTATTGTCGCAGGAGCGGTTAAGGGTTTAAATGAAAAACAAGGGAATGTTGTGGCTCGTATGGGACTAAAATTACTTTATGGAGCAACATTAGTAAGTGTCCTGTCTGCAATCATTGTCAGCGTCATTCTTTAAAAAAAATAGTCTTCAAGCCGACAGCTACGTGTGTCGGCTTTTTTTGCACATATTTACAGAAAGTTATGTGCTTGGACATTTCAATAAATTTGAAGGATGGACTATACTTATGGAAAGAGAATTTACAGGCAAGGGGTAAGTTTGTAATGGTATGTGACAACAATCAGTTAGCAAATGAAACCGCTATATTCGCTGGGGGATGCTTTTGGTGTATGGTATCGCCTTTTGATCAAAAGGAAGGCATTATAGAAGTAGTCTCAGGTTATAGCGGAGGCAGCATAGAAAACCCAACGTACAGCCAAGTGAAAACAGGACAATCTGGACATTTGGAAGTAGTGAAAATAACCTTTAAGCCTGAAATAATTACCTATGACCAACTGCTGGATATTTACTGGCAGCAAATCAACCCCTTTGATGACGGCGGGCAGTTTTCTGACCGCGGGTCAGCGTATCAAAGCGTCATTTTTTATCAGAATCAACTACAAAAAAAGAAAGCTGAACAATCAAAAATTGAATTAGAAGAAAGTGGACGTTTTGACCGGCCTATTGTCACGAAAATCTTGCCATCTATGCCTTTTTATCCAGCTGAAGAGTATCATCAAAGTTTTTATCAAAAAAATGCTTTTCGGTATGCACTTTATCAAAGAAGTTCAGGCAGAGAAGCTTTTTTTAAGAAATATTGGCCAAAAAATCGAAGTGAATTAAAAGCTACATTAACGCCAATGCAGTATTACGTTACACAGGAGAACGGCACTGAACAACCGTTTGACAATGAATATTGGCAGAACGATAAAGAAGGAATATATGTTGATATTGTCTCAGGAGAACCACTATTTTCATCAAAGGACCAATATGACAGCGGGTGTGGCTGGCCTAGTTTCAAGAAGCCAGTCATGTCGGCGAGTGTAGTAGAAAGTGTGGATTTAAGTCATCGTATGACAAGAACGGAAATTCGCAGTCGTGATGCGGATTCTCATCTAGGACATGTGTTTGAGGAGAGTAACAAGAGTAAACGTTATTGTATTAATTCAGCAGCGCTGCGGTTTATTCCAAAAGAACGTTTGGAAGAAGAGGGGTATAGCGATTTTCTCATTTTATTTCGAATGAAATAATCGCGATTTAGGGGGAGAGTACATATGAGAAAAATAGATAAAGAATTGTATCAATACATCTTAGATCATTCAAGTTTGATCACTGAAAACTGGCTGAATATGCGGGAAAAGCAGGATGGATCCATCTACTCGGTTAATGCAGCCGGAAAGATTGAACAACAATTAAGAACCCAGAATACGCTAACCATTGCTACGGTCACAAGTGCCCTTTTGGATGATTGCGATATATTTAATGAAAGTATGGTGGAGTGGGCATTAATCGTTGCTGAGAGCAGAGTCAAAAGTGATACACCTATTTATGAGGTGTTAGAAGCAATGAATAAGGTACGGGAAATTTACTGGAAAACAATTGTCACATTTATAAGTGACACAGACAAGGTTACGAAAGAGGATATAATCCGTTGGAATTTTCTCATTCATAAAGCCTTTGACAGGTTGATTGGAAGGTTTACTGAACTATATTATGAGTTAACAAATATGCGTTTGAATGCTCAACAGGAACTAATTAATGAATTGAGTGCCCCTGTCATTCCGTTAGTTGACTCAGTGGCTGTCCTGCCTTTAACAGGTGATATTGATACACACCGTGCAGGCAGGATGCTTGAAAATGTTTCGGAGAAATGTGCGGCTGCCGAGATTTCACATCTTTTTATTGACCTCTCCGGTGTAACAATAGTTGATACGATGGTGGCGCAACAGCTATTCCAAGTGACAAAAACCTTATCTCTTTTAGGGATCAAGTCAACAATCTCAGGAATTCGTCCTGAAGTGGCTCAAACCTCCATTCAGCTTGGCCTGGATTTTAGCGGAATTTCCACACACAGCACCTTAAAACAAGCTCTGCAACGGGCAGGCATTAAGCTGCTTCAGAACTAACAGCCTTGAACTTAGTTTTACAAATACCAACGGGATTATGGCTTCCTCAGACGGGGAAGCAACTTTGACAGCGAAAAATTTCTCCCCGGTTAAAAACAGAAAAAAGAGGCTGGGACAAAACCCTGCTCTAAAATGAAAAAAAGCCGGTGAAAATTTTACGATACGTAAAATTTTCACCGGCTTTGTCTTTTTACTCATAACATAAGGACACTTTCTGCTAAAATTAAGTCACCACAACAAAAATTCAAACAGAAAGAAGTGTCCTTATGTTTAAAGAGTATAACATGAATCAATTAGTTTTGCCTTTAGATTTAGAAGTGAAATTACACAAAAATGATCTTGCCTTCCACGTCCATCACTTAGTTGAAAGTATTCCTCATGAAGCGTTGGAACCTTTCCTGCGAAATGAGGGCTGTCCTGCCTATCATCCACGCATGATGTTGAAAATTATCTTATGTGCCTATACGCAATCTGTTTTTTCAGGGCGGAAAATGGAAGCTCTTTTACAGGACAGCCTCCGAATGATGTGGTTAGCACAAGGATATGAACCAAGTTATCGCACCATTAACCGTTTTCGTGTTCATCCAGAAGTAAAGGAATTAATCCGGCAATGTTTCGTTCAATTCCGTTGCCAGCTTGTTCAAGAGAAACTCATTGATCAAGAAGCAATCTTTATTGATGGAACAAAGATTGAAGCGAATGCGAACAAATTTACATTCGTGTGGAAAAAGTCTATTGAAAACTATCATAAAAGCTTAATCGAAAAATCTAATCAGTTATATGATGAGCTCATTGAAAAAGAAATCATTCCCGAAATCGAACGAGAAAACGTAGAGCAATTGTCCTCAGACGAGTTGGCTCAAGTGGTTCAAAAAGTAGAGGATGTCATTTCTGAATATGACAAAGAAATAGAAGCATCTTCAGATGCGGCAGAACGAAAAACGTTAAGAAGCGAACGAAAATTTCCAAAACAAGTACGGAAACAAGTCCTAAATTTACTTATAAGAAAACAGAACTATCAGCGAGACTTTGAAATCTTTGGCACCAGGAATAGTTATTCAAAAACAGACCCCGATGCGACCTTTATGCGAATGAAAGATGATTATATGAAGAACGGTCAATTGAAAGCTGGTTATAATCTTCAAGTCGCAACAGAAGGCCAATACACCCTGGCCTATAGCCTATTTTCGAATCCGACCGATACTCGCACCCTCATTCCGTTCTTAGATCAAATTGAGCAAAATTATTTCGAGTTGCCGAAGCACATCGTCGCAGATGCCGGATATGGAAGCGAACAGAATTATGATGATATTCTTTCGAATCGTAAAAGGGAAGCATTAATTACCTATGGGATGTACCAGAAAGAGCAGAAGAAAAAATACAAACAAAACGAATTTAATCCAGACAACTGGCAGTATGATAAAGAAAACGATACATACACGTGTCCGAATCAGCAGCGTTTGGTCTTCAAAAATCATTCCGTGCGTACGGACAAATCAGGATTCACACGCGAGTTCAAACTATATGAGTGTGAAAACTGCACAGGCTGTCCATTCCGTTCCTCTTGCACCAAAGCAAAGGAAGGTACGAACCGAAAATTAATGGTGAATGAAAAATGGGAACAGCAAAAAGAATATGTAAGAGCGAAGCTTTCAGAAGAAAAAACAAGTTCCATCTACCGTCAACGGAAAATAGATGTGGAACCAGTTTTTGGATTTTTGAAGGCTAATTTGCGTTTCAACCGATTTTCTGTCCGCGGACAGAAAAAGGTTGAAAATGAAATGGGATTTGCATTAATGGCCGTGAATATAAGGAAATTCGCGGTCAGTAGGTAAGGTTTCATAGAGGAAAACCGAAAAAAGTGAAATGGAGTTAATCCATTTCACTTTTTTTGATAATTGAAGCTAGTTATGTCCCAGCCTCTTACCTTCTTATAGCTTGAATGAGCTTTTCAGTGAGACAATTTGGTTGAAGACCAGCTTGTCTGTTGTAGTGTTTTTAGGGTCAACATTATAGTATCCGTGACGGAAGAATTGGAACTTATCCTGTGGATTAACTTCCTTCATGTTTGGTTCTACAAACCCATTCATGACTTCTAACGATTGTGGATTTACACGCTCTAGGAACGTTTTTTCTTCCTCTTCTTCAGTCGGATTTTCATCCATGATTAACGGTTGGTAATTGCGGAACTCTGCAGGGATAGAATGATTAGCATCAACCCAATGCAGCGTACCTTTTACCTTACGGCCCGTAAAACCACTGCCGCTCTTTGTTTCTTTATCGTATGTGCAATGAAGTTCGATTACATTTCCTTCGTCATCTTTTATGACTTCTTCACACTTAATGAAGTAAGCATGCTTTAGACGCACTTCGTTTCCTGGGAAGAGACGGAAATATTTTTTGGGCGGATTCTCCATGAAATCTTCTTGCTCTACGTAAATTTCACGAGAGAATGGAATTAGTCTAGATCCCATTTCCGGATTTTCTGGATTGTTTTCAGCTTCAAGCCATTCTACTTCACCTTCTGGATAGTTCGTAATCACGACTTTAAGTGGTTTTAGAACACCCATAGTACGTGGAGCCTTCAATTTCAAGTCTTCACGGACAAAGTGGTCAAGCATCTGTGAATCAATCGTACCATATGCTTTAGAAACCCCAATTTCTTGGCAGAAGTTACGAATCGCTTCTGGTGTATAACCGCGGCGTCTTAACCCAGAAATAGTCGGCATCCGTGGATCATCCCAGCCGTCAACATATCCTTCTTCAACCAACTGGCGGAGCTTCCGTTTACTCATAACCGTATTGGTTAAGTTCAAACGGCCGAATTCATATTGCCTTGGAGTGTGCTTCATTTCACAATTTTTGACAATCCAATCATAAAGGGGACGTTGATCCTCGAATTCAAGTGAGCAAAGGGAGTGAGTGACTCCTTCAATAGCATCTTCAAGCGGGTGAGCAAAGGCGTACATTGGATAGATACACCATTTATCACCTGTATTGTGATGCTCTGTATGAGAAATACGGTAGATAACTGGATCACGTAAATTAATATTCGGGGAAGACATATCAATTTTTGCACGCAGCACCTTTTCGCCGTTTTTAAAATCACCATTGCGCATTTTTTCGAATAACTCGAGATTTTCAACCATAGTGCGGTCACGGTAAGGACTGTTTTTACCTGGTTCAGTGAGTGTACCGCGATATTCGCGAATTTCATCTGCACTTAGATCATCTACGTAGGCTAATCCTTTTTTGATCAGTAAAAGTGCTCTCTCATACATCTCATCGAAATAATCCGATGCAAAGAACAAGTTGTCCCATTTATAACCAAGCCATTCAACATCTTCTTTAATGGAGTTTACATACTCGACATCTTCCTTAATTGGGTTCGTATCATCAAAACGGAGATTAGTCTCTCCATTAAATTCATCGGCTACACCAAAATTAAGAATAATCGCTTTTGCATGTCCGATATGCAAATAACCATTTGGCTCTGGAGGGAAGCGGGTAATAATGTGGTTATGCTTGCCGGATTCAAGGTCTTCTTTAATAATCGTTCGTACAAAGTTCGGAGAATTATTTTCCATAATTAGACCTCTTTCTTAAATATTCTACTTGTAATTTTACCTGTGAATATACCATAAATACAGACTTTTTTCCATGCCGTTGGCTTTAATGCCGATATCTTAGGTCATTTATAACCAAATAATCGTTGTGTTAGACAGATTTTCGCATCCATTGTCTAGACCAACCTTTATAACTTACTGTTTGGCATAGAAAAACCCGCATCTTATTAGGATGCGGGTTTTATTAAAAGACAGTTGTTTGTAAAAAATCTTTTGTGCGCGTTTCTTTTGGATTGGTGAAGAATTCCTCCGGAGGACCACTTTCGATCACGCGTCCTTCTTGCATGAAAATAATCCAATCACTCACTTCACGAGCAAAACTCATTTCATGTGTAACGACAACCATCGTCATCCCATCTTCAGCAAGCTCTTTCATGGTGGATAACACTTCACCAACAAGCTCTGGATCTAGGGCAGAAGTTGGTTCATCAAAAAGTAGAACGTCAGGTTTCATGGCCATTGCACGAGCGATAGCTACCCGCTGTTTCTGACCGCCGGACAACTTGCTTGGATAAACATCTGCTTTATCTTCAAGTCCTACTTTACGCAGAAGCTCTTTTGCTTCAGCAAGTGCCTGTTTTTTTGGAACCTTTTTAACATGAACAGGTGCCTCAATGATGTTATCAATAACAGTCATGTGGGGGAATAGGTGGAAATGTTGAAAGACCATTCCGACTTTTTCGCGGACTTTATTTATATTCTGAGTTTCTGGGTTAACTTCTTCACCCTCAATTAAAATTTGTCCACTGTCTCTTTTTTCAAGGAAGTTTAAGCAGCGAAGCAGGGTGCTTTTACCGGAACCACTTGAACCAATCAGACAAACAACATCGCTTTCAAGTACTTTCATATCGATATCCTTTAGGACATGTAAATCACCAAAGGATTTATTTAAATTTCTGATGCGAAGCATGACTCTTTTCTCCATTACATATCCTCCTATCGATCACTTATGGATAATTTCTTTTCAATTAAGTTAACTATGATCGTTAAGATAGCGACAAGAATTAAGTAATATACCGCAACGATCAGTAAGTAGGTCATTTCATCAAAGTTATTAGAGCCGAGTGTGGTAGCCACATTAAACAATTCATCCATGGAGATAAAGGCGGCAAGAGATGAATCCTTTAGTCCGATAATAAATTGGTTGCCAAGCGGCGGAAGAGCACGACGGAAGGCTTGTGGAAGAATTATACGGCGCAAGGTCAGAGCAGGGCTCATTCCAAGAGAGCGGCCGGCTTCAAGCTGTCCTTTTTCAATAGATTGAATGGTACCACGGAAAATTTCAGCAATATAAGCACCATTGTGTAAGGCGAGTGCGAGCGATGCTGCCCAAAAATCCGGCAGTAAAAAGATGCTGCTGATTCCGAAATATAAGATAAAGATTTGAACGATTAATGGGGTACCTCTGACAAGGTAAATATATATATCTGAAATATACCCAAGAATTTTAATATTAGATACTTTTAATAGTGCAAAAAACAGACCGATGATAATCCCTACAACAATTGAAACTACAGTGAGCTCCAGGGTAAGGAGCATGGCGTCTATGAATACATTTGATTTTCCAAAGAATGTTTCGAAAAAATGTGACAAACTAGGCAAATGGACAACTCCCCTTCTGTTTAAACGTCTTATTCAGGTTTTGTAGTAATGTCTTCTCCGAAGTACTTTTGACTTAACTTCTTAAGCGTTCCATCTTGTCTTAATTCCTCAAGAGCCGTATTAACGCGTTTTAATAATTGTGGATTGTCTTGAGGGATAACAATGGATTGCTCGCTTCGTTCAATCAGTTGACGACCGACGATGTCAAATCCAGCTTTAATCGCTGTCTTACCTGTAACGAAATCGGTGATTACTGCATCGTGTCTGCCTTCACTCAAGGCCTTCAGTGCAGTAATATCACTGTCATAGGTCTTAATATTCTTTGAGTATTCAGCGGCGGTGTCGGCATACGTAGAGCCTTTTGAAGCGGCGATTTCTTTTCCTTTAAGATCTTCTATATTTTTTACCTTACTATCAGGACGGACGAATATTTGTGGACCAGAATAATAATAAGGAGTTGTAAAGGAAACATGCTTACTTCGTTGCGGGTTGACCGTATGACTAGCCACGGCTGCATCAGCCCGTCCCGTTTTAACACCTTCAACGATTCCTTTGAACTTGATTCGTTTAGGTACGGGTTCTAAGCCAAGTTTTTCTGCGACTGCTTTCCCAACCTCAACGTCAAATCCTGTGACTTCCATGTCATCTTTTACAAAACTGAATGGTTTAAACTCACCAGAAGATGCAAATACGAATTGATCCTTCTGAATCAGTTTGGTTCCATCCTCAAGCTGTTCTTTTTCAGCACAGCCAGAAAGCAAAACAAGTATAAATAATGTCGATAAAATAGTTATCAATGATTTCTTCATTCGAAAAACGTAACCTCCTTCGCGACTAGACTGATAATTACATACCCATATTTACAATTGAGTAATCATTTAGTTAGTAAAAAAAGTATTTTATGATAATAGTAAATCCATTTCTTACTAGAAAAATAGGTTAAAAAATCCACAGACCAAATGATCCGTGGATGTCTATTTTTTAGTTTGTGAGGGCATATAAGTGCTCAGTTTTTTGATTTACGATATTAATTATACGGTTGCTTTTGTTTTCATTCGATCATCGAATTTCTTGGCTGCTGATGTTATGAAGATGAGTGAAGGATAAAAGTCATTGAAGAACGTAAGAGGGGGGTAACGGGAGTATTGAATAATCGTGGAATTATGATGGAAAAGGTGAGGTTTTACATTGGTTCATTTTTTATCATGGATGCAATGAAGTATAATGAGTAAAAACAAATGAGAGGCAGTTGTTGAAATGACTTCGGGAGTAAAGGATCAACTAAATAATTTTATAGAAAAGCATGTAAATACGGGACGTTTAATGATCAAATGTCCTGACCAGCCTGGGATTGTTGCTGCAGTAACCGCTTTTTTAAAAGAATACAATGCTAACATTGTTGAGTTGAGCCAGTATTCCATTAATCCTAACGGCGGCACATTCTTTACTCGAATAGAGTTTGATTGTCCTGATTTGACTAACAAAGTTTTGCAAATGAAGACATCCTTTGCGGAAATTGCGGATCAATTTGAAATGGAATGGACGTTATCAAAGGTAAGCAGTCTGAAAAAAATGGCCATCTTTGTCTCCAAAGAGCCTCATTGTCTGCTTGAATTATTGTGGGAATGGCAAAGCGGTGATTTAATGGCTGATATTGTTCTTGTCATTAGTAATCATGCGGATAATCGCCAGCTTGTCGAATCCCTTCAAATTCCTTTTTACCATATTCCGGCGAACAAAGAGATTAGACAGGAATCGGAAAAAACACAGTTAAAACTATTGGCAGATTATGAAGTGGATTTCATCGTATTGGCAAGGTATATGCAGATCTTAACCCCTGACTTCGTTGCAGCCCTGCCGCATCGGATTATTAATATTCATCATTCTTTCCTGCCGGCGTTCATCGGAGCCCGCCCATACGAACGAGCATATGATCGAGGTGTGAAACTGATTGGAGCGACTTCTCATTATGTAACGAATGATTTAGATGAAGGGCCAATTATAGAACAAGATATTGATCGAGTAGATCACCGTGATAATGCAGAAGACATGAAGAAAATCGGTCGTTCAATCGAACGTCGTGTTTTAGCTAGGGCTGTTAAGTGGCATGTCGAAGATCGTGTAATTGTTCATCAAAATAAAACAGTTGTCTTTTAAAAAGAACTCCAGCGTGTTTAGCGCTGGAGTTTGTTATTTATATTCATACTCTACTTGGACTCTAGCCGATATAGTTAATTCCCCCGGTTGAATGGGGGTGGCGGCTGCTTTACTGAAGACATTTGCTTGATAAAGAACAGGCAGAGGTTCTCCGGATAGTTCAACCACTTTTAGTGGAGTAGGGGCTAGGGTAGTTCGGATGGTTTGGGTAATGGCCAAGGCTTTTTGATAAGCATTTCTTAGTGAAATTGATAACGCCTGATTGTAAACTAATTCAGGATTAGCCAATGAAAAACGTATGTTTGAAACGGAATTAGCACCATTCTTAACAGCTGTATCAACAATTACACCGACTTGGTCAATTTGGCTGGTTAGGATATCAATCATGTGGGTAACTTTATAATTCCTGAAAATCTCTTTTCCATCTTGGAAATCATATTGGGGTTCTATTCGATAATCAGTCGTTTTAATATGATCATCGGGAATGCCTAGTGAAGTCATTGACGTCAGCACATTAGCTACGATAAGGGCATTTTCTTGCTGAGCAGAGGCAGGATCAATATTTTCTGTTCGGACACCTAAAGAAATGGTTGCTTGATCAGGAGACGCTCGGACAATTCCTTCTCCATTTACACGTAATGTATAATCCTTTTCTAAACGAATCAGGTCATTCAAAGCGTGCCAATCTTCACGAGAATCATTTGTCATAATATGTACCCTTCCTTTCTGGTTCATCTCCATCTATTATAC
Organism: Peribacillus sp. FSL H8-0477; assembly: GCF_038002765.1. Taxonomy (NCBI): domain Bacteria; kingdom Bacillati; phylum Bacillota; class Bacilli; order Caryophanales; family Bacillaceae; genus Peribacillus; species Peribacillus sp. FSL H8-0477. The sequence goes on along the minus strand of NZ_JBBODE010000001.1, from coordinate 2,197,976 downwards.
GACTTGGGAATTGTTTACATGTCAACAAAAAGAAAAGAAGCAAGGCGACTTGGCCTTGCTTCTTTTTAAATATCTACCTTTTTTAAAGGAATCACAGCTGGTCCCTCAAGCACTGTTCCATCAATAGAATAGCGAGATCCATGGCATGGGCAGTCCCAAGTTGTATCTCCGCTGTTCCAGGCTACCTCACAGCCTAGATGGGTGCATGTTGAATCCACAACATGAAGCTGACCGGTTTGATCTCGGTAACAGCCGGATTTTTCACCATTAACTCGTATAATGGCTGCCTCTCCAATAGACAAATCTTCCAAGCTTTGAGGACTTACCGATAATTTTCCTTTGATTAATTCCTTTGCGACATTTGCATTTTCAGTGACAAAGTTTTTAAGACTTTTCGCTTCAAATCTGGAAGGATCAAATAGAGAGGCATAGCGATTTTCTTTGTCTAAGATACGATCCGTTAGAATCTGTGCAGCTAGAGTTCCGTTGGTCATACCCCACTTTCCATATCCAGTTGCAATCAAAATGGTTGGATGGTTCTTCGTTGCTGCCCCAATATAAGGCACCTTATCAACGGTAATAAGATCCTGCGCTGACCATCTATAAGGAATGTCCGTTACACTAAAAAATTGATGGCTAAAGGCTTGCAGGGCTTCATAATGCTCCATGGTTGGAATGCCTTGACCGGTTTTATGGCTTTCTCCGCCAACGAGGATTAAGCGTTCGCCATCAATTATGGTGTCCCGAAGAGAACGTGAAGGACTATCAGCACTGAGATACATTCCGCCTGGGTACTCTTCAGCTGTTTTGATGCCTAATACATAGGACCTTTCTGGATGCATACGGGTAAAATACAAACCAATCTCGTCATTAAAAGGGTAATGGGAAGCAGTCAATACATACTTACATGTAATGGTCTGACCAGAAGACGTATGAATTACTTGTTTAGAACCCTCTTCTTCAACTTTGGCAGCTGTAGTATGTTCATAAATCTTGATTCCGGCATCAACCAAAGTAGGAATCAGTGCAGTTAAATATTTAAGGGGATGAAATTGTGATTGATTCTTCATAACAACGGCTGCCTTACACGGAATAGAGAAGGGAATACTTTCAGTATATTCACATGGTATTCCCAGCTTTTCATAAGCTGTAAATTCCGCTTGGATTTTGGGTATGTATTCGTCCGTCCCTGCGTAAACGTAAGCATCCTCCGTCGTTAAATCACAATCAATATCATGCGTATTTACGATGTCCCGTATAAAGTGCATGGCTTCATTATTTGCTTCATAATATAGTTTTGCTTTTTCTTCACCAAAGTCCTTAATCAATTGATCGTAAATTAGGCCGTGTTGTGAGGTTATTTTAGCTGTGGTATGCCCAGTGGTCCCATTTAAAAGGTCACTGGCTTCTATGAGTGTTACTGACAAACCTTTATTTGCGAGTAAGTAGGCAGCCGTAATTCCTGTAATTCCTCCTCCTACAATGGCTACATCAGCTGTGGAATTTTTTTCAAGTGCAGGGAACGTTGGAAAGGGGAGGTTGTCCCTCCAACAAGGTTCTGGCTGTTTTGGAAGATGATCATTTTGGCTAGTCATATATGTGTCCCTCCAGTTCATTTATTCGTTTCGTATTCTCCATTTATTACCATACCCATATCTTGTTCAATTACTCTTTAAATTTTAATTTCGAGAGGAAAATCATTAATGATTTCGTATGTCTAAATAAGAAAAAAATGGATGTATACAAAAAACGTATACATGTTTACAAAAACGTATACATGTATACGAAAAGTGTGTACATGTATACAAAAGTGTATACATGTTGATATAACGGGATGTGTACAAAAATGTATACATGTTTACAATTTTGTACACAAGTGTTAGGAATTAGTTCATCTGATTTCCAGGTGATTTTAATAGCTATTAATTCTTGTATTAATCTGTATTTACTATAAAATGAAATGGAAGATAGTAGGTAAGAAAGGGATGGTTAATAAAATGAGTTATTCAAGAATCGCAGCAATTGATGTAGGTAATGATGCAATTAAAGCACTTTTTGGGAAATTAGATTCAGAGTTATATATTCCTAATGTTATTGCACAAGACATAGCAGACCGTCCGGTAATCGGAATCGAAGATTTAAATGATAATGATCCAATTGAAGGAATTCATATTCGTGTTCACTCTCCAGCATTACAAGAAAACAATATGATTTACCGTGTGGGAAATTTAGCTACTAAGAGTGATAATCCATCAGAATTGGATCCAGGCAGCAGTAAGTCCGAGGAAGATCAAACATTAATTATGTTATTTGCTGCACTTGCTCTTGATGCTGTTAAAGACGAAAACGCATCAAACTTTAAGAAGGCTAATAATGTAGTAGATGCCAATTACACGCTTGGTACTGGTTTACCGTTAAGAGAAGTAAAAGAAGGCAAGGATGTTGGTTATCGTTCAAGATTACTAGGATCTGTCCATCAAGTAGAGTTCTTGGTTACACCGAAATACCAAGGAATTAAAGTAAATATTAAATTTGATGAAGTGAAAGTGTACCCAGAAGGTTTTGCTGCTTATATCAATTTAGTTATGGATAATGAGTTGAACATTATTAATAGAGATTTAATCGATAAACAAATCCTCATCCAAGATATTGGTGGTCTTTCGACAGATATCGCGGTCATTCGAAACCGTAAAGTGGATGATGATAAAGCACAAGGATTTAATTTGGGTGTTGCAGAAGCACTAGAATCTATTAGAGAAGAAATTCGCAGTAAACATGGCGTAGAATTGGACAGCAGACGAGACGTTGTTGACATAATTACTAAGAAAAATGACCGCAATCATATTATGGTACGCGGAAGCCGGACAAGCGTTCATGATATTACGGATCGTATCTTAGGTGAACTGGCTAAGAAAGAATACCGCCATCTTCGCAATGTTTGGCAGAAGAATTCTCAAACGGAAATCTGCTATTTTGTTGGTGGAGGAGCCATTGTACTTAAGGATTATTTGAAGAAATTAAATAATAACTTAGATGGTTATAATATCGACTTCTTTGAAGACGAAAAAGAAAGCATCTGGATGATGGCGAATGCCTATTATAAATTAATTTCTGATTACGCCAAAAAAAATGCTAAACAAGAGCAAATTCAAAGCAAAAAGGATGTTCAAAAATCCGGCATGACTAAGTAGGCTGAAATATGAAAAAAACAAATGCATCTGAAATACAGCGAGGCCAGGCGATTACGTTTCGAATACCGTCTGACACACCCGATCATGTATTAAGACAGCTTCAAAAGTTAAAGGAAACAGAGAAACGAAATTTTTCTAGTAAGATAGCCGAATTTGTGCTTGAGAATGTTGGAAACTCAACTGTACAGGATCGGGAAATGATTAAAGTGCCCCTTCCGCATAAGCTAAGTAAAGGCCAAAGAGATTGGCTCAAACACGCTCATTCTGAAGCAATGCTTGGAACCATTTTATATCATATATTGTCTGATCCATTAAGAGCGACGTCCTTATTGGCTTCTCTGACCAGCAATGCATTAGAGATTGATGATGCCCTTTATTTGCAGGAGCAGCCCGTTACAGAAGATCAAGAAGTAGAAGAGGATATTCACATACGCTTACCCGTATCTGAAGCTGAATTGGATAACTTTGATTGGAATGACAGTGCAGCAGTGGTGGAAGAGAGCAGTGAAGAAGTGAAAGAGGAAAGCCTTGATGATTTATTGGGTGATTTTCTTGCTCAAATGAATAAATAATAAAAAAGATGCAGCCGCATAATGAGGCTGCATCTTTTTTATTATCTTGCTAAGAAGATCAGTTGATATAAGAATAAAATAGCGAATACGTATACGAAAGGATGAACCTCACGGATTTTCCCTTTTGCAATTTTCATAATAGGATAGGCGATGAATCCAAGAGCTATTCCATTAGCAATGCTTGACGTTAATGGCATGGTCACAATCACCAAGAAAGCAGGGAAGGCTTCGTCAAAATCATGCCAATTGATGTCTGAAATACTTTTGATCATAAAGCATCCTACAATGATTAAACTTGGTGCAGTAATAGCGGCAACATCTGATAAAGAACCGATTAAAGGACTGAAGAAAGCCGTTATTAAGAATAAAACAGCTACCGTTAAGGCAGTTAGACCAGTTTTACCACCAGCTCCTACTCCTGCTGAAGATTCTACGGAGGCAGCAGTTGGACTTGTTCCAAACACAGCTCCTACAGTCGTTCCGATGGAGTCGGCAAAAAAGGCACTGCCTGGTTTTTCAAGCTTCCCGTCCTTTAATAACCCTGCTTGACGAACAATCCCTAGAAGGGCTCCTGTCGTATCAAACAGCATAACAAGTAAAAAGGAGAAAACGACACCATATAAACCGTAATTTATGACATCATTGAACGATGTAATCGGATTTGTGATGAGCGCGCCTTCTGGTAAGTGCGGCAAGGCAGCAATTCCGTTGAAATGTAACTGACCGGTAAAGTAGGCAATTAAAGCTGTGATGACCATACCAATGAAAATGGATCCTTGAATGTTTAAGGTCATTAAGATGATGGTTATGATTAAGCCTATTAATGTCAGTGCGACCTTTGGATCTGTAAAATCACCCAAGGCTACTAAGTTGGTTGGGTGATCGGCGACTATACCAGATAGACGCAGGCCGATAAAAGCAATGAATAGACCGATACCAGCACTGATCGCATGCTTCAAATTATCGGGAATAGCTGTGATTAGCTTTGTCCTGAATGATGTTAAAGATAGAATCAAGAAGATGATCCCAGTTACAAATACAGCAGAAAAGGCAACTGTATAAGAAATATTATAAGTACCCAGTACGGAATAGGCAAAGTAGGCATTTAAACCCATTGCCGGTGCAATAATAATTGGGTAGTTAGCAAGGAAGGCCATGCATAATGTCCCGACTAGTGTAGCAATTATCGTTGCGGTAAAAGCTTGGTTAAAAGGTACACCAGCTTCTGATAAGATCTTCGGATTAACAACAATAATATAGGCCACGGTTAAGAATGTAGTTAAGCCTGCAATAATTTCTGTTTTAACGGTTGTGTTCCGTTCTTTAAGTTTAAACATGATGCCACTCCTTTTAATATAGAAACCTCCTTGCCATGTTGGATTCTTTAGGCAAGGAGGAATAGACTGCCGATAAACGGCAATTTTTTCTGTATGCATTAGTTTGTACATAATTATAAATCCTATAAATTATAATCAAGTTCTCTTAAAAGCACAATAACAGGATAAGGAAGTTCTACAAAAGAACAGGTATAAAAGAAGGTCGTGAAACGTGGTATACTTGCTAAAAGAAGTAAGAAGAAAAAAACTCTTCGGAGAGTAGGCAGGTACGAAATGAAATTTACTGAACTAGGAATAGATGGACCAATAGAAGAAATGTTGAATTATATGGGGATTACATCTCCAACGCCGATTCAAGAGCAAGCAATTCCTGAGATACTAGCCGGCAGGGATGTAATAGGCAAGGCGCAAACTGGAACTGGAAAAACCCTGGCTTTTTTACTGCCGATTATTGAGCACACCGATACGGAGACACCTTATATTCAGTCACTTATTGTCACCCCGACAAGAGAATTAGCTCTGCAGATTACTGCAGAGCTGACGAAATTCGCGGAACAAATAGAGGACTTTCATGTCCTTGCTGTATACGGGGGGCAAGATGTAGACCGCCAATTGAAAAAACTAAAACGCAGTATATTAGTCGTGGTTGCTACTCCAGGAAGATTGTTAGATCATACGAGAAGAGGAACAATCGATCTATCAAAAGTGAAACATCTGGTCCTTGATGAGGCAGATCAAATGCTTCAAATTGGTTTCTTGCCTGAGGTTGAGGAAATCATTGAAAATATTCCAGCTGATAGGCAGACGCTGCTTTTCTCGGCAACGATGCCAGAACAAGTTATTTCTCTATCTAAACGGTTTATGAATAATCCGCTTACAATTGCGGTGGAGAACAGCCAGGTTACAGTTAAACAAATCCGTCAGGTGGTTATTGAAACCACGGACCGTGCTAAGCAAGCATCACTTATTAAAATCATTGATGAAGAACAACCCTACTTAGCGGTTATCTTCTGTCGAACAAAGCGCAGGGTATCTGTGTTAAATGAAGCGTTAAAGAGTGCTGGTTACAATTCAGACGAACTGCATGGGGATATCTCACAAGCGAAACGTGAACGTGTCATGAGAAACTTCCGGAATGCTTCCCTTCAGTTTTTAGTAGCGACAGATGTAGCTGCGAGGGGTCTTGATGTTGAGGGGGTTACGCATGTCTTTAACTATGATGTTCCAGAAGATGCTGAAAGTTACATTCATAGAATCGGCCGGACTGGACGAGCAGGTGAACATGGTTTAGCAGTAACGTTTATCGCTACAAAAGATTTGCCGATTTTAAAAGATATCGAAAAGGGCATCGAGATGAAAATCGATCGTAGACAGCTCGAAGGCATTGTTATGAATGAGCCTACAAGGGCGACTGCTAAGCCAAAACGAGTTCAGGGCAATAATGCTCGTTCTGATTTCAATAAGCGCCATGGCAAGCCGAGCAGCCCAGGTAAAAGCTCTGGGAAACCTTCTCCTTCAAGAAAAAGAGGCGCAAATTCAGATAGCGGCTTTGCAGCCAAATCAGGAAATGGACGAAGTGATTCACGTAAGAGATAAATGAGTGTCATTCTTTAGCCCTGCTGCGCTATGCAGCAGGGCTTGTTTGCGTTTTTCTTAGTTGAAATACGTCGCAGGACCTATGTGAAAATACCTCTGTAGCTCATTATAAGAAATCCATCAAATAGCTATGATAGAAATAAGGAAAGGAGGTACGGTTACTATGATGAAAAAAGCAGGCTTAATCATTATTGGAGGAATTGCAGCGATCATTGCTCTTACAAATGTTGGCCCATTAATCAGCTTGATTATCTGTTTAGCCATTCTTTATTACAGCTTTAAACAATTGCTTAAATCAGAAAATACAGGAGCAAAAATTACCTGGGCAATTATTGTGCTGGTAGCATTAATGGCATCTGTATCACATGTACCTGCAATACTCGGACTTGTGGCAGCATATATCGTCTATCTTGTGTATAAGAAATGGAACGGAGACAAAAAAACAGTTAATGAAGAATCATCAGATCCTTTTACAAACTTTGAAAAACAGTGGGCAAATTTGAAGAAATAAAAAAACGGAGGAGTGTTTTATATGAATGACCTATTTTCACGAATGAAACAAACACTAACAGCTGATTTTTATCATGTACTTGATAAAATGGAACAGAAAAACCCAATAGCACTGCTCAATCAATATTTACGTCAGGCCGAAGCGGAAACTGAAAAGGTCCGTCAGCTGGTCGAGCGTCAGTATCAATTAAAAGCCGAATTTACGAAGGAACTTGCTGAAGCGGAGGGGTTAGCTGAAAAACGGAAGAATCAAGCGAAGATTGCAGAAAAAGCTGGGGAATCAGAGCTGCAGGCCTTTGCTATTCAAGAAAATGAACTTTACAGCACACGTGCACTCCGAATAAAAGAAGCATTAGTTAAGGCGGAAAAGCAGTTGAACGAACTGGAGTATAAGTACAGAGAAATGAAGCATAAATTAAAGGACATGAATATAAGAAGAATGGAACTAATGGGTAAAGAAAACATTGCTCATGCCCATCAACGTATGAATCAAGTAATCGATGCTGGCAGTACGTCAAGTTCGTCAACAGGAAAATTTGAAGATACAGAAAACTACTTGGATAATTTGGAGCAAAGAATTAACTCAAACTATCAAAGGCAAAGTATCGATGCCCGAATTATTCAACTAGAAAAGGATATGAAAAAAGAAGAAACACACTCAATTTCGTAATCATGGTATTCTTAAAAGGCGTAGTTAGCTGCGTCTTTTTCGTAATGAATAATCAACAGGGTTGATGAGAGAGGAGGATCAGGATGTTTAAACAAGTAAACACAGATTATATCAGCTGGATCTTTTTAATTGGCCTTATCTCGCTTATTATGGAACTTGTTTTTTTTGACGGCGGACTTATCTACACCCTAGCCCTCTCCATCGGCTGCTTATTTATAGGTAAAAAAAAATACCATCGAAAAATAGGGAAAATACTGTTTTTTATTGGGGTATTTAGCGCGATTATTATTGTGTTAAATATGTTCGTATTCAAATTTTTTCTCCTCGTGATTCTTGCATATGCCCTCTATGGTTTCTATTTATCTAAACAAAATCCAGAAAAAGTACAGTTAATGTTGACTGAACCTAAACCAAATACCGAAGAAAAAGAACAGTTGATTAAAACAAGTTATTTATTCAGTAATAAACTAATAGGATCGCAGCAAACCCAAAAGTCAGTCTACGAATGGAATAATGTCAATATTCAACGAGGAATTGGTGATGTAGTCATCGATTTAAGCAATACAATCCTTCCAAAAGGTGAAACCATTATTTCGATAAGAAGCTTGGTCGGAAACGTAAAAATCAAAATTCCGTATGATGTTGAAGTGAACCTTCACCACTCAGTCGTAATCGGCAGAGCCGTTATCTTTCAGAATCATGAAAAGCGGATGTATAATCAGATTATTTCCTGCCAAACAGAGGGCTTCAATAAGGCTGTTCAAAAAGTGACCATTATCACCTCCGTCTTCATTGGAAATATCGAGGTGAATCGGGTATGAATGTGATGACTCGCCAGATTGTCTATGCCTTTGTTATTGCGCTCATAACTGCAATTGTTGTTCCGGCTCTCGTCTTCTACGTTTATCCTTTAGAGAACTGGCGAAATCTCTGGGAAATGAAACTGCTTAATCTATCATTTATCATTGCTTTTCCGAGTATCCTTTTATTTGTAGGAATTGTATATGGAATATTATCAGGAATATACTGGCGCAGACAAATGAATAGGCTTAGTGATGATTTACACTTAGTTGAATTAGGCCGGCCAATTCAGTCTTTTGATGATTATTCTTTACTGGAATTTAAAACATTAGCCAAACAGGGAGAGCAGATACAAAAGCTTGGAGCAGAGCAGGCAAAGTTAGCGCAGAAGCTTGCTACTGAAAAGGCAGAAGACCAGGAAAAGCGGATTCAGGAAATTGTATCTCAGGAAAGAAACCGATTGGCAAGGGAATTGCACGATTCCGTCAGCCAGCAGTTGTTTGCTGCTTCCATGATGATGTCCGCCATCACCGAAAACAATGAACAGGATAAACAACTTCCGGTCGTGGAAGGAATTATTCATCAGGCACAGCTGGAGATGCGGGCATTGCTTTTACATCTTAGACCTGTACCATTACGAAATAAATCTCTGCAAGAAGGAATCCAAGAGCTTTTAGAAGAATTAGCTCAGAAGGTGCCAATGAAAATAGAGTGGAAAACAGAATCTATCCAACTTGATAAAGGGATAGAAGATCATCTGTTCCGAATTCTACAAGAATCAGTATCTAATACATTAAGGCATGCCAAAGCAAATAGTATCGATGTATTACTAATTGAGCGTGATGAGATGGTTATTTTACGCATTGTAGACGATGGAATGGGATTTGAACTCGATCAAACGAAAACGGGTTCGTATGGTTTGCAGAATATGAACGAACGAGCAGTAGAGTTAGGCGGGTCGCTGAAAATTGTCAGTGTTCCTCGAAATGGAACACGACTAGAAGTCAAAATACCACTACTACAGACTAAGGGGGATACCTAAGTGATTAGTGTCTTGTTTGTGGATGACCATGAAATGGTTAGAATAGGAGTAACTGCTTATCTATCTGCACAGCCTGATATTACCGTGATAGCTGAGGCAGATGACGGAGCAGCGGGTGTTAAACTAGCCCTGGAATTACGTCCGGATATTATTTTAATGGATCTAGTTATGAAGGAAATGGACGGGATAGAAGCAACTAGAAACATTATGCAAAGCTGGCCGGAAGCAAAGATTATTATTGTGACAAGTTTTCTGGATGATGAAAAGGTCTATCCAGCTCTTGAAGCAGGTGCAGCCAGCTATATGCTTAAAACGTCAAAAGCAAGTGAAATTGCAGACGCAGTTCGTTCGACATACCATGGCCAGAGTGTATTAGAGCCAGAGGTTACAGATAAAATGATGAAAAAAATGCGTAGTCATGCTAGTAAACTTCCTCATGAACACTTAACAAATCGTGAGATGGAGATTCTGCTTTTGATGACGCAAGGGAAAACGAATCAAGCCATTGCTGATGAATTATTTATTGCCGTCAAAACAGCAAAAGTGCATGTGAGTAATATTTTAAATAAGCTTGAGGTCCAAGATCGTACACAAGCAGTGATTTATGCGTTTCAACATCAACTAGTGAAATAACTTTTTGGAGGATTCTATGTATTTACAGACAGTTACGATGATAGGCACAGAGTTAGAAAAAGCAGGAATTCCGTACCAATTTATTGGCCAAGCGTCATTAAGGATCCAAGGTGCATGCATTTCTGAAGAATCAATAATTGAAGCATCTGTCCAATGGGATGTTTTAGACGAAGCGAGAAGGATACTTACTAAGTATTCACCGACAGACATTAGCAGTAGTCCAGAATCTGCTGGTTTCAGTTTTACAATCGAGACCATTTCCGTTTACATAAGCTGTGAATACAATACAACCATTAAGACAGATCCATACCGAATATCGGTAAAAGTAGATCATACAGATATTTGGTGCCAATCGGTTTATAGTTACTTTTATAACGAAGAAATGGCGCGTTACAGTGATCAAATTCATGCTTTTTTAGCGAAAGAACAGCAGGGGTTTACAGCTGAAAATGAACAAGCCTGGAACCAGAATAATTATAGTGCTCTTTTAAATCGTTATGGAAAACCTGAAGCACTTGTTGAAAAAATCAAGCAAAATCCTAAGTGGAGACTCAAACCTTTTTATCAGTATATGGGTAATCTTCAAGAAAAATCAGTGATGCATTTGATGGGCTCAAATGGTGTTAAAGCAGTGGCGATGGCACTCCTTGGGGCAAAGGTCACAGTAGTTGACTTTTCAAAAGAAAATGCAGCATTCGCTAGAGAGCTGGCTGATGCGGCAGACGTTCCGGTCGAGTATATTGTTTCAGACGTGCTCTCACTACCTGAGAGTGAGGGGGCAGATCTTGTCCTGATGGAACTTGGTGTCCTCCATTATATGATTGATTTACAGCCGTTAATGGAGAAAATTAAATCCTTATTAAAACCAGGCGGTCATTTTATTTTGCATGAATTTCATCCGATTTCCACCAAATTAATCACGTCTAGTGGTAAAAAACATAAAGTAAGCGGCAATTACTTTGATCCATCTATTGAAAAAAACCAAGTCGCCTTCACCAAACATATGCCTGATGAGGAACAAAAAAGCTTGTCCCAGGTAGTGCAACGGAAGTGGACACTCGGAGAGCTTATCACCGCCATTGGGCAATCAGGCTTAATGATAAAGGTGTTAGAAGAAGAACCAAACCATAAAGTGCATGATATGGGGATTCCGAAAACGTATACGATTGTTGCTGAAAAACTAAATTTAGAATAATTAGAATTATTCATTGCAGTAAACCGACTTTTATAGTAGGATTAGTTTATCTTTTAACCAATTAAATAGTGTCTTATCAAGAGAGGTGGAGGGAACTGGCCCTATGAAGCCCGGCAGCCGCTGACATTTTGTCAGAATGGTGCCAATTCCAGCGGAGCATATGCTCTGAAAGATAAGTGAAGGCTACTGCGCAAACTTCTTCTTATCGAAGGAGTTTTTTTGTTGTCTTTCCTCTGTTTCACCAATAAAAACAAAGGGGTTTTGAACATGAAGTTTGGCTTTTGGCTGCCTATTTTCGGTGGATGGTTAAGGAATGTAGAAAATGAAAACATGCCTGCAACCTTTGAGTATGCAAAACAAGTAACAATAGCTGCAGAAAAATTGGGATTTGATACTACGCTGGTGGCAGAATTAAATTTAAATGATATTAAAGGTCCTGAGCATGATTCGCTTGAAGCATGGTCAACTGCTGCAGCTTTAGCAGCGGTAACTGAAAAAATTGAGATTATGACGGCAGTAAGACCTGGATTCCATAATCCAGCGGTCACAGCGAAAATGGCGGCCAATATAGACAACATAAGCAACGGACGTTTTACCCTGAATGTGGTATCTGCATGGTGGGAAGAAGAAGCACGGCAATATGGGGGGATTTTTACGGCCCATGATGAGCGTTATGATCGAACAGAAGAATTTCTAGATATCTTAACGGGATTATGGTCTGCCGAGGATACCTTCTCATATGAGGGCAAATATTACAGCATAAAGGATGCTCATTTACATCCAAAGCCAGTTCAACGTCCTAATCCAATTCTGTATGCAGGTGGAGAAAGTCCACGTGGGAAACAGACGATCGTCGATAAATGTGACGCCTACGTAATGCATGGCGGAACGGTTGAAGAAATTACGACTAAAATTGAAGGGATGAAAAGACAGCGTTCAGAAGCAGGCCGTGAACCTTTTTCAGCTTTTGGTTTAGCTGCATACGTAGTCTGCCGTGATACAGAAGAAGAAGTCGCTGCTGAACTTGCAAGGATAACAGATGTGAAGGAATCGAGCGGTTATGCAGGATATAACGACTTTATCAGCAAATCACAACTTGAACAGCAAGTTAAACTTTTCGATTATTCTGTTTCTAACCGGGGCTTGCGTCCGAATTTAATTGGAACACCTGAACAAATTGCTGATCGAATTATTGCATTCGAAGAAGCCGGAGTAGATTTGCTATTGCTGCAATTTTCTCCGCAGCTTGAAGAGATGGAACGCTTCGCCAAGCAGGTTAAGCCTCTTGTAGAAGCAAAACGCCAAAAAGCATCCGTTTAACTAATTTTGAAGGAGGCATCATGATGAGTAAAATTTATATTCTACATGAAAATAACGAATGGACAGCTCATTTAACGAAACGGTTGAATGAACTGGAATTACCATACGAAGAGTGGCATCTTGATGAAGGTCTCGTTGATCTGACAGAAACTCCGCCAGAGGGCGTTTTTTACAGCCGCATGAGTGCATCATCCCATACTCGCGGTCATCGATATGCACCAGAATTAACAGAGTCTGTACTGGCTTGGCTTGAACAGCATAACCGCACCGTATTTAACGGAAGCCGCGCCCTTCGCTTAGAGGTCAGCAAAGTGAACCAATATACGGCTTTGACAAAGTCCGGTATTCGCACTCCGAAAACGATTGCTGCAATCGGTAAGGAAAATATATTGAAGGCCGCAGAGAAAATTGGTGCAGAATCATTTATCACTAAGCATAATCGTGCTGGAAAAGGTCTCGGTGTCCAATTATTCCAAACCATTGAGGGATTGAAAGGCTATCTAGAAGGTCCTGATTTTGATGAACCAGTAGATGGCATCACCTTGATTCAAGAATATATCAAGGCGCCCGAGCCGTTTATAACCCGCTGTGAATTCGTTGGCGGCAAATTCGTTTATGCAGTACAAGTCGATACATCTGAAGGGTTTGAACTGTGTCCGGCCGATGCCTGCCAAATCGGCGATCTCTTCTGTCCAGTAGGAGAGGAAGTCGAAGAAAAACCGAAATTCCAAATTGTCCAAGATTTTAATGATCCAATCATTGAAAAGTATGAAGCATTCTTAAAAGAAAACCAAATCACCGTAGCCGGCATTGAATTCATCCGAAATGAAGCTGGAGACATATTTACCTACGATGTGAACACAAATACGAACTATAACTCAGATGCCGAACAAGCTGCCGGAAAATACGGCATGCTCGAACTGGCTAAATTCCTAGGATCAAAACTCAAAACAGAAGAATTAGTCTAATAAAAAACCAGAATGCTCAGCATTCTGGTTTTTTATTATAGGAGCAGGTTGCAGAGGAAGTAATCCAGAGCCAGCCCATGAACTCATGGTGCGGCGGGCAAGGGCCGAATACTTTTAAGTTTGGGCCGAATCAACTTCATTTTGGGCCGAATCAATCGGAGTTTGGGCCGAATAAAGGAAAGAAAGGGCCGAATGTAAGATTAGGACAGCTTGATGAGACAATATGATGGCGAATTCATAAAGCCAATAGATCAAAAAGGATCTGGTTTTATCAAAAAAGAGTCGCTAAAAGGGAAAAGTCGATTCCAGCTAAACCAAAAAGAGAAAGATACTCTATTTTCACAAGAGCCGAACCCATGAAGTCATGATGCGGTCGGAATTTATGCAGCAAACAGTGCAGTGGGCGGTAGGGCCGAATACTTTCGCGTTTGGGCTGAATCAATTTCTTTTTGGGCCGAATCAATCGGAGTTTGGGCCGAATAAAGGAAAGAAAGGGCCGAATGTAAGATTAGGACAGCTTGATGAGACAATATGATGGCGAATTCATAAAGCCAATAGATCAAAAAGGATCTGGTTTTATCAAAAAAGAGTCGCTAAAAGGGAAAAGTCGATTCCAGCTAAACCAAAAAGAGAAAGATACTCTATTTTCACAAGAGCCGAACCCATGAAGTCATGATGCGGTCGGAATTTATGCAGCGAATAATGCTGTGGGCGGTAGGGCCGAATAAATCGGAGTTTGGGCCGAATAAAGGAAAGAAAGGGCCGAATGTAAGATTAGGACAGCTTGATGAGACAATAAGATGGCGAATTCATAAAGCCAATTGATCAAAAGGATTTGGTTTTATCAAAAAAGAGTCGCTAAAAGGGAAAAATCGAATCCAACCTAACCAAAAAGAGAAAGATACTCTATTTTTACAAGAGCCGAACCCATGAAGTCATGATGCGGTCGGAATTTATGCAGCGAATAATGCTGTGGGCGGTAGGGCCGAATACTTTTGCGTTTGGGCCGAATCAACTTCATTTTGGGCCGAATAAAGGAAAGAAAGGGCCGAATGTAAGACTAGGAGAGCTTGATGAGACTATAAGATGGCGAATCCATAAAGCCAGTTGATCAAAAGGATCTGGTTTTATCAAAAAAGAGCTGCTAAAAAGGGGAAAATTGAATCAAGCTAAACCAAAAAGAGAAAGATACTCTATTTTCTCAAGAGCCAAACCCAAGAGAGTATGAGAGTGAAAGAGTAGCCAGACTGGTCTTTGGATTATCAAAACAGAGAAAGATAGTCGTGTGGAATGGTGCCGAATAAGTGCACTAAATGATGAATGGTTTAAGATTATTTCCAAAAAAAAACGAGAGTTCCATAACGGAACTCTCGTTTTATCTTTATTCTGCTGAATGAACGGCATTAAACCATTCTTCAACGTCCCATACCTTTGTTACCCAGTCTTCATAGAAGTCAGGTTCATGGCATACGAGCAGGATGGTTCCTTTGTAGGCCTTCATTGCCCGTTGAAGTTCTTCTTTAGCTACGATGTCCAGATGGTTCGTCGGTTCATCAAATAAAAGCCAGTTGCTTTCAGTAAGCATCAATTTACATAGGCGGACCTTAGCGTGTTCGCCACCGCTTAATTGACTAAGTTGACGAGTAATATGGTCGTTTTTAAGACCTACGCGTGCAAGAATTGAGCGGACTTGACCCTGCTCAAGATGTGGGAAAGCATTCCATACATCATCAAGTGGTGTAATTTTATCTGCTTTAACTTCTTGTTCAAAGTAAGATGGGAAGAGGTAATCACCAAAGACACTTTTACCGCTGAGTGGTTTAATATCACCCAAAATGGTTTTTAGTAGAGTAGATTTACCGACTCCGTTACAGCCGACGATAGCGATCTTTTCACCGCGCTCAATCGTTGTTGTTAATTTAGGGAATAAGGGATGATCATAGCCGATTTCCAGCTCTTCACTTTCAAATACAAAACGACTGCTGCTGCGTGACTCTTTGAATTCAAAGGTTGGTTTCATAGCTGATTCAGGCTTTTCAATTAGATCGATACGTGATAATTGTTTCTCACGGCTCTTTGCCCGTCCGCTGCTTGAAGCCCTAGCTTTGTTCTTATTAATAAATTCTTCTTGTTTTTTTATAAATTCCTGTTGTTTTTCATAGGCACTAATATGTTGATTTTTATTTAGTTCGGACAATTCTAGGAATTTTTCATAGTTAGCTACATAGCGGGTTAGCTTCGAAAACTCAAGATGGAATATGATACCGACTACACTATTCATAAATTCAGTATCATGGGAGATTAATAAGAAAGCATGCGGGTAATCTTTTAAATAATTACTTAACCAGCGAATATGTTCGACATCCAGGTGATTTGTAGGCTCATCCAAAAGTAAAACTTCAGGCTGCTCGAGCAATAATTTAGCTAGTAAAACCTTTGTACGTTGTCCACCACTTAGAGAGGATACGTCTCGGTCTAAACCGACTGCATCAAGGCCCAAACCGTGAGCCGCTTCGTCGACTTTTTTATCTAGGTTATAGAAATTTCCTGCTTCCAATTTATCTTGGATTATCCCCATTTCCTCTAAAAGCTGTTCGAGTTCCTCAGGGGTAGCTGTACCCATTTGCGCAATGACTTCGTTCATCCTTTTTTCCTCTTCAAACAAAGGAAGGAAGGCCTCGTTTAGAACATCACGCATCGTTTTCCCTTTTGTCAGTACTGTATGCTGGTCTAAGTAGCCATAATTTGTACTAGGAGACCATTCTACCTTACCTTCATCATGTATAATCTGACCGGTTATTATATTCATCATCGTCGATTTTCCGACACCATTTGCACCGACTAAACCAACATGTTCCCCCGCCATTACTCGGAATGAAACATCACTGAAAAGCTTGCGGTCACCAAAGCTGTGACCTAATTTATCTATAGTAAGTAAGCTCATTAATTGTTGAACCTCCAATAAGTTTGAAAAATCTCTACCTTTAATCATACTAAAAATCTAGTAAAAATGCTATGGCTTACCATTGGAAATTAACAGGAAATCTCCATGATCCTTTTACACTCGACAAATTTCTTGGGAAATAATTGAGAAAATCCAGCTGATATCCAAGCAAAAAAAGACAGAGAATAACTACAATTCTCCGCCGAGTTTATGTTAATCAAATTTCATTCCTTTTAGTAAGTCTGCAAATGGATTATTAATCGGTTCAGCTTCTTTTTCTTGCTCTTTTAAGTACTTTTGCACCGTGCGCTTATCTACTTTTCCACCAGTTTCTTTTTTACGTCTTGCTTCAAAAGCAGAAAGTTTCTCGCGATAGCCGCATTTACAAGTGAAAATTTGACCGTCACCTTCGCCACGCAGTTCCATTTTCTTTTTACATTGTGGGCAGCGTGCATTGGTTACGCGGGCAACATTCTTCCTATGTCCACATTCTCGGTCTTGGCAGACTAACATTTTTCCCTTTTTGTTGTTCACCTCAAGCATTGGTTTACCACAGTCGGGGCACGATTTTGTAGAAATGTTATCGTGTTTATACTTTTTATCGCTAGCTTTAATTTCTTTGACAATCTCTTTTGTATGATGTTTCATTTCATTAATAAAAGCATCTTTTTTCAGGTTCCCTTTTGCGATTTGCTCAAGCTTTTGTTCCCATTCAGCTGTTGTTGCAGGAGATTTTAGCTTTTCCGGCACTAAATCTAACAGCTGACGTCCTTTAGACGTCATATAAATCTCTTTACCACCGCGTTTTTCAAATAGGAATGAATTAAACAATTTATCAATGATTTCAGCACGAGTAGCAACTGTACCAAGTCCGCCAGTTGACCTTAATGTGTCTGCAAGCTTTTTATCATCTGTTTTTATATATTTCGCAGGGTTTTCCATAGCTGACAGTAAAGTCGCCTCATTAAAGCGGGCAGGCGGCTTTGTTTGGCCTGATGTTTGAGCGATTATATTTGTCTTTAATACATCGCCTTTTTCAAGTTTAGGCAATAGCTGCTCTTTTACATCGTCTTTTGATTCTTCATCATCAAAATGGTTTGCATAAACTTCTTTCCATCCAGAATGAATCACAGTTTTTCCTTTTGCAATAAACGTATGATCACCAATCTTGGTTTGTACGGTTAATTGCTCATATTCAAATGCAGGGAATAATACAGCTAAGAAACGTTTCACGACAAGGTCGTAAATTTTGCGTTCTTTGTCCGTGAAGGATGAAATATTCACATAATCTTCAGTTGGAATAATGGCATGGTGATCACTTACTTTGCTATCGTCTACAAATGCTTTTGTTGCTTTAATTGGTTTCGTTAATACCTTATTGGCAAGAGAACGATAGTCACCTACAGCACATGCTTTTAAACGCTCAGGAAGTGTGCTTACAATATCTGAAGTTAAATAACGTGAATCTGTACGCGGATAAGTTAAGACTTTATGCTGCTCATACAGTTTTTGCATAATATTTAAGGTTTCTTTAGCAGAATAGCCAAAAATCTTATTTGCATCACGTTGTAATTCAGTTAAGTCATATAGAGCAGGTGCAAATGTTTTCTTTGCTTTGCGGTCAATGGAAATAATAGAAGCATCTTTGCTGCCAAGTGATTTCACGATTTCATCGGTCTTTTCTTTATTAAAACTCCGACTATTCCCGTTTGCATCCTGCCAAGTTAATGAAAGACCAGGTGTTTTGGCTTCGATTCCATAGTATGTTTGAGGCTTAAAATGCTTAATTTCTTCTTCACGTGCTGCAACCATTGCAACGGTTGGTGTTTGTACACGGCCGCAGTTTAATTGTGCATTATATTTTGTGGTTAAGGCACGCGTAGCATTCAAACCTATATACCAGTCTGCTTCCGAACGGGCCACGGCAGAAGCATATAAGTTTTCATAATCTTTACCGGGTTTTAAATTATTAAATCCATCTTTTATCGCTTTATCTGTTACAGAAGATATCCAGAGACGTTTGATGGGTTTATGAACTTTTGCTTTATCAATAATCCAACGTGCAACTAATTCTCCTTCTCGCCCCGCATCAGTTGCGACAATGATTTCATTCACATCAGTACGGGTTAATTGTGCTTTAACCGTATTGAACTGTTTCCCTGTTTGTTTCATGACCACTAACTTCATTTGATCGGGGAGCATAGGAAGGTCTTCTAAATTCCATGTTTTAAATTTAGCATCATATGCTTCTGGGTCTGCTAGTGTAACTAAATGGCCTAATGCCCAAGTCACGATGTATTTATCGCCTTCTAAAAAACCATTTCCTTTCTTCGTACATTTCAATACATTTGCTATATCACGTGCAACTGAAGGCTTCTCAGCAATGACTACACTTTTCACCATATATTCGAACTCCCTTACTAACTATTTACCGTATAATATAACATAATTTTAAGGAAGAAATTGCCCGGCAGGCTCCTAAGCAGCTGAATAAGGAAAAGCCGGCACATGGTTAGGAATGTGCCGGCTCTGCGTTATGATGATTGTTTCATCTTTGCTTTAGATGGAATAAATAGTGTTAATACAAATGCGATAATAGCTAAGATGGTCATGAAATAATAGGCATCACTTGACCCGAAAATCGAAGCAAGTGAGCGGACAGCTTCAGCCGTTGCATTTGGTGTTTCTTCTAGTAAGGTTTCCGCGTGCTTGGTGGTTTGTGCTGTAAACACCGTAACAACTACAGCTGTTCCGATTGCACCAGCAATTTGGCGAACGGTATTATTCACGGCTGTACCATGTGTCACGAGTATTTTCGGTAAAGCATTCAAACCAGCGGTGTTTAAGGGCATTGTGATAAAACTTAACCCTATACGAAGGAATATCGTACGAACCATTAAGAAAATAAAGGTTGTTGATTCTGTTAGATCAGTAACCACCCACATTGAAGGAATGATAAAAATTAACCCAATAATGAATAAAGGCTTTGCACCAAAGCGGTCAAATAACTTTCC
The DNA here is from genome assembly GCF_038002765.1 of Peribacillus sp. FSL H8-0477. Taxonomy (NCBI): domain Bacteria; kingdom Bacillati; phylum Bacillota; class Bacilli; order Caryophanales; family Bacillaceae; genus Peribacillus; species Peribacillus sp. FSL H8-0477. The sequence goes on along the minus strand of NZ_JBBODE010000001.1, from coordinate 2,178,183 downwards.
TGTTACGGGAGACATAAAGGCATTGATAATCGCACCCGGTAATAATAATAAACCAGCGTCAAATGCAGAAAATCCTCTACCGTTCTGTAAATAAATCGGTAATAGAATCATATCCGCATACATCATCATAGTAACAAAAATGTTTATGATCGATGTTAACGTAAAAACCTTGTAATTAAAAACGGATAAATTAAGAAGGGGGTCAGCAGATTTAATTTGTCGATGACAGAAAACAGCAATCGTCAAGACTCCCACAAGTATGGAAGCTAGGACAATCTTGTCATCCCAACCATGGCTGCCCGCATTACTGAATCCATACAAAATAAGTCCAAATCCGACGGTCGATAAGATCACGCTTACTATATCCAACTTCGCTTTTTCCGTTCCTGTTACGTTAACTAAATATTTCATAGCTAATAAAATGACGATTACTACAAATGGTATGATTCCAATAAATAACCAACGCCATGAATAGTATTCAATTACAAAGCCTGCCAATGTCGGAGCAATGGCTGGAGCAAAAATAATGGCTAGTCCCATTAACCCCATCATACTGCCTCTTTTTTCTGGAGGGAAAATAAACATAACCACGCTCATAAGCAATGGCATAATAATTCCTGCCCCAATGGCTTGGATCATACGGCCTGTTAGTAAGATGGCGAAGTTTGGTGATACTGCGCACAATATGGAGCCGATTAATAAGAACAACATTGAACTTATAAATAACTGGCGGGTTGAAAAACGTTTCATTAGATAGGCAGTAATAGGGATCAAGACCCCATTAACCAACATAAAACCTGTAGAAATCCACTGTACAGTTGTAGCAGATACAGTAAATACCTCCATTAAATTACTTAACGCAACATTTAACAGTGTTTGATTTAGTGTGGATAAAAAACACCCTAAAATTAATACAGTTAATAATATTTTTTTATTCATTGATCCGGTCAAATTGTATTCCTCTCCTCATTGCTTTTTTTACACAGTGTCAATAAAATAGATGGTAACATTCATTTTTTTAGCTGCCTATTATCAATTTTTTATAAAGTGTTAAGTAAACAACATATTTATAAAATATATAAAATAAGTAAGAGATTATAGATGAAGGAGAGGTAAAGTGACCATACAAAAAAAACAGGATCCTCGTGCCATTCGTTCTAAGCGAGTGATTAAAGCAGCTGTCGCAGAATTATTAATTGAAAATCCTGATATATCGAAGCTTACCGTACAAAAAATAGCTAAACGCGCAGAGCTGAATCGGGCTACATTTTATTTGCATTTTATGGATATTGGTGATGTGTTAAAACAGTTGGTTCATGATATCTTCGACGACTTGTTGTTGGAAATGTCACCTGTTTTGCAAATCGATAATGTAAATAATGAAAAACAACTAATTACCTTTCTAGATTATTTTTATAAGCATCGGAAACTTTTTACGGTCCTATTTGAGCACCCTGGTTTCAAAAAAAAATCTCATATGATATTAAAGGACTCTATTGTCATACAACGTGAAAGAGAAGAAGCTGTTACTAGAGAAATAACGTTATCAATGGATATTCTTGCAGCCTCCATTCTTGGAATTATCATGTGGTGGCTAAAGGATGGCATTCATTTTAGTTCTGAATATATAGCCAATCAAATTATTGAATTATATCGATAACCAAAACAAAAAAGGATGAAGCCTAAGATGGCTTCATCCTTTTTGTTCTATAACTCATTTAGAGCGGTGCCGAATAAATTAAACTCAAGCATCTTTTCTTTAGTCGAAAGTTCATACGTACTCGTTTGATTAGGAACACAGATTGAATCTTGATCATTATTCATCATTGTTGAATCCTGTTCATCGTACCAATGATTGATCATGAAAACCATCTCCTAAGTCGAATAAAACGATATACTCTTTTTGTGGAAGTCTATCCCTGATCACCTGGACTAAATACTGCTGCGTCATTCTCTTTGTTCCATTGGCTTCTGATCGTACTCATCGCACATCATCTCCTTTGGTGAGAAATACCTCATGCCTTTTAATCACTAATACATATTGCGTACCCGGTCAATCATTCGTGCAAGCCTATCTTGATTCCTACCCTTTATCACCTGGACTAAATACTGCTGCATCATTCTCTTTGTTCCATTGGCTTCTGATTGTACTCATCGCACATCATCTCCTTTGGTTGAAAAATGCCTCCTGCTTTTAATCACGTGCATGAAAAATAGTACCTTGAATCATTCGTGCAGGCTTGTCTTAACGTCTAGCCCTGATCACCCGGACTAAACACCGCTGCGTCATTCTCTTTGTTCCAATGGCTGTTGATCATACTCATCGTACATCATCTCCCTTTGGTGAGAATGTCTTACATTCATACTATACCCCAGTCATTATATTTAAAACATAAAATGGATATTTTTCAAAAAAATAATCTTTTTAGTTCAAACAATGGATTACAAGTCTATAAATATCTGTTTTTTCTGAATACAACTGATAAGTTTTGGGAAAAGTAGGGTAAATATAGAATGACAGAGTAGATAAAGCAGGTAGAAAAGGAGGAGCATATGAGTACAACGAATAATAGAACAGCATACTCCAGTAGAAATATATGGACTGGAATTTTGTTTGGGCTCGGTTTAGTTGGTTTTATTGATGAAGTTGTCTTTCATCAGCTGTTACATTGGCATCATTTCTACGACAAATCAACGACAGACATGGGACTGGTATCAGATGGTTTATTTCATGCTTTTAGCTGGTTTGCAACTATCGCTTCTTCGTTTCTATTAGCCGACTTGCACCGTAAGCAAGCGTATTGGTTCAAAAGATGGTTAGCGGGTGTGTTTCTTGGAGGAGGGGCTTTCCAGTTATATGATGGAACCATCCAGCATAAATTAATGGGGTTACATCAGATTCGCTATGTAGAAAATGTGTATGTGTATGATATAATCTGGAATTTCATTGCTATTGTTATGATTATAATCGGTGTCACCCTCATTATTCGTACACGCGGAAGAAAACATGATGATGGAAAGACTGTTGCCCATGAATCACAGTAATCACAACGAAGTTCATATAAACCAGGCAGAGGCAGGATTGCAAATTCTTTTAGCACTGCCTTTTATCATCGTGTTAATTCTGTATCTTATTGCTGTATTCATCTCTAATCGACACCATAGGAACTGGCCTCTAGCTCGAACTGTATACTGGGTTTCTGGTGTTCTATTGGCGATACTAGCAGTGGCTGGACCCATCGCAACTCGAGCCCACATAGATTTCACAGCACATATGCTCGGTCATTTACTCTTAGGAATGCTGGCTCCATTGTTGATGGTTCTAGCTGCCCCAATGACATTACTGCTGAGGACAATAAGCGTCACTTCTGCACGGCGTCTTACGCGTGTTCTAAGGAGTAGGCCGTCTAGGATGTTTACCCATCCAATTGTGGCATCATTTTTAAATATAGGGGGTCTTTGGTTATTGTACACGACCAATCTATACGCCCTTATGCACGAAAATAACATGTTGAATTATCTTGTGCATATTCATGTCTTTATAGCGGGATACTTATTCACCTTATCTATGATTTATATTGATCCAATCTTCCACAGGAGTTCTTTTTTATTTCGCTCAATCGTCTTAATTATTGCCTTAGCCGGCCATGGTATTTTATCAAAGTATCTCTATACGCACCCACCTGCGGGAATACCTTACGAACAGGCAAAACAGGGAAGTATGATGATGTACTATGGCGGAGATATCATTGACCTAATATTGATATTCATTCTATGTTTGCAATGGTTTAGAGCAACTAAACCTCGAAGGGAAGCAGCTATGGGGTAAGCTAATGAATCTATTCCGCAGGAAATGAAAAACATCCGTGAGCACTTGAGCACGGATGTTTTTTTGCAGAAAAAAAACCTGCTGCAACACGGTATAAACCGAACTACAACAAGGTTTTTCATATAAGTAGTGTCCCAGATAGGAATCGAACCTACGACCTACAGCTTAGGAGGCTGTCGCTCTATCCTGCTGAGCTACTGAGACAGATTAAAAATGTACGATTGATATATTATATTTCTATTCTGCAAATTTATCAAGATATTCGTGTCTGGAAGCAATATTATTGTGTTTTTTTTCAAAATAAAATGACCGAATGTTCATTGATTTTTATGCTATAATTGGATGATTATGGATGGTTTCAGGTTTGATAAAGAAGAAAATAAACCTCGACTTATGTTGGAAAATCTAGTAGAATTCCTGCACCAATTTTAGGAGATAGGGGAGAAATAATGAGAGATTCATACAAGTTTGTGCTGTTTGACTTAGATGGAACGATATCCGATCCGCGGCTTGGCATTGTCCATTCGGTTCAGTACGCAGCTAAAAAAATGAAGCTTCGGGATGTTCAAGCAGCTGAAGTGGAAGCTCATATTGGTCCGCCGCTGCAGGAGACATTCGCTGAGGTATTTGGCTTAGATGAAGCAGAGACGCTATCAATGATTAAATTTTATCGAGAATATTTTAAAAAAACGGGGATGTTTGAAAATGTTCTTTATCCAGGTATTCTAGAGCTCTTGGAAACCTTGAAATCGAACAAACGGTTAGTGGTTGCAACGTCAAAGCCAACTGAGTTTGCGCAGCAAATAGTATCGTATTTTCAGATTGATCCGTTCTTTGAACTGGTGGTTGGAAGTAATCTTGATGGGACGAGGACAACAAAGGCAGAAATCATCCGTTATATTCTTGAACAATACGGGGAGTACAAACGAGAAGATTTTGTTATGATAGGAGATCGAAAACAGGATATTCATGGAGCCTTTCATAATGGAATCGATTCAATTGGCGTTACGTACGGGTTTGGTTCACCTGCAGAATTAATGGATGCACACCCAAGTCATATTGTGGACACTGTATCGGAATTAGGGAGCTATTTTACTCGATAAAAAAAGCCCCCCTCGTGGAAGGGGGAAGAGTTATACGAATAAACTAAGCAGTAATACGAATGCTAGTCCAGCTACAGAAATGATTGTTTCTAATAGTGTCCACGTGGCAAACGTTTCTTTCATACTTAAACCAAAATACTCTTTAAACATCCAGAATCCTGCATCATTAACATGGGAAGCTACTAAACTACCTGCTCCAGTGGCAAGAACGACTAAAGCGAGGTTTACATCAGATTGACCCAGCATTGGGATCACTAATCCAGCTGTTGTTAAGGCTGCAACAGTTGCAGATCCTAATGAAATTCGTAAAATAGCGGCAATAATCCAAGCTAGTAATATAGGAGATAGGTTTGTTCCCTCGAACAGTTCTGCTACATAATCGCCGACGCCGCCGTCAATGAGTACTTGCTTGAACGCTCCTCCACCCCCGATGATTAAGAGCATCATGCCAATATGTGTAATAGCCGTTGTACATGAATCCATGACCGTTTTGATCGGAATCTTTCTGGCAATCCCCATTGTGTAGACAGCGACTAATAGTGAAAGTAACATGGCGGGTGATGCACCGCCGATAAAACGGATGAAGGCAAGAATCGAGTTATCTTTAAACCCTATCGTATTTTGAAGCAATGTAATGATCGTAGCGATTGACATTAAAATAACCGGAAGCATTGCGGTGAAGACACTAATGCCAAAACCAGGTGTATCTTCTATTTTAAATACCTTCTGTTCGCCTAAAGAAGCAATACTTCCAGTCTTTGTAAACGACTGTGGTACTAGTCTTTTAGCAAGCTTAGTAAATAAAGGTCCTGCGATAATAACCGTTGGGATGGAGATAATAATCCCGTAGAGTAATACTTCACCAATATCTGCACCATATTCACCAGCAATGACCGTTGGTCCTGGATGGGGCGGCAGAAATCCGTGTGTTACGGATAAAGCAGCTACCATTGGAATCCCAAGATATAAGATTGAAACTTTTAATTCCTTAGCAATGGCAAAGATAATAGGAACTAGTAAAACTAATCCCACTTCAAAAAATAAGGCAATACCGATAATAAAGGAAGCAGCGACAACAGCCCACTGAATGTTTTTTTCACCGAATTTGTTAACAAGGGTCAACGCAATCCGCTGAGCACCGCCTGAATCTGCGATTAGCTTACCGAGCATGGCACCTAGTCCGAAGATTAATGCTAAGTGGCCTAGTGTTCCTCCTAACCCTGCTTCAATCGTTGTGACAATTTCGTCTAAAGGCATCCCAAGTGCTAGTGCAACCCCAAATGATACAATAATTAATGAAACAAAGGTATTTAATTTTAAGCCCATAATTAAGATCAATAGAGCTAAAATCCCAACTGCTACAATGATTAATGGCATGATGTATCCTCCTGATGCAAACTTAGTTGTTTAGTAGATTTCGCTGATAATCGGCAATTTTTGTATAATCGTTCTCTAATATCCTAGATAAGTTAATAAAAATCGGGAGTAATTGTCTATATTCGTTAACGGCTTCTTCTTTTGGCAGGTGTTTATACGTATTGCCGATCATCTCAGACACAACGTCAAATGTTTCAATTTTCCCCGTTGCATAAAGACCCAAAATACAAGCCCCAAGACATGAACTTTCATAGCTCTCAGGAACGACAACTTCCGATTCAAATATATCGGACATCATTTGCCGCCAAACCCTTGATCTAGCAAAGCCTCCCGTTGCTTGAATCCGTGTTACTGGTCCATCCATGCACTCAGTTAGTGCTAAGAATACGGTATATAGATTGTAGATAACGCCTTCTAGTGCGGCTCGAATCATATGTTCCTTTTTGTGCGACATCGTTAGACCAAAAAATGACCCGCGTACATCTGGGTTCCATAAAGGAGCGCGTTCACCTGCTAGGTATGGATGAAATAACAATCCATCAGCTCCAGGTCTAACTCGTTCAGCAATTCGAGTTAAGACTTCATACGGATCGATCCCTAGTCTTTTGGCTGTTTCGATTTCTGAAGAAGCAAATTCATCTCTAATCCAGCGCAGAACCATTCCTCCATTATTTACAGGACCGCCAATTACCCAATGTTTTTCGGTTAGGGCGTAGCAAAAAATCCGTCCTTTTTCATCTGTTTTTGGTTCATTAATAATGGTACGAATAGCGCCGCTTGTCCCAATCGTGACTGCAATTTCGCCTTTTCCGATTGCATTGACGCCTAAGTTAGAAAGAACGCCATCACTTGCCCCAATCACAAAAGGTGTTTGAGGATCTATTCCCATTTCTTTGGCTAGAGAAGGATTACAGCCGCTGAAAAGTTTAGTTGTTGGGACAAGATCAGATAATTGGGATCGAGTAATTCCTGCGATTTGTAACGCTTCTTCATCCCAATCCAGTGTTTTAAGATTCATCATGCCAGTGGCAGAAGCCAGCGAATGATCGACTACATATTGATCAAAAAACTTTTTAAAAATATATTCCTTAATGCCAATGTATTTTGTTGCTTTGGAGGCGATCTCAGGGAGTTCATTTACCAACCAAGCGATTTTGGACAATGGTGACATCGGATGAATAGGTGTTCCAGTCCGTTTATAAATCTCATGCCCATTCAACTGATTTTTGATTTTACGAGACCATGCTTCGCTTCGGTTATCTGCCCAAGTAATACAGGGTGTGAGTGGTTGGTCCTGTTCATCCATTGCTATGACGCTATGCATAGCACTACTGAATGAAATAAAGGATAACGTCTTATTAGAGTGAAGCTTCATAATCGTTGAAAGGGCTTGCAAAACAGCTTGGAAAATTTCTTCTGGGTTTTGTTCAGCTGTGGAACTATCCGGCGTGTGAAGGGGGTAACCGATATTTGCTTGCTGGATTACTTCGCCTTTTTCACTAAATAAGACAGCTTTCGTACTCGTTGTACCAATATCTATACCTACCATATAATCAGTCATTATCGAGCCCAACTCCTTTAGCTAGCATTTGCTGTGACATCCATAAATCGTCTACTTTTCCTTGAACATCATCAAAATTCTTATGTAAAGACTTAATCATGAGTGAGCGATCTTTTGCTTTAATAGCCTCAATATAAAGAGCATGATTTTCCATTATTCGTGTGAAGTCATTGTATGTTTCCTGGAAACGACCCCGCATTGACAAGAGAATAAAACTTTCCATGACGGGTTTTAAATTGTTCCAAATCATTAAGATATGGGAGTGGTTGACTGATCGGATAATGGTTTCATGGAATAATAGATCCTGATATGAAAACTCGTCCGCATCACGATATTTTATAGCAACGTGCATCATTTCAAGAATTTTACTTAGTTCTTTGGTTAAATCATCGGTGTCTATTCTGACAAGTCGTTCAAATACAAACGATTCGATAAGGAGACGTACATCGTAAATTTCATTAATATCTTTTTCTGTTAAACCTATAACGACAGCACCCATTCTTTCTAGACGAATGATGTTTTCAGATGCTAGTTTTTTTAGTGCATCTCGGACAGGGGAACGACTCGCAGCAAAATCTGCTGCCAATTTATTTTCCGATAGTATGGCACCGCTTTCAATTAATCCGGCGATAATACGCATTCTTAGCTCGCATGTTATCCGCTCACCCACTGATGCCTTTAACAGCCATTTTTCTGGGTATAGAAAATTAGTAGATTCAGACATGATGTCACCTTCTTTGCTATTCATTCAAGTACACTTGTATACAAGTATTATAATCAAGCTATTTTAGAATGCAAGCGTTTTATTTATCTATTCAGAACATGTATAAGGTAAAATTAGATAGGATTCGTATTTAAGTCTGTTAAGACAGTTTTTAACAAGAAATTTACTATTCAGTAAAGGAAATCCGTTCGAAATACAGGTTATAGTGTATAATCGACATACATAAAAAAATCATATAAGTTAAGAAATAGGTGTCTTTTTTATAAAGACTTAAAAGGGAAGTTGGTGTCATTCCAACGCGGTCCCGCCACTGTAAATGGGGTAAACGGCATAGCCACTGTAGTTCCTATGGGAAGGCGTCGTGTGCAATACCCATGAGCCAGGAGACCTGCCTGTTTTCGTGCACTTTTTATACCTGCGAGGATAGGTTGGTGTGTGGCTTTTTTCTATTTGTCATAATCGGCCATACAACAATCTCCAATTCATATTGGGGATTTTTTATTTGTGCAGCAAAGACTGGGAGGATTTAAAAAATGAGAAAATTAGGCATGAAGCTATTTGCAGGTATTTTGGTCATCGGGATCTTGACAGGCTGCGGCAGTGAAGTAGAGGAGAAGCAGCAACAGTCCACTTCAGAGATGGATAGAGGTGAAACAGCGGTATTTCCTGTGACATTGAAGGATGCAACGGGTGAACAGGTTACTATTGAACAAGAACCACAAAAAATCGTTTCACTTATTCCAAGCAATACTGAGATAGCCTTTGCTATGGATCTAGGTGAAAAAATTGTCGGTGTCTCAGATTATGATAATTATCCAAAAGAAACCGCTGATATTGAGAAAATAGGAGACCTTGAATTTAATATAGAAAAAATTATTTCCCTGAGTCCTGATCTAGTGTTAGCCCACGGGTCCACATTGAATAGTGCGAAGGAAGGTCTGCAACAACTGAAGGATTCAGGTATTTCAGTAGTAGTCATCAATGATGCAGCAAACTTCGAGGATGTCTATACATCTATTGAGATGCTTGGTAAGGCAACAGGAGCCGATCATAAAGCAAACGTTCTTATTGATGAAATGAAGACAAAGTTACGTACTATCGAAGAAAAAGCTGCAGAGATTAAACCGCATGAACAAAAGAAAGTTTTAGTGGAGGTTTCCGGATCTCCAGAGATATATGTGACGGGAAAAAACACCTTCATGGATGAAATGCTGAAGCTGATCAACGCGAAAAATGCCGCAGCCGATCAAGAGGGCTGGGCTAAGATGGAAGAGGAATCGATGATTGAAGAGGATCCGGATGTCATTATTACGACGTATGGCCGTTATGTAGATGATGTAACAAGCGATATTTTAAATCGTAATGGTTGGGAAGCAGTCACTGCTATTAAAGAAAAACAGGTGGTTGACGTGGATGAAGATCTTGTTACTCGTTCAGGTCCAAGGCTGGCAGAGGGAGTAGATGAACTTGCCAAAGCGGTCTATCCAGACGTATTTAAATAAAAAAGTAATCTACGTGCTGGCAATCGCCTTTTTGACAGCGTCGTTCCTTGCAGGAGTTTCAATCGGTGCGGTTTCTGTGCCAATCATGGATTTGCTGAAAATACTTGCTAAAGAAATTCTGAACTTCCCTATTGAACAGACGAATGAAATGTATACCAATATTGTTATGAATATTCGTTTACCGCGGGTTATTTTAGCTGGACTTGTCGGGGCCTCATTGGCTGTTTCAGGGGCTGCTTTTCAGGGGCTTTTGCGAAACCCATTAGCCGACCCATATACACTCGGTGTTTCATCAGGAGCATCGTTAGGCGCGGTGATTGTGTTGTTTTTCTCCTTCTCTTTGCCGATAATCGGTCCGTTTACACTTCCGGTATTTAGTGTGTCGTTTTCATTTGCGACCATTTTTGCCGTTCTGTTTTTTGCCCGGAAAATTGACAGGTCAATGAAAGTTGAATCGATTATCTTAACCGGTATTATTTTCAGCTCATTTCTAGGGGCATTTATCTCGTTGATGATTGCGTTAACGGGTAATGAACTGCGGCAGATTATTGGGTGGCTGCTGGGCAGTGTGTCGATGCGAGGCTGGAGTTATATCACGATTATCCTGCCTTTCTTCCTAGTTGGTGTACTAGTCTTGATGCTGAATGCAAAGGAATTGAATGCTCTATCCTTTGGGGAAGACAGGGCACAGCATCTGGGAGTAAATGTGAAACGCCGCAAGCTGACGATTCTAACTGCCGGAGCATTGCTGACTGGAGCAGCTGTAGCGGTTTCAGGAACGATTGGTTTTGTTGGTCTGGTCGTGCCGCATTTTATCCGGCAGTTATGCGGTCCCGATCATAAACATTTATTGCCGCTTTCTCTACTCTCAGGAGGGGGATTTTTAATTTTCGCTGACCTTGTATCAAGGACCATTATCGCACCAACTGAATTACCGATTGGCGTCATTACTGCTTTGATTGGTGCTCCTGTTTTTGCAGCGATATTAATGAAAAACAGAACAGGAAGAAGGAGATAACATGCTTAAGGTAAAAGAGCTGACCGGAGGCTACGCTGAAGAACCTGTCATTCACTCCCTATCCTTTGCTGTTCGCAAGGGGGAATTATTCGGAATTTTAGGACCGAATGGCAGCGGGAAAACGACATTATTACATATGATAAGCGGGATTATGCGTTCAGACACTGGCAGCATCTATATAAAGGGTCTGCCTATCCAGAGCTATTCCGCAAAGCAGCTGGCAAGAACGGTAGCAGTACTGCCGCAGCATTCTTCCCAAACCTTTTCCTACACTGTAAAAGAAACGGTTTCGCTTGGCCGTTATGCTCATCAATCTGGCTGGTTGAATACCTGGACAGAGGAGGATGAACGAATCGTGCAAGAGGTGATGGAGCAGACTGGTGTCCTAGCCTTTCAGGATAAAAGCATGAATGAGCTGTCAGGTGGTGAAATACAACGGGTAATGCTCTCGCAAGCCTTGGCGCAGCAACCAGAAATTCTTTTGCTTGATGAACCGACCAATCACTTAGATCTTTCCTATCAAAAAGATTTGCTTGATATGATGAAGAAATGGTCTGTGGAGAAGGGCTTAACCGTTATCTCGATTTTTCACGATTTAAATTTAGCCGCTCTGTATTGTGATAATCTCCTGCTCTTGGAAAAAGGAAGAATCCAAATCATTGATACTCCGAATAATGTGCTCCAACAGGAGAGGATTCAGCATGTATATAAGACCAAAATTGAAAAGCATCCACACCCTGTGCTGCCGAAGCCTCAAATGTTTATCGTTCCCGAAAAACAGGCAGGTGATAATCAGGAAATAAAAATAGAGCAGCGGTATGTAACGCAGACTGAAGAATATATTTCGCTGCGTTCACCGATTCCGCTGCGTACGATGTCATCCGGAGTAACAGGAGCTGGTACCGGCTGGTATGATACGTTTGTTAATCGGCATGTTAACCACGATTATAATTGTGAGGACCATCTAGAAGAAATGAACTTGTTTTTACAGGAGCGAGGATTTGATCCTGCGGAAACGGTAGGGATGATGACGGCTGTTGACCTTCGATATGCAGTCTATCAGTTCTATCAGGATCGAGACTTTTCAATTTTTATTATTGTAACAGCGGGTGTTGGAAATGCTGTTGATGCATCAAGAGCAAGTGAACATACGGAAGACAGCTCACCTGGAACGATCAATACCTGGATTTTTATAAACGCAAAACTTGCAGAAGAAGCGTTCATTCACAGTATTGTTACGGCGACTGAGGCGAAAGTGAAGGCTTTGATGCAGCTTAATGTTATGGATTACATCACCCACTCTAGCGCGACGGGGACATCAACAGACAGTGTACTGGTTGCTGCGACCCAAAGGGGCACCTTTTTGCCATACGGCGGGACAGCAACGCCGCTCGGGAAGTTAATCGGTAAAGGTGTCTATGAATGTACGATGAAGGCGTTACAGAAAAATCAGTATACGAGGGAGGATGAATGATGCTTCCTCATTTACTTGCACTCAGTCTTGCATTCTTGTTAGATCGATTAATCGGGGACCCGCCATCTTGGCCGCATCCAGTTAAATGGATGGGGGCTTACATTGCAAAACTGGATCGATTACTTAATCAGGGTCATGCAAAGAAAAGAAAAGGGTTGCTGATGATGAGTAGTTTATTGCTCATAGTTTTTACGCTGACGAGTGTCATTGTTTACCTTGCCTATCAACAGCATGTGGCGGCGGGTATTCTGGTTGAGGCAGTGATTATTTCGACTACACTGGCCCAAAAGAGCTTACATATTGCGGGAATGGATGTTTATAGACCCTTGGCTTTGGCAGATCTTACTGAAGCAAGAAGTAAGCTTTCGTATATTGTTGGCCGAGATACCGATCAGCTTCATGAAGGAGAAATTGTCCGAGCAACCGTCGAGACTATTGCTGAAAATACCAGTGATGGCATTACAGCTCCGCTATTCTGGGCGTTCATTGGCGGAGCGCCCTTGGCTATGATGTATCGGGCTATTAACACATGTGATTCAATGGTTGGATATCAAAATAAGCAATACCTTGATTTCGGGTGGGCATCAGCAAAAATGGACGATATCGTCAATTGGATACCGGCCCGTTTAACAGGGCTGCTGATGCTGCTTAATCCAAATAGGGGACCGCATTCTTTTAGAAAGCGTGCGGCGATTGTAGTACGTGACGCCAAGATGCATCCGAGTCCGAACAGCGGCTGGGGAGAAGCTGCTGTTGCTGCCTTGCTCGGTGTGCAGCTTGGGGGAGTCAATTATTATAAAGGTATCATATCTAATCGAGCGAAGATGGGAGAATCAGTCATTCCACTTCAAGCAAATCATATTAAACTTACAACCCAAATCATGCATAGGACCTCATGGTTATTTATGCTGATGCTCTGGATAGGAGGGATTCTGCTTGCAACTGCCGCTTCATGGATCTAATCCACATTATTTATATCAATCACTAAAAGTTACGATGCCAGACAGCTTTTACGATTTCAGTGCCAATATTAATCCGCTTGGACCACCAGCAGGATTAAAGGAACAGTGGCCATCTTTTTTTGAGTCAATCTTAGAGTATCCAGATCCTGAAACTAGAGAACTAACGGAGCTGGCTGCAAGTATGGAACATGTTTCAGAGAACTCCATTCTCTTTGGGAATGGAGGGGCAGAATTGATTTCATTAACTGCTCGAATGCTGGCAGGTAAAAACGTTCTAATTATTCAACCTGCTTTTTCTGAATATGCCGCTGCATGTTTAGCAAATCAATGTACCATTACAAATTACATCCTCAAAGAGCCAGAGTGGAAGTTGGATGTCGAAGGCTTGAAACCGTTAATTAAAAATCAGGATGCGCTTTATTTATGTACGCCCAATAATCCTACAGGCATGTCTTATGCCAAGGAAGATGTGTTAGAGCTCCTAACTGCTTGCCAGAAAGAAAATTGTCTAGTGATTCTTGATGAAGCTTTTTATGACTTTGTCCTTGACCCTTTTACATACCGAACGTATCTCAGTCGTTTCGCAAATTTGATTATTCTTCGCTCGATGACCAAAATGTTTGCGATGCCAGGAGTCCGCCTTGGATATCTACTCGCGCATCCAGGTATTATTGATGCCTTACAGTCTTTTAAACCACATTGGAGTGTCAGCAGCTTGGCTCAGAAAGCAGGTTCAATCTGCTTAAGAGAGATCGTTCATCAGAAAGAAACGGTTGAATATATTGAAAAGCAGAAGAGACAGCTTCAATCTTTCTATAAGACGACCGGCCTGGTAATCTCTCAAAGCTCGGTGAATTTCTATTTACTTAGAGATCCAGAACTAGATGATACCAAATACTTATTAACTTATTTGTTAGGAAAGGGTATTGTGCCGCGCCATACATATAATTTTCCCGGACTAGATGGTAAATGGCTTCGATTTGCGGTTAAAGGTGAACGGGATCATGCCGTATTGATGGAGGAGTTCACACAATGGAAAAAGCACCGATCTACTTTGTAACCGGAGGAGTTAGAAGCGGAAAAAGTACATTTGCAGAGAAATTGACAAGACAATGCAGCCAAGATTTGAACAGAGGTTTAGTTTATATTGCCTGTGGAAGAGCGCGTGATGAAGAAATGGCGCTGCGTATTAGTAAGCATCAAGAACAGCGAGAGCAAAGCAATGTAACTTGGCAGATTAGAGAGTTTCCAACCAATATTGAGGAATCTGTAAAAACCTTTGATCATAAACCTGTTGTCTTGATAGATTGTTTAACGACATTGCTTGATAATGAACTGTTTTCAGCAAATACGGAATGGAGCCAAATTCAGGCCAGCCAAGTATACGACAAAATTCTTGCCGGTCTTGAAACGATTCAGCAAAATGTAAGTTCCTTAGTACTTGTCAGCAATGAAGTGCTTCACGAGTATAGTCATTTTTCTTCCGTCCAGCTGTATCAAAGAACGTTGGGTTTGCTGCATCAAGAGATTGTTCAGCGTGCTGAAAAAGCTTATGTAGTGGAATCAGGTATACCTGTCATGATGAAAGGACCCCAATCGTGAGCGCACTTATTGGGTTCCTCATTAATCTGCAATTTTTCACCGCTATACCGATTAAACGTGAATTCCCAATGGACAACAAGTACCTGCACCGCGCAATACAGACCTTTCCGTTAGTTGGTTTGCTGTTAGGCTGTTTAATGAGCGGGACACTTTATCTGTTTGTCGAATGGACGCCCTTCTCAACCAGTGCGATTGCATTTATGATTTGGCTGCTGACTATTGGTCTAACCGGAGGGCTTCATCTTGACGGCTGGATTGATGCGAGTGACGCATTCTTTTCCTATCGTGATAAGAAAAAACGCTTAGAAATCATGAAAGATCCACGAACAGGGGCCTTTGGTGTTTTATCAGTCATTGTTTTATTAGCTGCTCGGTTTTTATTTATCTATGAGATTATTGAAAAAAGCACACCGTATACGTATGCTCTGATCCTTGTTATTCCGTTTATCAGTAAGATTGTGATGGGTGTGGTTCTATGCCGTTTTCCATTCGCAAAACAAGAGGGTCTAGGCGCCTATTTTCAAAAAGCATCCCGTAAAAATAGTACGCATGTTTACTGGGGATATGCGATGGCAGGCTTAATAGGAGCTTATCTAATCAGTCCGGCGTTGCTGTGGCAGTTCATATGGATGGCAGCAGCTGCGTACTTGAGTTTTCTTTTTATCCGAAAAAAAACAATCGAGTGGTTTGGCGGGATAACAGGAGATGTGCTTGGAGCTTCTGTGGAAGGAGTTGAATTATCTCTATGGATCACGGTCTGGTTATTACATTATTTCGTCATGGGATAACAGAAGCCAATAAACGGAGGGAGTATCTTGGGTGGACGGACTCGCCATTGCTGCAAGAAGAGCAGGAAAAGTGGGTCGAAGCTAATTATGAGGTAGTTTATTGCAGTGACCTGCCTCGCTGCGAGAAAACAGCAGCCCTTCTTTTCCCTAAGATTACTCCGATCAGCAAGGTAGAACTTCGAGAAATGAACTTTGGCGACTGGGAAGGCAAAACATATCAGGATTTGGTCGATGAACCTAGCTATCGGGATTTTCTTGACCGTCCATTTGAAGCAAGTCCTCCAAATGGGGAAAGTTTTTCTGTTTTTTCCGCAAGAGTACAACGAGGTTGGAATCATATAGTAGAAGATATCAACGAACGTGGTATACGACGAGCCGCCGTGATCACCCACGGTGGTGTAATTCGCTCAATACTTAGTAAACTGGCTGTAGAGAATAAGGAATTCTGGGATTGGGACGTTCCTCATTCTCGAGGCTATCAATTCGCTTGGGAGTCAATTCAATCAGCAAGGAGGGGTGAACGGTGTACTTCGTTACAGGTGGTAGTTACAACGGCAAAGCAAAATGGGTAAGAGAGCAATTACAAGTTACAGATGAGACAATCTGGTTATCTGCATACCGAGATCATGACTTACCAAAAAATCTGGACCCCCATTGTAAAAGGATCGTACTAGAAGGGATTGAACGTTGGATTAAACAAGATACTCAACAACTGAATGCGGAGGATATCCGTGCTTCTTGGAAGCTTCGGATGGAGGGGTTCTTGAACTGGGAGAAGGAAAATACAGATCGGCACTTAATTATCATTGGTAGTGATCTCTCGAAAGGAATTGTCCCGATTGAGGCGAGTGACCGCACTTGGCGGGATGCCTGCGGTTGGGTGTATCAGGATCTTGTCGAAAGGGCTGACCGGGTTGAACTTATCTGGTATGGTATTAATCAACAACTAAAATAAAGGAGGAATAATAATGAAAATTTATACACGTACTGGGGATAAAGGCAAGACGAGTGTAATTGGTGGAAGAGTGGATAAAGATGATATCCGTGTTGAGAGCTATGGTACGGTTGACGAGGTAAACAGCTATATTGGTAAAGCCGTTACTGAGCTTACTCCCGATCTATTTTCAGATGTAATCGCTGATTTAGAAAAAATACAGCACGAGTTATTTGACTGCGGCGGCGACTTAGCGACCATTTCAGAAAAAGCACCTGAAAAATTAAGTGAAGACGCCATTACGTACTTAGAAGAACGAATTGATAAATTTATTGAAGAAGCACCAGATTTAGAAAAGTTCATTCTGCCAGGAGGATCGGTCCCGGCAGCTACTCTTCATATTGCTCGGACGGTGACACGCCGTGCGGAACGTCTTGTCGTTTCACTGACTAAAACAGGTGTACCAGTATCACCTTTGTCTCTCCAATATTTAAATAGATTATCTGATTATCTATTTGCCCTTGCACGTGTCGTGAACTTCCGTTTGGGTGTTAAGGATGTGGAATATGCACGTAGTGCGAATGTATTCCGAGGCGGAAAAAGAAAGGAACGTGAATAGGGTTGGACGTTCGAAAAATAAGCACCTTGGCGATGTTTATTGCCCTATCCGCTGTAGGTGCGGCAATTAAAATTCCTTCTATCGTCGGCAGTTTAGCACTTGATAGTTTCCCTGCCCTTATAGCAGGTGTACTATTAGGGCCGATTAATGGGGGAATTGTGGCAGGTCTTGGGACCTTGATTTCTGCTATTATCAGCGGGATGCCGCTTGGGCCGCTGCATTTTATCATTGTTCTGGAAATGTTCATCCTAGTTTGGATGTTTTGTACTCTATATAATACCAGTCAAAAATTAGGCGCGGTCACACTGTTCTTGGTCGGAAATGCGCTCATTGCACCACTGCCCTTCATGTTCATCATTAGTACATCATTTTATATTGCCTTGTTGCCTTCGTTAATTACTGCAACTGTTATTAACTTAGTCATCGCGGTTATACTAATGCCAAAGCTCGTCCCTATTTTAAAAAGGTTGATTTTCAAAGCGGGTCATGATTCATGAGAGATGTTCTAAACCTGCCAGTCACAGGTGGTTCGTTGATTTTTGCCAGCGATAACAGCGGCGGTATCGGCATGAAGAAAGAAGATGTTGTGACGGCTTCCTACGATGTAGTAGCTTACTATTCGTTTCGAGTTGCAGTTATAGAGTGTATGGCTGCAGGAGCTGATCCGATTGCCGTGGTCATGGAGAATTTTTGCGGAGAACAAGCATGGAGTGAATTAGAAGCAGGCGTCCGTCAAGGTCAAGCAGAGTTGGGTCTTACAATTCCTATTACGGGAAGTACAGAAACCAACATGGAAATGGTTCAATCAGCCCTCGGTATTCTGGTTATTGGACAAAAGAAAGAGGAAGAAGAGAAAGTGGCGAGCGGGAAAATGGGCGTGATCGGCACCCCGCTTATGGGTGAGGGCGTGATCAATCATCCGGAGCTGATTGCACCGCTCTCTCTCTTTAAATGGTGCTGTGAGCAGGAAAACATGACTATTCTCCCCGTTGGCTCAAAAGGCATTGCCAATGAGTGGCTGCATCTTGACCCAAGCGGGACAATTCCACAGGCAGTTGAAAGCCTTGATTTAAACGCTTCAGCAGGCCCTTCCACCTGCTTTATCATTGTATTTGATCCAGAAAAAGAAGCTGAAATTGCAGCTAAAGCTGGTCATTGGTTTCATCGATAATCAAGAGGGTCTTGCATATGCGAGGCTCTTTTTTAATAAATGTAAATGGAGGCTAAGAATGAGTAAAACGAATGCGATGAGAGTCCTGGACAAACAGAAAATTCCTTACCAATCGTTATCCTATAATAATGAAGATGGGAAAATTCACGGAACAGCGGTTGCCGAAAAGATTGGGAAACCAGCAGATCAAGTATTTAAGACATTAGTTGCTTCGGGGGCTCCAGGACATATTTATGTATTTGTCATACCAGTAGCAGATGAATTAGATGTCAAGAAAGCAGCCAAAGCTGCTGGAGAGAAAAAAATTGAGATGCTGCCTGTCAAGGATCTGCAAAAATGGACAGGCTATATTCGCGGAGGCTGTTCACCGATTGGAATGAAAAAACTCTATCCAACGTTCATTGATCATACGGCAGAACAGCTTGAAACAATGATTGTCAGCGGCGGAAAAGTCGGGTGCCAAATTGAGTTACCGCCGCAAGAGTTATTGCAAATAACGGATGCCGAATTTATCGAGCTGACAAAGGCAAAGTAATGGGCTTTCACCTATTATGGGCTCACTGCATAATCTGTAGCGAAACACGTTATCACAAAGGAGTGTTCGCACTTGAAGGGGAAAACTAGACATTACTTTGCAGGCGGGAATACAGCCCGTGGGTTTTACAGCTTATATGAAACAAATTTAGAAAATCTCGAGAAATTATTTATTCTTAAAGGTGGTCCAGGAACTGGGAAATCAACGCTCATGAAGAAATTAGGCTTGGTCTGGGAAGAAAGAGGAGTTGATGTTGAGTACTTACATTGTGCCTCAGACGCCCAGTCCATCGATGGAATTATTTTTCCAACCCTTAAAGCAGGCATTGTTGATGGGACTCCGCCGCATGTAATTGAACCTAAGGCACCGGGTGCTGTTGAAGAATACGTGAACCTGGGTACTGCTTGGAACTCGAGTCAACTAGGTGATAAAAGGGAAAACATCGTACAGTTAACTGAGGCTATTGATATTGCTTATGAACAGGCATACAAACTATTTGCTGAGGCCCTTTCCGTTCATGATGAATGGGAAGAAATCTATATTAATAATCTTGATTTTGCTAAGTTGAATCAATTAACTGAAAAGCTCATGACAAATTTTTTCGGTGAAATGGTTCTAAATAAAACCTCAGATGTTCGACATCGCTTCTTAGGAGCAGCCACACCAACTGGGGCGGTCGATTATGTTCCGAATTTAACCACTGATATTCCAAAACGCTTCTTTTTAAAAGGCCGGCCCGGCAGCGGGAAATCTACCATGCTAAAGAAATTAGCAGCAGAAGGGAAGAGAAGAGGTTTTGATGTTGAAATCTATCATTGTGGGTTCGATCCAAACAGTCTGGATATGGTAATAGTCCGCGAATTGGGATTGGCTATCTTTGATAGCACGGCTCCCCATGAATACTTTCCTAGCCGGGAAGGGGATGAAATTGTGGATATTTATAAAACTGCGATTTTACCAGCAACAGATGATATTTATGCGGAAGAAATAAAAGAAATTTCTGAAAGATACCGGTCAAAAATGACGGCGGCGACAAATTATCTCTCCCAAGCTAAAGAACTGCACGATAAGCTTGAAGAGATTTATATTGCGGCGATGGATTTCGAGAAAATTAATGAAATTCAGAAAACCATTGAAGATAAAATGAATCAAATCGCGCTTCAATATCAATAAAAATAACGAGAAACAGGCCTCTCATTTGAGCAGGTCTGTTTTTACTAATAACTATTTGATGAAAAGCAGACAATAGAGCTATTCAGCTTGTTTCAACTGTTCTAAGAATGGTTACAGATATAGAGAGAGACTGTAAGAGAGAATCAGTCAGAAAAATCTGTTACAATGACAGAAACAAACAAACTAGAGGTGTATGCAGTGATAAAAGCGATTGCAATTGATATGGACGGTACATTATTAAATAAAAATCAGAAAGTCAGTAAAGAAAACAAAGAAGCCATTGAACGAGCTCAAGCTGAAGGAGTAGAAGTTATTATTGCAACTGGGCGATCGTATCAAGAAGCAAGGTTTGCTTTGGATGAAACGAATCTTGAATGTCCCGTTATTGGTGTAAATGGTGCTGTCGTCCTAACCAAATCAGGAGAAATCACAACATCAAATACAATGAATATAGACGATGTTAAACAAGTGGTCGATTACTTAGAACAGAAACAGATCTATTTTGAAATCTATACTAGTGAAGGTACGTATTCTAAAAACTACGAAAAATCAGCGGCCGCTCTTGTGGATGTTTATGTAACAGCTAATCCAGATGTTGATCCGGTAGAGATTACTCAAATCGTTCATAACCGCCTTTCTCTTGGTCAGGTGAAAACCATTCCAAGTTATTATGATCTTCTGACTAAAGAAAATCTAAGTTATTATAAAATCCTTATATTCTCTAATAATCTAGAATTACTAGGGGAAGCTGGCGGAGAATTGAAACGAATAGAAAGCCTTGCAGTTACCTCATCGGGCCATGGAAACTTGGAAATTTCTCATGTCCAGGCACAAAAGGGGATTGCACTTGAAATTTATCTGAAAGAAAAAGGCATCACTCTGAATGAAGCGATGGCCATCGGTGATAATTTCAACGATAAATCCATGTTTGAACGGGTTGGACGAGCGGTTGCAATGGGTAATGCTCCAGAAGAAATAAAGAAAATATGTCATTTAACGACAGGCATAAATGATGATAGCGGTGTTGCACAAGCCATACACGCTGCTTTAAACGAACAATTAGTAAAGTAGAATTATTTCTGGGGGGAGAAAATGAAGAAAAAGCTGCTGATTGTGCTGATTGTGTTACTTTTCGCAGGATGTTCACTGAAGGATATAACCCAACAGGATCATTCTGAGAATGAAGATCTACAAATGGAACAGACAGGGAAGACAGCAAGTGATAAGCCTGAAGTATTACTCAGCGGGCTTGACGCACCATGGTCTATTCAAGAAATAGAGGAAACCTTGTTTGTATCAGAACGAACGGGTTCCATTGTGCAATTTCAGGACGGAAAAGTAAAACGAGAACCTGTGGAGTTAAAAGAAAAACTGTCTGAAGAATCTGAGGCAGGTCTGCTGGGCTTTTTACTCGCGCCAGGATTTGAAGACAGCGGCCAAGGGTTTGCTTATTATACATATGAATCAGGTGGAATACCTGTTAACCGGATAGTCACTCTTCAATATGAAGAGGGAAGCTGGAAAGAAACGAATGTGTTACTTGACCAGATACCGAGCGGGAACTACCACCATGGCGGACGGATTAAAATCGGCTTTGATAATAAGCTGTATGTAACAACTGGTGATGCCAAAAAAGGAGAGATTGCACAGGATATAACTTCTCTTGGCGGAAAAATACTACGAATGAATTTAGATGGAAGTATACCAGATGATAATCCGTTTCCTAACTCATATGTCTACTCTTATGGCCATCGAAATCCTCAAGGACTTACGTGGGATTTAGAAGGAAGATTATACAGCAGTGAGCACGGAGAATCTGGGAGAGATGAATTAAATCATATTGAACCAGGAAAAAATTATGGATGGCCGGAGATTGAAGGCGATGAAAAGAAAGCAGGAATGGAGGCACCCCTTATCCATGCTGGCGGCAATACGTGGGCTCCTTCCGGAATCGCCTATAACAACGGGAAAATCTATATCTCTTCTTTAAGAGGTGAAGCCTTAAAGGCATATGATATTGTAACCAAAAAAATGAAGGATATCGTAACCGATCAAGGGCGTATACGAGACGTCTACATTGATGGAACGTACCTCTATTTCATCAGCAACAATACCGATGGCCGAGGCAATCCTGATAAAAAAGATGACAGACTCTACCGAATACCATTAAGTAATCTTAAATAATTTTGTATGAAACCCAAAAATACAGGACATACTAATCGTACGATGATTTAAATGTTATTCCCCTATTTGACTGTCTGCTCCCCCGCAGGCAGTTTTTTTATTTGTGTGAGTAACTTGTGAAAAACATCACATTGTTACAGGACTTGTGCAGAACAGAGGGAAAAGTGTGCAGAAAGGGTGAATTGGTGTGCAAATGGAGCGTATTTCTGTGCAAAAGCATTTTTGAGAAGAGCGGGACCCAGTTCAGCTGGTTTTGTTGAAAAGGAGTCATTAATCAAGGCCAAAGCAGCCAATCCAGATGCGTAAAGGCAAGATACCCTATTATAACAAGACCAACTGTCCTGGGATCTGCGCGCAACGTGGGATGTTCATCCGTCACGGCAGCTGACTGTGCAGAACAGAGGAAAAAGTGTGCAGAAAGGGTGAATTGGTGTGCAAATGGAGCGTATTTCTGTGCAAAAGGAACCAAACTCTGTGCAGTTCGACCAATTTTCTGTGCAAATGCATTTTGAGAAGTATTACGCTAGGGAGTATGTTCATCTAAAGGAGAGATCCCCTATTTCGACAAAACAAACAAGGCTGCCGAGAAAATCCTCGACAGCCTTGATGTTTAGTTAAAACTTATAAGTCCAAAAACGTTCTCTGCGAATCGCGTTTAATAAGGTAGGGTCTTGGTTTTTCATTTTTTCTGCCCAAGTTGCGACCATGGATTCGGTTTGTGAACGATGTGCTTTTATTGAGGCGATTTTTTTATCCTCAACGGCTGTAATGTCATGAAGGATATCGGGTTCGCCAATTTCAGCAATACTATTGTTGGCAAAGGCAACCAAGTTCAGCTTAGGCCGTTTCGTTTCCTCCATTTGACCAACTGCACGGACAACCGCTCTTGCACATGCTTCATGATCAGGATGGACGCTGTAACCCGGGTAAAAAGAAATGATTAGTGATGGATTTAGTTCTTGAATCGCTTCGGAAATTTTTTCTGTCAGCTTGTCATCATCTTCAAACTCAACGGTTTTATCCCGCAATCCCCACATCCGTAAATCACTAAGACCAAGCGCATCAGCTGCATCTTGTAATTCTTTTTTTCGAATTTCAGGCAGGGATTCTCTTGTAGCGAAAGGCGGGTTCCCTAGGTTTCGGCCCATTTCTCCCAGCGTCATGCAAATATATGTAACAGGAGTATTGTTTTCGATATGCAAAGCAATTGTTCCTGAAACTCCGAAAGCCTCATCATCGGGATGAGGGAATATGACTAAAACCTGTCTTTCTTTTTCCAATCCATTCATCTCCCTTCTTATTATTCAAAAGGTTTGCTGCTAATTTGTAATGCAACGGCAAGCTTCCCGGTTGAATCCAGTCCAGCCGTTAATAATCTTCCTTGTTCATCCACTTCATAGTGATTCAGCCCCTCAGCGTATACCCAGCCTATGTCTAATTTTAGGCCAATACGGTAGGGGTTATCTCCAATGATTTTTCCATGTTGATAGCGTACCAACGCATTACGGATGTATGCACCTGCAGAAAAGAAATCTTCGTTGTTATGGGTAGCGTAAGCTCCATTTGTTGTTTCTAGATGAAGGTAGATATCCTTGTTGGCAAATCCATCAATTACTCGTTGAACGTCAATGGGTTCAATCGGTTTCATTTACGCTTCCCTCCTTATTTAGCATGTGTATTTTATAATCTTACTAAAAAGATTAGCAAAAAGCGAAGAGATGGATTTATGATAAGAAAAGCTTACTCTCATTGAGAGTAAGCTCTATTATTTTTCGACACCATATTTGCGATAGGCTCCATGCATGACGGGGCCGACGAAGTCATTTAACTTCCATGAGTGTTTTATAGCTGCTGTTATATAGTCTTTGGCTAAGTAAATAGCTTCACGAACGGGTTTTCCTTGTGCCAGTTCAGCTGCAATTGCTGCTGATGAAGAACAGCCTGCACCATGTGTATACGTTGTATCCACTCGTTCGGATTCAAGGATTTCAAAATTATTCCCATCATATAATAGATCAATTGCTTTATCATGGTCCAGCTTATTTCCGCCTTTAATAAGTACGAACTTTGCACCGAGTGCATGAATGTTTATCGCAGCTTTCTTCATATCATCTATCGTCTTGATAGGCATTGTTCCAGCCAGTTGTGCTGCTTCGAAAAGATTAGGGGTCACAACAGTCGCCCTAGGGACAAGCAGTTCACGAAGTGCTACGGCTGTTTCTGGATGAAGAACTTCATCTTCGCCTTTACAAACCATAACCGGATCGATAACGACTTTATCAAGTTTAAGCTCGTCAATTTTCCGGGCTACGAGTTCAATAATTTCTACGGAACCAAGCATACCAGTTTTCATAGCATCTATACCGACTGAGAGGATGGTTTCCATTTGAGCTTCTAAAACATCAACTGGCTGCGGAAATACGTTATGAGACCAGTCCTTGGGATCCATCGTTACAATGGTTGTCAGTGCAGACATCCCATACACACCAAGCTCTTGGAACGTTTTTAAATCAGCTTGTAAACCTGCGCCGCCGCTAGAATCTGAACCGGCAACAGTCATTGCTTTTTTCATCGTCATGATTCGGTCCTCCTGAGGGGAATAATAATAATTAGGATATGTTCAGCGTGTTCCGAAATATCTTTAAACAAGCATATAACAATACATCTTGATTGTAAAATGCTAGAATGTGCAGGAAACTTGCTGGAAAGTTAACAGGTTCAAGCAAGAAAGCAGACACGATATTCGCGGAATATACCCCTTTTTAATATGAAGGATTAATAGTAGGATATGAGGTGAGGGATGAATACAACAGCTGTCATTCTAGCGGGAGGCAAGTCGTCAAGAATGGGCGAGAATAAGGCGCTTCTTCCTATGAAAGAAAAAACCAATATTGCTAAAATTGCTGGTGAACTGGAAAAGGTGACAAAGGAATTGCTCATTGTCACGAATACTCCAGAGGATTATCGTTTTTTAGGTTATCCGATGACTACCGACCGATATCCGGGATTCGGACCGTTAGCTGGTATTCATGCAGGATTATCCTCTTCAGAAACAGAGGTGATTATTGCTGTTGCTTGTGATATGCCCTTTATCCATGAAGGGATAGCACAGGAAATGTTGGATGCAGCAGATGGGTACGATGCAGTCGTTCCGGAGATTGAAGGCAGGCTGCAGCCGCTGTTTGCAGTGTATAAAAAATCCTGCCTGCCGCCACTTACTTCTTGTCTAGATAACCGTGTGCTGAAAGTTAGACAGTTTTTAGCAGCCATTACTGTGAAAATAATGAAGGAACAAGATTTTCGGTTATATAAAGAACAGCCGCATCTCTTTTCCACCTCGTTTTTTAATATGAATGAGCCTGAGGAATATAATCAGGCGAAACAGCTAGAAGAAGATTTATTGAACAAAAATGAAAGAATGAAAAAGGAGTAAACTTATGAATTTTGAACTGTCAAAGGAACCTATTGATATTCAGAGTGTAATTGACAAAGTCGTTTCAAGGAATGCTGGAGCAGTGACGACCTTTATTGGTACAGTCAGGGAAATGACAAAAGGGAAAAAAACGTTATTTCTTATCTATGACGCCTATGAAGCGATGGCTGTTAAGAAACTAGAGCAAATTGGTGCGGAAATTAGTGAACGCTGGCCTGATGCGACGACGGCAATTACCCATCGGACGGGCAAACTTGAAATAACAGATATTGCGGTTGTAATAGCCGTCAGTACACCGCATCGGAATGATGCCTATGAGGCAAATCGATACGCAATAGAACGAATTAAAGAGATTGTCCCAATCTGGAAAAAAGAACATTGGGAAGATGGAGAAAAATGGATCGGTAATCAACTAGAGACAGTCGAGTATCCAGCTGGTAAGCCTGAAAAGGAGGATTCAGATGATTAAGGTATTGTTATTTGCTCATTTAAAAGACGCTCTGGGAAAAGAAGAAGTAGCGATTGAAGCGGCGGGTTTGACGATTGCTGGTGTGAAAGAAAAATTAGCTGCTGACTTTAAGCTAGAGGGATTGGATGCTGTCATGGCAGCAGTCAATGAGGAATTTGCAGATGAGGAAACAGTAGTGACAGACGGCGATATAGTAGCGTTCATCCCTCCAGTAAGCGGGGGCTGAGAAAAGTGGACGAGCGTTATTCACGGCAGACGTTATTTACGCCAATTGGACACTCTGGACAGCAAAAGATTCGAGGGAAGCATGTTATCCTAGTCGGTGCAGGAGCTCTCGGGTCAGCCAACGCAGAAGCACTGACTCGGGCTGGTATCGGTAAACTGACGATTATTGATCGTGATTATGTTGAAGCAAGTAATCTTCAGCGGCAGCAGCTGTATACAGAAGCTGACGTACTGGAGAAACTTCCAAAGGCTGAAGCTGCCAAAAAACATTTG
Organism: Peribacillus sp. FSL H8-0477; assembly: GCF_038002765.1. NCBI lineage: Bacteria > Bacillati > Bacillota > Bacilli > Caryophanales > Bacillaceae > Peribacillus > Peribacillus sp. FSL H8-0477. The sequence goes on along the minus strand of NZ_JBBODE010000001.1, from coordinate 2,151,227 downwards.
AACGAAATTAATCAAGATGTAGAAATTGAAGCATTAATTATTGATGCAACAGCGCTAACGCTTGAGAATCAATTACCAGGCGTTTCCTTAATCATTGATTGCACAGATAATTTTGAAACACGTATGGTGATTAATGATTTAGCACAGAAGTATGCAATTCCTTGGATATATGGAGCTTGTGTTGGCAGTGTGGGAATGAGCTTTACCATTATCCCCGAAAAAACACCATGCTTAAATTGTTTGATGCGGACCATTCCGATGCAAGGGGTTACCTGTGATACAGGGGGGATTATTTCGCCGGCTGTTCAAATGGTGGTTGCTCATCAATCAGCAGAAGCCTTGAAGATTCTAGTAGAGGACTGGGATGCTGTCAAACCGAGCTTTACTACCTTTGATCTGTGGAGAAATGAATACCAAAGCTTTAAGGTATCTAAAGTCAAAAAAACAGATTGTTTATCCTGTGGTGAGTCCCCAACCTACCCATTTTTATCACCTGAAAATGCAACGAAGACGACGGTGCTTTGTGGTCGAGATACAGTCCAAGTAAGACCGCCGGTACAGCGGAATCTTAAACTTGATAAACTGGCTGCTGACTTAGCAGGCGGGGGCTATGAAGTAAAAGGGAACCCATTTTTGTTATCGATTGAAAAAAATGGTGAGCGGATTGTTGTTTTTCAAGACGGACGCGCGTTAATTCATGGAACCAAGGATCTTGCTCATGCTAAAGCTCTTTATCAACGAATTTTAGGCTAAAAAACAGGGTGTCCCATATTGGGACACCCTGTTTAATGTAATGATTTATTTAGCATCTGTGCTGGCAACTAGAACAACCTTGCCTTTATCTAATTCTTTTTCATATTGGTTGGCTTCATTTTCAGTCAATCCAAGATTAACAAAGCTCTTGCGAAGTTCGTCTCCACGAGATTTGAAAATATTGCTAACTTTATCGATAAGGCCTAATTCAGCCAGTCCTACTGATTCTGTATCTGTATTCTCTGTAAGGTGCTCGGAGCGGTCTTTATCATGGGCGAACAGATAAATATTTTCTTTTGTAAATTCAGTAATAGTCAATTGATCAATTTTTTCTTTCGCTTGTAATCCATTTTCTACAACATGTACTTGATACATAAAAAAATTCCTCCTTAGAATACGTTCATTTTAGTTAGGTAAATGTGTTGCGGCTATATAGTATAGATAACCTATTTTTCCATAGTTGAAACATTTATTTATTGAATGGACTTGAAAACAACTAGTAAGTTGTTACGCCAATAAGCTTTTGAATTCGGTACATAATGTATTTGAAAACAGGCAGCTTATCTTGGTATTCCTTATAGTCTACCGTGTATTGCCCATCACCATTGTTCCAAATTCTATCGAAATAATCGTTTACTTCTTGGGAAACTTCCGCGTCAGCTGGGGCAGAGATTTTTAAATTGGCTTCAAGATTATAATCATTAAGATTCCGGCTAGTGTAGTTGGCAGAACCGCCAATAATTAAACTACTGTTTGTCTGCTTTTTATTAATGAGCATTAACTTGGTATGATACTGCTCTTTTGTCGTGTTGTACCAGCGAATTTGGATATGTTCATTATCAAGCTTTTCAAATTCTGCGGCGACCGGTAGGTTAGGAAGGCCGATTTTTTCTGAACCAAAGGCATTTTGGTTAGGATCAAGAACCATGTTGATGGAGACTCCGCGTTGGGCCGCCTCGGTAAGAGAGGTGACAACATCGCGATCGGCAATATAAAACATGCCAATCCAAATTTGATCGCCCTTCTCGCTTTCCTGGATGGCCTGAAGGACATGCTTAGTGATTTTTCCCTCGGTTAGAAATTGAACAGCAACGTCACCTTGTTCAGCTTGCTTTTGATGATAGACAGGAAAGTCATTTGGGCCATTCGAATAATCAGCAACAGCTTGTTCTGCTTTAACAAAGTCTCCAATTATATTTCCTTTAACGGAAAAGGCAATATTAGAGTGAAAGCCGCTGGCATCATGAGGGTTAGCTGATGTAATAAGCGCCTCTTTCTCAGTGGCTAGCAGTTTTCGATGATTGGCTTTGACATTCAACAATCGTAAGTAAGACCGAACGGTTACCTTCGGAGCTTCAGCAGCCATAGGATTTGGTATCCACCCGGTGCCGCTCTCTCCAAACCACTGTAAATAGGCTCGGTAAAAACCAGAATAAACAGGTGTAGGATCACGAAGTTTATCTAAATTTGTGATGATAACCTCCACGCCGTTTTCTTTGAGCTTCTCAATCTCCTTGGATTTATACGCATTGTAGTTTGTATTCACTTCATCTGTAACGAAGACTACTTTTAGATTAGGTTTCTTTTGTTTTTGCGTAATGATTTTTTGAGTAAGTGTTTGACTGAGCTTAGGAAATTTTGTTTTTTCATCGTAATACCCATTAAATAAAAACATGTCTAGAACGAGAAATTCCTCGGCTTTATCGATGGCTTGATACATGGTTTGAAAAATCTCTTGTTCGTGCTGATACTTTCCATTAAGATCTTTGTATGATAAATCATAAATAAAATCGACATCGTCCACAAAATGAACACTTCCTTCATAGGAAATGCCCTCTGGAAGTGGCTTATACTGGTTATAGATAATAACAATTGCAACGATGATAAGAAGGATCAAAGCTGCAAGAACTCGTTTTTGTTTCATCCATTTTTTTACTTTATTTGTCATATATAAGCCTCCAGCCAATAATTTACCTGCTTTCCTATATATCCATTAAGGGGTGATGGAGAAACCTACTTCCTAAAAAAGCTTTTTTATTTTCTTGTGAAGGCTCTTGGTCGGCACTGGACTTCCTTTGTCGTATACTAGTAAAACAAGAGATGAAGAGAGGAACTGGTACATCATGAATACGATTAAGAATGATTGGGGCCGGATGTTGGCCGGTGAATTCTCTAAGCCATATTATCAACACTTATGCGAATTTCTAACGACTGAATATGACCAGCATCTTATCTATCCAAATCAGCAAGATATATTCAATGCGTTTCACTATACCCCGTTTGAACAGGTGAAGGTGGTTATCTTGGGACAGGATCCATATCATGGTCCAAAACAGGCACAGGGATTGAGTTTTTCCGTTAATCCAGAAGTGCGGATTCCGCCGTCATTAAGAAATATTTTTAAAGAGTTACAGAATGATATTGGCTGCAGTATACCCAACCATGGAAGCCTGATTGATTGGGCTAAACAGGGAGTATTGTTATTGAATACGGTGTTGACAGTCCGTGAAGGAGAAGCTCACTCGCATCGTGGTAAAGGTTGGGAGACATTCACTAATCAAGTCATTACTTTGTTAAACGATAAAGAAACACCGATTGTCTTCATTTTATGGGGCAAACCTGCTCAATCCAAATTACCGCTGATTAACACAAGTAAGCATCGAGTGATTACCTCCGCACATCCAAGCCCATTAGCGGCAAGGAGAGGTTTTTTTGGAAGTAAGCCATTCTCGAAAACGAATCACTTATTAAAAGAGTTAGGGGTAACAGAGATTGATTGGGAAATTAAATAGGTTGGAAATGTTTCACGTGAAACAGCAAATAATGGGTAAATTAAAGGAGCAATTTCTTGGAAGATAAGAAAATCAATTGTTTGGCCTGTAAACATTACTATGTAACCTGGGATCCGCAATTTCCCAAAGGGTGCAGAGCCTATCAATTTAAAAGTAATAGGCTTCCTTCAGTAGAGGTCCTTCGAGCATCCGGTGAAATCTGTCTGAAATTCGAATCTAAAAACTAGACTAACATAACTTTTGAATTTACTATTTTGTGCTTACTGGCTATTTTTGATATAGTCAAAAGCAGAGAAAGACAATGAGGTGATTTTGATGGAAATTTCATCTGACAAAATTTTAGATAAAATGGAACAGCTGGTTACACACGCAAAACAAGCTAGTTCAGCAGAGAAATTGAACGAATACATTATGGCTATTCAGGTTCTATGTGATGTATTAAGTGATGGCGGTTCGAAACAGAACAACTTTCCTTCATTAAAAAAGCTGCCGACAGCTGCACAGAATTATCAACCTGTTCAATCAATTATGCCGTCAATGCCGCAGTCAAAGCCAGTAAAAATAGAGGCAGCTAACGGTGAATCATTACTAGATTTTTAAAAGAAAGAGGGATTTCTACATGAAATTATTCATTATCCTTGGAGCCATTCATGCTTTTATAGCAGTAGCTCTAGGTGCTTTTGGAGCACATGGTCTTGAAGGGAAAATTCCAGCTAAGTATCTGGAAACCTGGCAGACTGCTGTTACATATGAAATGTTCCATGCTGCTGGATTATTGTTTATCGGGATTCTTGCTGGAAAAATTTCTAGTCCGTTAATCAATTGGTCCGGCTGGATGATGTTTGCCGGAATTCTTCTTTTCTCGGGAAGCTTGTTCATATTGAGTGTAACGCAGATTAAGATACTCGGTGCAATTACCCCAATTGGCGGCGTAGCATTCCTTGCGTCATGGGTGCTCATGATTATTGCCGTTTACAAACATTTATAAAAATAAGACCATAAAAGAGAAGGCATCTCTTTTATGGTCTTATTTTGTATGGATATCATTATCTTGGAGGGTAAGAGGCTAAGTTTACCGGTCCGGTGGCATATGGATATTCGTACTCGATTTCTTCGTCGAACGTGGCATAATCCAGATACACCATTGGAATCAGATAACGAAGGCCCGTTTGTGGGTCGCTAATGATTACATGATCGCGCCCTGCTGCTTCAATAATTCCTTTGAAAATCTTAGCATTCCATTCTTTATTCCCCTCAAATGTTGCGTAAATGGTGACTAACTTTCCTTTATTAAGACGAAGGATGTTTTCAATGTAGGATTCTTCCACGGGCAGCATACCTGGTATTACAGGACCGCCGCTTTGGGTACCTGGTTGTTGGGTAAACTGCGGCTGCTGCTGCATGGGTTGGTATTGCTGTTGCATGGGCTGCTGTTGCTGCTGATAACCTTGCTGCCCCTGCGGATAGGACTGCTGTGGCTGCTGTCTAACATCTAGATAAGGCTGATACTGATTTGGGTTGTAGCTTTCATATGGATTTGGAATATTGTTTTGCTTCATCGCTTTCCCTCCAAATATCTAAAATATAGAAATGAGCTGTTCTAACATCTTACGTGATAAAGATGAATCGTAAACTGCGCTCAAACGCGGCTTAGATTGCCTCAAGAAATTACATACTTCACTAGTTCATATGTATGGGAAGGTTTGCCTTTTTATGACAGCCTATCAAAGTAAAAAGAGAGGTGACATTTGCAGACATAAAAAAAGTCTCCAGATTCATCTGGAGACTGACTGAGTTTATTGAATTATACAGTGAAAAAAGCTTGGAAATTTTCTTCTGGAAGAATGTTTCCGACAAAGAAAGTACCGAAGTCTGCATAGCGGGCACTCACTTCATCAAATCTCATTTCATAAATTAATTTTTTGAATTGAAGTACGTCATCAGCAAATAGCGTAACGCCCCATTCATAGTCATCAAATCCAACTGAACCTGAGATAATTTGTTTCACTTTTCCAGCGTATGAACGACCAATCAAACCATGCGAACGCATTAAGCTTTTACGCTCGTCCATTGGAAGCATGTACCAGTTATCGTTGCCTTCACGCTTTTTATCCATTGGATAGAAGCAGATATGGCTTGCTTTTGGAAGAATTGGATAAAGTCTTGAACGAACATGTGCGTTTTGGTAAGGATCCTCTTCACTTGGAAGATAGTTGCTTAACTCTACTACTGACACATAAGAATAAGCAGGAATTGTATACTCAGCAAGCTTCGATTTATTAAATTCCATTTCGATTTCGTTTAATTCTTCCATTGTTGGACGAACAAACATCATCATGAAATCAGCTTTTTGTCCTACGATTGAATAGGTCGCGTGACTGCCTGTTTTTTGATCTTGAACAGCATTCCATTTTTCCATTAATCCTTGGAATTCTGCAAGGGCTGTTTGGCGCTCGTCACTGCTTAATAATTTCCATGATGTCCAGTCAATTAGGCGGAAGTCATGTAAACAATACCATCCGTCTAATGTTTGTGCTGCTTGACTCATTCTTCTTCACTCCTAATAGTTCATTTCTATATCCATACTATACCATAGAATGCTGTAAAGATAATGTTTTAGCGGCCAGTAAGCGAATGTTCAAAAAACGTTCATAAATCTTATTTTACCCTGTAGACATAGGTGATAATCACTAAAAATAGTTATATGTGAACATTGAGCAAGTGTGGAAATGAAAAAATATCCAGTGCGCAGGTTAGGAAGTAAATGTTTGCTGTTGTACAATAATAGGAATAACAAATACATATACAAATCTCGCAGAACATGAGGAGGAAGTTAAAAATGGTAGATATCTTCGACACGTTAAAAGCGAAAATCAGTGGTAATAATTTAAGAATTGTTTTTCCAGAAGGTCTTGATGAACGAGTACTTACTGCAGCAGCCAGGCTGGCAGAAGAAAAGCTATTAACACCTGTATTAATTGGGAATATTGAGCAGATTCAAGATAAAGCGAAACACTTAGGTGTTTCACTTGAGGCAGCGGAAATTTATGACCCTCAACACTATATTTTAATGGATGAGCTTGCAGCTTCATTTGTTGAAGCGCGGCGTGGAAAAGCTTCAGATGCTGAAGCACGAAACATTCTATTAGATGAAAACTATTTTGGGACGATGCTTGTTCATACGAATAAAGCGGACGGGCTGGTAAGTGGTGCAGCGCATTCTACTTCTGATACCGTGCGTCCAGCGCTGCAAATTATCCGCACCAAGGAAGGCGTAGCCAAGACGTCAGGGGCATTTATCATGGTGCGCGGTGAGGAAAAGTATGTGTTTGGTGACTGTGCCATCAATATAGCTCCGGACAATAAAGACCTTGCAGAGATAGCAGTAGAAAGTGCTAAAACGGCGAGGATGTTTGATATTGAGCCAAAAGTTGCGATGCTAAGCTTCTCAACAAAGGGTTCCGCACATTCTCCGGAAACAGAACGGGTATCAGAGGCTGTTCAACTGGCACAAGAATTAGATCCCACTCTTATCGTCGACGGAGAGTTTCAATTTGATGCAGCATTTATTCCATCTGTAGCTGCGAAAAAAGCACCAGGTTCATTAATTCAAGGGGATGCGAATGTATTTGTTTTCCCGAGCTTGGAATCTGGGAATATCGGCTATAAAATTGCACAGCGATTAGGAAATTTTGAAGCAGTAGGTCCGATCCTTCAAGGTCTCAATCGTCCAGTCAACGATTTATCGCGCGGATGTAATGAGGAAGACGTCTATAAATTAGCCATCATAACTGCTGCTCAAGCCCTTCGGAGTTAAGGTAGCAACATGGTATAATGGGCAGGAATGAATTTTGAACATAAAGGAAGCGTAACTATGAATGAAGCAGGTTCGTTATTGGTTCAGCCTGTATGGCGGATTATTGATCAGTCATCGATTGGACTTGGGATGTCAGCACTAAATTCCTTTGCGGTCGATGATACTTTATGTGCTTCTGTTGGAAGTGGAAATTCGCCAGCAGCTGCACGAACGTGGGTCCATGATAAAACGATTGTTTTGGGTATTCAAGATACGAGATTGCCATTGTTAAAAAAGGGAATAGAGTACCTTACTGAACAAGGATACTCAGTCATTGTGAGAAATTCAGGCGGACTTGCTGTAGTCCTTGATACGGGTGTGTTGAATATTTCACTCGTCTTTCCAGAGGGAGATCATCGGATTGAAATTAATCGTGGTTATGAAACGATGCTCGAGCTTGTTAGAAAGATGTTTGCTGAATTTCCACTAGATATTGAAGCAATGGAAATAACCGGTTCCTACTGTCCTGGAAGTTATGATTTAAGTATTGGCGGAAAAAAGTTTGCTGGAATCTCTCAGCGCCGCATTCGTAATGGGGTAGCGGTACAAATCTATCTTTGTGTTTCCGGCAGCGGTTCAGAACGTGCGAGCTTAGTAAAAGGATTTTATGATGCAGCTAAAGGCACACATGAAACGAAGGTTACGTATCCAGACATTCAACCAGAGGTGATGGCATCACTCGATGAATTGCTTGGCAGTTCGTCAGTAGCTGATGTGATGTTGAGATTGCTGCAAGTACTTAAGCAGTCTGCAGGTCAACTAACATCTTCACAGCTTGAGGCAGATGAATGGCCGCAGTATGAAGCGTATCTAGAACGAGTGGTAGAACGAAATGATAAGGTGTTTCAAAAGATAGATGAATAAGTAAAAAAATCTGGTGCTTCCGTAAGGAACTGACCAGATTTTTTTATAATCTATTAGACAGGCTGCTGCCTGCTCTCTCTCCCTAGATGAAGGCGAGCCTCCATTTAACAAGCGTTACTCGGCAACTTTTTCTAAATTACCATTTCTGTCCATCTTAAATTTTGTTGCCGGCCGGTCATCTTCTTCTAATAAGACGAGTTTACGAGCGCGGTTCATAATTTTCATTAGTGTTTCATAATCTTCTTGAATCAGTCCCGTATCTTGCTCTAAGTGATTTACTTTTCTTTCAAGCTCCTGATTCCGTTTTCTTACATCGTTTAATTCATATTTCAGTCTCTCATTTTCGGTACGTAATACTTCAAGCTGAAGGCTGGTACCATTCATAGATTTTAAATAAGTAATTACAGCATCAAGTGAAAGATTCTGAGTGTGTGATTGTTCTTTTTCTACATATTCCATTGGTATATATGGAGTTTCAACCTCTGTATCTAAATGAATACTAGTTTCTATGTCCTCTTCAACAGATTGATTGGCTGGAATAGTTATATCGGATATGGTTGGTGTTGGAGGGGTATATAGTAAACGTTTCTTGCCTCCAAGGTCCTTTCCTAGTATCCGTTTCCGTTGCTTCCGTTGTTTTTTTGCTAGAGACAGTGCCTTGTCATAAGTATGACGGACAACGGCATTCCAGCGGAATCCACAAGCGGCAGACGTACGGTTTAATTTATCTCCTACTTCTTCAAAGGCATTTAATTGTGTGCTTCCTTCCCGAACATGCCGGAGAACGGTTTCAGCTAGTAATAAATCATCTTCTTCGGTCCATGCATCTTGACGAACTTTCATAATATCTACTCCTTTTCTGGTAATTTATACTTTCTTGTAAATTATTTGTCATGACTTTAGATTATATATGTTGTTCTAGTCTTCATTGTCGCCAGATGTTAGACTTTTTATACCAAAAACTTGGAAGGATACTAGTTTTTTAAAGTGAACAGCAAGGTTTTTCATCTCTTTAGAGTGGTATGTAAGAAGTGCAGAATGTGTTTTTACTAAAAATATAGACACAATAAGATAAGAAAAATATTTTCGACAATAAAAATGTTGAAACAACAGGACTTCATACGATATGACATCATTTTTACCAAAACTGACAGGTAGGAATCCTGTCGAGAACGAGCTATACTAAAAAGTATCAGACTATAAAAAAGAGGGTAGGCCATGGAATATTCCGGTGAAAAGTTAAGCGAAGAGAAAGTATTTAAAGACCCGGTTCATCGCTATATTCACGTGCGTGACCGGGTAATATGGGATCTAATTGGGACAAAAGAATTTCAACGCCTTCGCCGGGTAAAACAGCTAGGGACGACGTATTTGACTTTTCATGGTGCGGAGCACAGTCGATTAAGTCATTCGTTAGGCGTTTATGAGATTGTCCGCAGAATCATTGATGATGTTTTTGAAGGCAGACCAGAGTGGAATCCAGAAGAGCGTCTGTTATCATTGTGTGCAGCATTGCTTCATGATTTAGGACATGGTCCATTTTCTCACTCATTTGAAAAGGTATTTGACCTTGATCATGAGTTATTCACCAGGAAGATTATTCTTGGTGATACTGAAGTGAATACTGTACTTAAGCATGTTGGTGATGACTTTCCCAAGAAAGTAGCCGAAGTCATTGCCAAAACCTATAGCGGTAAACTCGTCGTCAGCCTGATATCGAGTCAGATTGATGCAGACCGGATGGATTATCTACAGCGTGACGCATATTTTACCGGGGTCAGCTACGGCCATTTTGACATGGAACGAATTATGCGCGTTATGAGACCTCGTGAGGATCAAGCTGTCATCAAGCAAAGCGGCATGCATGCCGTAGAAGATTACATCATGAGCCGCTATCAAATGTATTGGCAAGTCTATTTTCACCCGGTAACCCGGAGTGCCGAAGTGATATTAACTAAGGTGCTGCATCGAGCTAAGTATTTATTTGAGACGGGCTATCATTTCGAGCAAGACCCAGTTCATTTTCACTCACTTTTCAAAGGTGATGTTACCTTGAAAGATTATTTGAAAATGGATGAAGCGGTGATGTTATATTATTTTGCAAACTGGGAACATGAACGCGATGAAATACTAAGTGACCTTTGCAATCGGTTTATGAATCGCCGTCTGTTTAAATATACGGAGTTTCATCCTTCCAATGAGCAAATGAATAAGTTGATTGAACTAACAAAGCTGTTTAAAAAGGCAGGGATTGATCCTGACTATTATTTGGTTGTAGACTCTTCCTCGGATTTGCCGTATGATTTCTATCGGCCAGGTGAGGAAGAAGAACGTCTGCCGATTCATCTATTGAAAAACAATGGAGAAATTCGTGAGCTTTCACGAGAATCAGAAATTGTCGAAGCGATTTCAGGCAAACGTCGGACCGATCATAAATTATATTATCCTGCAGATTTTTTGCGCGACGAATCGACAAATAAAAACGTGAAACAACAAATTCGCCGGCTGCTTGAGATGGCAGATGAAAAAAAGTAGTTTGATGGAAATATTGTGTGAGGAGTGATTTTCCTTTGTTCAAGGAGCACGCTAGAATTATGAATGCCATTGCGGCGGCTGGTGAGATTGCAGGCAGGAAGAAGCTGCAGAAGATTATATATATCGCTAAAAAGCTGTCATTTCCTTTTCAAGAAAAATTTGAGTTCCATTTCTATGGTCCTTATTCAGAAGAGCTGACACTGCGAATTGAAGAACTATGTAATATGGGATATTTACATGAAGTGAAGGAAAAGAAAGCAGGCTATTACCAATACTGCTATTCTATTACCGAAACGGGAAAAGGATTTATGAACATGCACGAAATCGACATGCCGAAGCTTGATGATTGTCTGCTTGACATGAATGAAAAAAATGCTCGCTTTTTGGAACTGGTTTCAACGGTGTTGTACTTTGAGACATTGGCGAAGGAAGAAGTAGCGGAAAAGATTTTTACACTCAAGAGTAAGCAGAGATATAGCATAGAGGAGATTGACGAGGCATATCAATATATTGACTCCCTAAAAGGAAAAGCTAAGCTGTTATAAGCTTAGCTTTTCCTTTATGTAGTTACTTATCGCTGAATCGTACGCCATTTTGGGCATAATGGTTTTTTGACATTTCTTCAATGAAAATCGTGATGTTTTCAGAAGGGGCACCTGTTGTTTCAGATACAGCCAAAGTTACTTTTTCTACTAAGGCTTTCTTTTGTTCCTCTGTACGTCCTTCAAGCATTTTTACAGTTACATAGGGCATGCAGCGTCCTCCTTTCATACGGTATGTCAGTAGTGTTTCATACCAAAAAACGAATTGCAAGAAAAGGAAGACAGCTCAACTTTTTTTCTTCAATAGGAATTTGTTGTATACTAATCGTATCAAACAATAAGGGAGAGTCCATGTGGAGAGATTTTTAGCGTTTAATTTAGAAGAAATTCCATATGTGGTGGCTGTGCTATTAATTGCCTTCACTGTCCATGAATTTTCTCATGCCTATGTCGCGTATAAGTTCGGGGATCCTACGGCAAAAAACCAAGGGCGTGTGACGCTGAATCCGATGAAGCATTTGGATCCTTTCGGGACCATTCTCCTATTGATAGCAGGATTCGGTTGGGCTAAACCTGTACCGGTCAATCGATATTATTTTAAGAATCCTAGGCTTGCCGGGGTGCTCGTATCAGCTGCCGGACCATTGAGCAACCTAGTAGTGGCTGCAATCGGTTATGCCATTCTGTATTCATTTTTCGCGTCCGGACAACCAATACCGGTTTATGTGGAACCATTTATCAATAAATTAATCCAACTAAATGTGGTATTATTCGTCTTTAACTTAATTCCGCTTCCGCCATTAGACGGCTATCGGATTGTAGAGGATCTCGTATCTAATTCAACTCGAGCTAAAATGACACAATACGAAAACTATGGTTCACTTATTTTCTTAATCTTGGTGATTATTCCACCATTAAACGCCATTACGATACAACCGATTTTTTCGACCGTAATCCCGTTTATTTATGATCTTATGAATCAATTTTTCAGGCTGTTCTTTTTTTAATATATTTGTAAAAGGAGGTAGTAAGGAATGGAAGAACAACCTAAGAAAAAGCTGGGCTTTAATATTATTAAAAATGACCCGACAGAAGGACATGGCGGGTACGGAGCTGGTGTATTAACCCTGGATAATATATCGCCGGTAATTATTGATGTTGAGGCAGGAGATGCTGTTGTTGATATCGGTGCTATGCATGCAAGGAGCACGGTTGAACGAGGTATCAAATTTTTAAAAACAAAAGAAGAGGTACCGAACGGCAAGCTTTACTGGCTTGTTTGGGTAACGATTGAAGCTACTCAACAAGGACCTATGTATGCAGGGATAACTGCCTGTGAGATGACAGTAGACAGGTCAATCAGACGCGGATACAAATCATTGCCCGAACATGTAAACAATATGGATAAATCACTCAAACGCAAAATAATTGTTTCACATATGGACGAGAAATCGAAAAAGATTTTAGCTGACTTTTTGCAACAGCATGATGCTGGTATGTGGGCACGTTCTACTGAACAATTAAAACTGGACCTCTTAGGCTGAAATATGTCTAAAGTGTGAATGTTACCTTGTTTAACTGGATAATTCTTGTCGAATTAACAGTTTATAAGTAAACTGAAATCAGCGTATCAACGCTATAGCACTAGGACACAAAAAACCTCGATTGCCTCCCTTGGCTTTCGAGGTTTTTTGCTTTATTGCCAAATTTTTAAGAATCGCTTGTACCATGGTGCCTTTTTATCATCTAGCTTGGGGACCTTCTTTTCTGTCTTTTCTGGGTTCGACTGTGTGCAAAATTCCTGCGGCTCGGTTCCTTTTACAAACGCAGTAAGTCTAGAAACAGGGCAGTCATCGGTCGAAAGTTTGCCGCTTATCGGATCGACAGCAACATTAATGACATCTTTTGGCTGCGGAAATGACTTAACCGGCTCCCCTTTGAGACTTTGTTCCATAAAACGAATCCAGAGCTTTTTCGCATACATCTTTTCCGTAGGATTAGTAATTTTCTTTGTTTGGTCGTACCCAGTCCACACCCCAGTCACTAACTCTGGTGTATAGCCAATCATCCAGCTGTCCGTAGAGGTGGAACCCGATTTACCAGCATATATCCTTGATATTTCAGGAAGGATGGTGCTGCCTGTTACTTTGGTATATCCGTTTAATTTTGAATCAAACACTCCAGTTAACATCCCGTTCATAACTGCCGTTCGAGCAGGATCAAGAAGTTGTTTTTCTTGAGGAGCTGACTCGAAAATAACCTCACCCTTTGCATTTTCTACCTTGGTAATGAAAGTTGGCTCCACTTCTTTTCCGCCATTAGCTAAGATACTGTATGCATTGACCATTTCGATAGGTCTTACGCCGGATGTTCCTAGTGCAAGAGAAGGTACATGGGCCATTTTTGCCGTAATGCCAAATTTCCGAGCGGTTTTAATCAATGCATCTTTTCCTAAATATAAGTGAGTCTTCACGGCATAGACATTATCGGAGAGTGCGATGGCCTGCGCTAGAGTGAGTTCACCATTGGCATACTGGTTGTTATAGTTATGGGGCGTATATGATGGTTCCCCCTTATCAAATGTAAAGGTGGTTGGCTCGCTCAACAATGTAGTAGAAGGTGTAAAGCCGCTTTCTAGCGCAGAATAGTAAAGGAGCGGCTTAATGGTAGAGCCAGGCTGACGAACCGCTTGAGTAGCCCGGTTAAAGGGTGATTCCTGATAATTTCTACCTCCAACAAGAGCTTTTACTTCCCCTGTGCTGGGTTCCATTGTAATCAACGCTGCTTGAATGGATGAATCTTTCGATAGAATGTCGGCAAATGCTTTTTCAGCAATTTCCTGCTGCTTCACATTTAATGTTGTAAAAACCTTTAACCCGCCCATTTCAATGGTTCGGTTATCAATCTTTAATTGTGTTTTTAGTGCAGAATTAACCGCATCTTGGAAAAAAGGAGCGTGGCTCTTTTTTTCTATTTGGTACTTTCCATTTAAGGTAAGTTCGGTCTTGTCCGCTTGAGCACGTTCCTTTTCAGTTATATATGTTTGGGTAACCATTGAAGAAAGAACATGGGATTGGCGATCTTTAGCCAGTTGAGGGTTAGCTATAGGTGAATAACGTGAAGGTCCTTTGGGAATCCCAGCAAGCATACTGGCTTGAGCAATAGACAGCTTACTCGGATCAACACCATAGTAAAACTGACTAGCTGCCTTAACGCCATAGACACCATGTCCATAATAAATCGTATTTAAGTAGCCTTCGAGAATTTCTTCTTTTGAATAATTCATCTCTAGTCTTAATGTATAAAGCGCTTCATGAGCTTTTCTGCTCCAAGTTTTATCATGACCTAAATAGAGATTCCGTGCGTATTGCTGTGTAATCGTACTAGCACCTTGTACTTTATCCAATGCTTTTAAATCAGCAATCAAGGCACCCGCAATCCTTTTTATATCGAAACCATGATGTTTATAAAATTTACGATCCTCGACAGAAATCGTCGCGTCTATGAGATTTTGAGAGATGGATGAGAGCCCCGTCCAATACCTTTTCTGGCCAATATCTGTTTCTCCTATCAATTTTCCACTGTCACTGTAATAGAGACTAGATTGCGGAACAGCAATGGTCGGCGGACCGAGAATTTTTACATAGATCATAAGAGAAAGAAACAACAAAAACAGGGAAAGGCCTGCAAGAGTTGTGAGAATGAGAATGGCTCGAATGTACTTAGGGCTTTTACGAAAACGTTGTCCAATATGGATTTCCAAATCCACACACCTCACTTTCCTTAGAAAAAAAGTAATAGTATTCAGTATGAAAGTAAAACGCAGTTTTTAAACATCTATTTTTAAAATTGAAATAATACTTGCAATTCTGCTAGATTCATCTATACTTTTTCTAGCAAATCCGAAAACTGGTAATTGTGGAACGGGTTGCTTTTAAAATGAACAGATCGTCATCGGAGCTCTAGAAATCAGTCACCGGGACGGCACATAGAAAGGGAGCGAAATATATGAGCATTTGGTTCACAGAGAAACAAACTGAGAATTTTGGGATTACGATGAAAGTAAATCGGACCCTTCACACGGAGCAAACAGAGTTTCAAAAGTTGGATATGATAGAAACAGAAGAATGGGGAAATATGCTTCTTCTTGATGATATGGTAATGACTTCAACACGTGATGAGTTTGTCTATCACGAAATGGTGGCCCATGTGCCGTTATTTACGCATCCAAATCCTGAAAATGTACTGGTTGTCGGAGGCGGAGATGGCGGAGTAATCCGTGAAATTCTTAAGCACCCAAGCGTGAAAAAAGCAACTCTTGTAGACATTGATGGAAAAGTAATCGAATACTCGAAGAAATTTTTGCCGGAAATCGCTGGAAAGCTTGATGATCCACGTGTGGATGTTCAAGTAGGCGACGGCTTTATGCATATAGCAAAAAGTGAAAATGAATATGATGTCATTATGGTGGATTCAACAGAACCAGTAGGCCCAGCGGTTAACCTATTTACTAAAGGCTTTTACGCGGGAATCTCGAAAGCATTGAAGGAAGACGGAATCTTTGTCGCACAATCAGACAATCCATGGTTCAAAGCAGACCTGATCCGTGATGTTCAACGTGATGTAAAAGAAATTTTCCCAATCACAAGCCTCTATTTAGCCAATATTCCAACATACCCAAGTGGACTATGGGCATTTACAATCGGCTCTAAAAAATACAACCCGCTGGAAATCAGTGAAGACCGTTTCCATGAAATCGACACAAAATACTACACAAAAGAATTACACAAAGCAGCGTTCGTCCTACCAAAATTCGTACAAGATTTAATTAAATAACAAGAAAAGCGGAGTCGCCTTGTTTTGCAAAGGGTGAAAGCCTTTTGAGGGCGCACATCTTTTCCACAGTGAGCTAGGCGATGCAGCTGGACAATAGCGAAAACGCGTTGAAAGGGAGAGGCGCTCTCCCTTTTTCTATGAACAGAAAAGGAGGAATTTCATTGCATTTTGACCCAGCTTATTCAGGCAATGTTTTCATTAAGAGTCACCCTAATTACGAGGAAAGTGAAGCTGTAATTTACGGTATGCCAATGGATTGGACGGTCAGCTTCCGCCCAGGATCTCGTTTTGGTCCAACTCGTATTCGGGAAGTGTCAATCGGCCTTGAGGAGTACAGCCTTTATTTAGACAAAGAGTTAGAAGAAGTGAAATATTTTGATGCTGGCGATATTCCATTGCCATTTGGCAATCCAGAGCGCAGTGTGGTCATGATTGAAGAATTCGTCGATAGCGTACTGGCAGATGATAAATTTCCGCTGGGAATCGGCGGGGAGCATCTTGTGACATGGCCTGTAATTAAAGCGATGCACAAAAAATATCCGGACTTAGCCATTATTCACATGGATGCTCATACGGATTTGCGTGAGGATTATGAAGGCGAGCCGCTGTCGCATGCGACGGTTATCCGTAAAGCAGCCGAATTAATTGGTCCAAAAAATGTGTATTCATTTGGCATTCGCTCTGGACTCAAAGAGGAATTTAAGTGGGCAAAGGAAAATGGCATGCAAATTTCACCGTTTGAAGTTCTAGAGCCATTGAAAAAAGCACTGCCGGAATTGGCAGGGCGCCCGGTATATGTAACGATTGACATTGATGTCCTTGATCCTGCACATGCGCCAGGAACTGGCACAGTAGACTGCGGAGGCATCACCGCAAAAGAATTACTTGCCTCCATTCACGCAATATCACATGCGAAACTAAATGTGGTTGGCTGTGATTTGGTCGAAGTAGCACCAATCTATGACCCTTCAGAACAAACAGCGAATACAGCAAGCAAGTTAATCCGCGAAATGATACTTGGCTGGGTTCAAAATCGTAAATAACAATGGAAGGCTGCTGAGTAGGCAGCCTTTTTTTTGTTGGCTCGGAAGTGTATCAGAAATTGAACAGAAGGGAGAAGTAGCTGCTGAATCAGTAGAATTACAGACTGGTCTTTGGGTGGAATCAACTATCAAATGGGGGGATTTCAGCCTCACCAGAGCAGAAGATACACCTTTTTGAAAAGAAAAAGAGTAGTTTTGCTTGATGGGCCGAATCAATTGAAAAAAGGGCCGAATGGTTAGACGTTTGGGCCGAATGATTGGCAAAAAGGGCCGAATCAAAAGCAAAATGGGCCGAATCATCTCTCAAATGGAGGTATTTCAGCCTCACCATGATGGATCAAACGACCTTTTCAAGCCAAAAGAGCAGAAGATACACTTTTTTGAAAAGAAAAGAATAGTTTTTCCTTGAGAATAGCAGTTTGGATTTTTGGGTCGAATCAAAAGCAGAATGGGCTGAATCATCTTCCAAATGGTGGGGATTCAGCCTCACCATGATGGTCCAAACAACCTTTCCAGCCCAAAAGAGCAGAAGATACACCTTTTTGAAAAGAAAAAGAGTAGTTTTGCTTGATGGGGCGAATCAAGATTAAGTCCATATAATTGTGTAAAAAAAGAGAGTCATTTTATTCGCTCTTGGAAACAATGTTTTCACCATGAAAACACATTGAAAAGAGGGAATATAATGACTCAGTTACAGTTTAACCTTGATATCGATCTTTTAAAACTTTCCATTATGAATTCTAATCTTGATGCCGTGATTAAATCAGCGGTTGTGTTGATCTTAAATGAAAACATTGTTAACAAATTTACACAATAATAAGGACTTGACTCTCAAATGGCGGGAATTCAGCCTCACCATGTTAGATCAAACGACCCTTTCAAGCCAAAAGAATAGAAGATACACTTTTTTGAAAAGAAAAAAAGTAGTTTCCCTTGAGAAAGGCAGTTTGGATTTTTGGGCCGAATCAGTCGGAAAAAGGGACGAATGTTTCCACGTTTGGGCCGAATGATTGGCAAAAAGGGCCGAATTAAAAGCAGAATGGGCCGAATCAACTCCCAAATGTGAAAATCAGTCCTCGCCTTGAACGGATCAAACAACCTTTCCAGCCCAAATGAGCAGAAAATACGCCAAAAACAGTCCAACCCAGGCTGCGTCAGGCAACTTTTCAGGTAAAGCTAGTTGTTTTTAAAAATAAGGTATGGATAAAAAGTAATTCGTGAAAAATGGTAGAAATTCGAGTTCAAGTTGAAACTTGTCTCGAGAAAATTTATACTTATAAGGTTATTAGAGAAAATGAAGGATGTGTGACGTTTGTCTCTTCATGAAAATAAACAACAAAAGATAAAAGTTGTTCTTCAAACGAAGATTATGCACGAGGGTGTAACGGAGAATTTTGAAGTGAAGACTTCTGGTTTGAAGTTTAGGAAAGGCTCTGCTCTTTATTTTCAGTATGCTGAAAAAACAGAAGCAGGGGATACACAAACTACAATTAAGTTTAAAGAGTATGAAACGCTTTTGTTAAGAAATGGCGCGGTTAAAATGAGGCAGCTTTTTCGCCCATCGGAAATCACGAACGGGCATTATGAAAGTATATATGGAACATTACCCATGCGTACCCATACAGAGTCGATTGAGCATCTGTGGAACGAGAATACCAATGAAGGGGTATTGCGTCTTCGGTATACACTTGATGTACAGGGCGGAGAACCAGGGCAATATGAATTGAATTTGAACTATAAGGAGGAAGCGTAAGAGATGAATATTGTTGAACAAGTGCAAGAAAAGTTAAAACAAGAAATTAAAGATGCAGCAGTTAAAGCTGGATTAGCTACAGAAGAACAAATTCCGTCAGTAGTTTTAGAGCTTCCTAAAGAAAAATCACATGGTGATTATTCTACGAATATGGCTATGCAGTTAGCAAGAGTGGCTAAAAAAGCTCCTCGTGCTATTGCGGAAGCTATTATTGAGAACTTTGACCGTTCGAAGGCATCCATTGAGAAAATTGAAATTGCTGGTCCTGGTTTCATTAACTTTTATATGGATAATGCGTATTTAACAGAATTAATTCCTGTGATCTTAGACGCTCAAGAAGCATATGGTGAAAGTGACTTTGGTAAGAAGGAAAAAATCCAAGTTGAGTTTGTATCAGCTAATCCTACTGGCGACTTGCATTTGGGTCATGCTCGTGGAGCGGCAGTAGGGGATACATTATGTAATGTCCTTGCAAAAGCAGGATATGATGTATCACGCGAATACTATATAAATGATGCTGGAAATCAAATTAATAATTTAGCTCGTTCCATTGAAGCTCGTTATTTCCAAGCACTTGGAATGGACACGCCAATGCCTGAAGATGGGTACCATGGTGCTGATATTATTGGCATCGGGAAGCAGCTTGCTGCAGATTATGGCGATAAATATGTAACGGTTGCTGAAGATGTACGTTTTGGCTTTTTCCGTGAATACGGCTTGAAATACGAAATGGCGAAATTAAAAGAAGATCTTGAGAATTTCCGCGTTCGTTTTGATGTTTGGTATTCGGAAACTTCGCTTTATAAAGATGGGAAAATTGAAGAAGCTCTTTCTGAATTGAGAGAAAGAGGTCATATTTTCGAAGAAGGCGGCGCAACTTGGTTCCGTTCATCGGCGCTTGGAGACGATAAGGACCGTGTTCTAATTAAACAAGATGGTTCGTTTACGTATCTTTTACCGGATATTGCTTACCACCGTAATAAATTAGAACGTGGATTCGAAACGCTGATCAATGTTTGGGGTGCTGACCATCATGGCTATATCCCGCGTATGAAAGCAGCTATCCAAGCACTTGGCTTTAATAAAGAACAGCTGGAAGTAGAGATTAT
This sequence comes from Peribacillus sp. FSL H8-0477, assembly GCF_038002765.1. Lineage (NCBI taxonomy): Bacteria > Bacillati > Bacillota > Bacilli > Caryophanales > Bacillaceae > Peribacillus > Peribacillus sp. FSL H8-0477. The sequence goes on along the minus strand of NZ_JBBODE010000001.1, from coordinate 2,131,144 downwards.
TCAACTTGTTCATTTATTCAAAGACGGCGAAAAAATGAAAATGAGTAAACGTACAGGAAAAGCTGTAACCATGCGCGATCTCATTGATGAGGTTGGACTAGATGCTACGCGTTACTTCTTTGCAATGAGAAGTGCCGATACGCATTTAGATTTTGATTTAGATCTTGCAGTTTCTCAATCGAATGATAATCCAGTCTATTATGCACAATACGCTCATGCGCGGATTTGCAGCATCTTGCGTCAAGGCGAAGAATCGCAGATTAATTATGATGAAAATGTAGATTTCAGCCTGATTTCGAGTGAAAAAGAAATCGAGCTATTGAAGAAACTTGGTGAGTTCCCGCAGATTATTGCGGATGCCGCAGAAAAACGGATGCCGCATCGTATGACTAATTATATTTATGAATTAGCTTCTACTTTCCATAGCTTCTACAATGCAGATAAAGTATTAGACAAAGAACAGCCAGAACGCAGCAAAGCCCGTCTTGCATTGGTTAAAACCGTTCAAATCACTATGAAAAATGCATTAGCTTTAATCGGAGTTTCTGCACCAGAACAAATGTCCCGCAACTAGAAGGTCACCAAAAAGCCATTCTGCTTTCACAGCAGAATGGCTTTTTGACTATTTCCAGGCCACCATACCTCCGCTGACACGTTTGACACCTCGGATTTTTGAGATGTCTTCAATGAGTTTTAGCATGGCCAGATCCTTTGCTTTTGCTTCAATCATGAAGTCGACATCTTGGTCGATTTCTTTAAGTGCGACCAAAAGGGGAGTAATAAAGGCTAAATCAACATAATCTGAGTGAGAACGGAACGCTTTTTCATTTTTGGGTGAAGAAATATGAATTTTAGGAGGTATCCCTGTTTGATCCCAAGTGGCAAATATAGCTGGGAGCAGCTCGTGAAATAATTGTTTCCCTAAATTCGCCTGATCATGATGGTAGTCAAAAACAAGAGGAATCCCTTCTGTTTGGCAAATAGCTAGTGTTTCATTTGTCGTATAGGTTTTGTCATCATTTTCTAGCGTCATTTGCTGTTTAATCAGCTTTGGCAAAGAGATAATATTTTCATAGAAGCGTTTTGTAGCAGCATCTTTATCCCCATATGCCCCACCTACATGAATATTAATTCGAGCATTTGAGAGAACATCCATTGCTTCAAGCATCTGATAATGATAATTCATATCTTTAACAGAATTTTCTGTTATTGATGGTTTGCCGCTTGTAAATAGTGTAAACTGATTAGGATGGAAGCTTACTCTCATTCGATGTTTGTTAATCCAGTCCCCAAGTTCCTTCCACTCCTTTTTAAATGGTGTAATAAAGTCCCAATTGACTTCAGGATGCGTGGCAAGCGGCACGATGGAACTTGATAGACGATAGAGTTGGATTTCATGAGCCGTGTTGTAATAAAGGATTCTCCGTGTATTTTCTAAATTCGTTTTAGTGATCTCTAGTAACCGACGGTCGCGATCTTCTTTTGTCAGTTGGCCATAACGCTTAAATGTCATGGTCCGTGAGGGAGAGGTCTCCCATAGTGAGAGGGCGGTTGAAACATACCCCATTCGAATGTTCATAGTTGCTCCTTTCACCTAGAGAAAAGCCGATAGTGTATAGGCGATTTTTTCTTTTATTGACTCAAGTACCTTAATCTTTGCTAGAGAAGCAGCGGGTAAAGGCGTGGAATAGTTAATGTCCTCTTGGATTTTTTCCTTTATCTCTTGAATACATTCTGGTTCATAAACAAGGCAGTTCATTTCGTAATTAAGAAATAAACTGCGCCTGTCAAAATTGGCTGTCCCAATATCACAAATCGTATCATCAATGAGCAGGATTTTGGAATGGTAGAACCCTCTCTGAAATTGAAAAACCTTTGCGCCTTCTTTAATAAGAATGCGAAAGTAGGGAAAAGAAGCCTCTTTAACAAATGCGTGATCTGCTTTTTTAGGCACAATGATTCTGACATCGATATTGTTTTTTATTGCTGATCGTAAAGTCTCAAAAAGAGCGGGACTTGGAATAAAATAGGGAGTACCAATAATAATGCTTTTTTTAGCTTGTTTAATTAGCGTAGTTAATGTCTCCTCGAGGCCGAATCCGGCAGTAGGGATAAATTGGTGTCTGCTTTTTCCAATGCAAGTTAAGGGGAAATATGCCTTATTGGATAGGAAATTTTCCTTCGTTGCAGCTAACCAATCATGTAAAAATTCAAATTGCAGATCCTGAACACCCTCGCCTTGGAGCTTTAGATGATAGTCACGCCATGGGTGAAGGATGGGATCCATGTCGATGTATTCCTTTCCAATATTGAAGCCGCCAAGATAACCAATTTGTCCGTCGATAACAGTGATCTTTCGGTGGTTCCGTTTTTGGAGAGAATAAAAGATAAAGGGGAGATTTGGCCTGCAGCTATAGGCAAAATAGACACCGTTTTTTCGTAACTCCTTAATCCGTTTATAGGGAATTCGAAACCCTCCCATCCAGTCAACCATGAGCCGAACTTCTAACCCATTCTTTGCCTTACTTTGCAGGAGATTTAAAAAATCCTGACTAAATTGATCATATTTTACAATATAAAAAAGGACATGGATGTGTCTTTTAGCTTGTTTAATTTCTTTGAAAAAGTCCTCAAATAAGTCGATTCCAGATGTGAAGATATGAATATTACTGTGGCGTTGAGGATGGCTGAAATTTTGTTTCCCTTTGACGTGGACATGGCGTCCCCATGTAAAGTCTAGGAGCAACCATAATAAAAAAAGTATGACTAGTAGAACGCCTAGAATAATTCCTTTCAAGACAGCCATCTCCTTCAACTCATTCATCTGCCTAGTCTGCACAGAATTGCAGGATTGTACTCGGTATTATCAAATCAAAAAAAAACTAAATTTGGAAGAAAAAAGTTGACTGAATGCTCATTCATTATATAATAAAAGTAATCAATATCAGAAAATGCCAGATTTTCAAAATTAATTGAAAATACCTGGTCTATTGTGAAGTCAGGAGGGGGCGTTACACATGAATGGATTACTATGGATTAATTTAGCCGCAACAATAATTGTAATCGCTTACGGAGTTGGCTTATTTACCTATTTATTGCGGACAAGAACGGCTTATGTAAAGCTCGGAAAAAAAGTAGAGTTTGATAAACGAGTGAAAGAACGACTTGGAAAAATCATGGTATTTGTATTTGGACAAAAAAAGCTATTTAAAGATAAAAAAAGCGGGATAATCCACACCATGCTTTTTTACGGCTTTATTTTGGTCCAATTTGGCGCTGTTGATTTTATTATAAAAGGGATTAAACCGGGTGCCCATTTACCGCTTGGCCCACTTTACCCGGCCTTTACGTTTTTTCAGGAAATCATAACGCTCGTTGTGCTGATAGCTATTTTTGCGGCTTTCTACCGTCGCTATATTGAAAAGCTTGTTCGGTTAAAACGAGGCTTTAAAGCAGGACTTGTTGTTATTTTCATTACCACAATCATGGTTACTGTTTTAACTGGTAATGGAATGGCCATGATTTGGCATGGACATGAGGCAGCTTGGTCAGAACCAGTCGCTTCAGGAATCGCTTTCTTATTTGGCTGGATCGGAGAAACGGCCGCTATCGTTGTCTTTTATGTTGCATGGTGGCTGCATTTAATTACGATTTTGACGTTTATGGTTTATATCCCTCAAGGGAAGCATTTCCATCTTATTGCAGGTCCATTGAATGTATTCATTAACCGTCTGGATAACCCAGGTAAGTTGAAAGCAATCAACTTTGAAGAAGAGCCTGAAGATGAAAATGAAGAAGTGATTTATGGAGCTAAAACGATACAAGATTTCACCGAATATCAATTAGTAGATTTATATGCCTGTGTAGAGTGCGGAAGATGTACGAATATGTGTCCTGCTTCAGGTACAGGAAAAATGTTGTCACCGATGGATCTCATCATTAAAATGAGAGATCATTTAACCAATACAGGTGCGGCTATTACACAAAAGCAGCCTTGGGTACCGACGTTTGTTTTCGGTAATACTCAGGGAAACCAACTGGCACTGGCCAGTGCTTCACAAGGGGAACAGGAGTCAGCAGCAGCAGTTGAGACTTACAGTGCCAGCCTGATTGGCGAAGTAATTACAGAAGAAGAGCTGTGGGCATGTACGACATGCCGCAACTGTGAAGACCAGTGTCCGGTTATGAATGAACACGTAGATAAGATTATTGATATGCGAAGATATTTAGTGCTGAATGAAGGGAAAATGAACCCGGATGCACAGCGCGCGATGACCAATATTGAGCGTCAAGGGAATCCGTGGGGCTTAAACCGCAAAGAAAGAGAAAACTGGAGAGAAATTCGCGACGATGTTCACGTTCCAACCGTTAAAGAAATGAATAAAGCGGGGGAAGAATTTGAGTATTTATTCTGGGTAGGTTCAATGGGTTCATACGACAGCCGTTCCCAAAAAATCGCACTTTCCTTTGCCAAATTATTAAATGAAGCCGGTGTGAAATTTGCCATCTTAGGCAATAAAGAAAAGAATTCTGGAGATACACCGCGTCGTCTTGGTAATGAATTTGTTTTCCAGGACCTAGCTGTTAAGAATATCGAAGAGTTCGAGAAGAATGAAGTGAAAAAAATCGTTACGATTGATCCGCATGCGTACAATATCTTTAAGAATGAGTACCCTGATTTCGGTCTTAAAGCAGAAGTGTATCATCATACGGAAATACTGGCTGAGCTTGTTAGAGAAGGAAAGCTTGTACCGAAGCATCCTGTTAATGAAAAAATTACTTTCCATGATTCTTGTTATTTAGGCCGGTATAACGAAGTATATGATCCACCACGTGATATCTTAAGAGCCATTCCGGGAGTCGAGCTTGTTGAAATGGAACGGAATCGTGAAAAAGGAATGTGTTGTGGAGCCGGCGGCGGGTTGATGTGGATGGAAGAAGAAACAGGTCACCGTATTAACGTAGCTCGTACGGAGCAAGCGTTAGAAGTTGAGCCATCAATCATCAGTTCAGGCTGTCCATATTGCTTAACAATGATTTCTGACGGAACAAAGGCGAAAGAAGTTGAAGAAAGCGTCGGGACTTATGACGTGGCTGAATTGCTTGAGAAGTCACTCATGGGTGAACTAAAAACCCTAGTATCATAAATAAACATGTACCTGCTTCATCATTCTTCTTTTTTAGAAGGAAGCAGGTATTTTTTTAGAAATAATTAACTTATTATTTAATTTTTTCAATTAATTCATGTAAACTATGATAAAGCGCTTACATGTATTTTTGATTTCGTCATGAGCGAGCGTTCAGTCGACGAAACAAAAAACATTTAAAAGGGGGACTATTCGATGACGAAAACAGTAATAATCAGCGGTGTTCGGACACCATTTGGAAAATTTGGCGGGGGGTTAAGCACCCTTACAGCTTCGGAGCTTGGCGGTATTGCCATTAAAGAGGCTTTACAAAGAGCAGGAATAGAGGGAAGTCAGGTAGATGAGGTGATTATGGGGAATGTCCTTCAGGCAGGGCAGGGACAAATCCCCTCTCGTCAGGCATTAAGACATGCTGGTATCCCTTGGGAAATCAAAACAGAAACGATTAATAAAGTATGCGCTTCTGGTCTGCGCAGTGTGACACTTGCTGATCAAATCATTCGAGCTGGTGATGAGGAAGTGATTGTAGCCGGCGGCATGGAGTCCATGAGCAATGCACCGTATTTCCTTCCAAAGGCTAGATGGGGACTGCGAATGGGGGACGCTCCAATGAAAGATTTGATGATTCATGATGGGTTAAGCTGCAGTTTTACGGGTGCACATATGGGTACGTATGGAAACAGCACAGCCACAGAACTCGAGTTAACTCGTGAAGAGCAAGATAACTGGGCATTTCAAAGTCATCAAAAAGCTGTAAAGGCAATAGAAGAAGGGATTCTAGCTGAAGAGATTATCCCAGTAACAGTGCCTGTTCGTAAAGGAGAGCCCGTAATAGTTGAACATGATGAAGCGCCGCGTAAGGATACTTCCATTGAGAAGCTAGCGAAATTAGGACCAGCGTTCAATAAAGAAGGAAGTATAACAGCAGGGAATGCACCTGGAGTAAATGATGGTGCAGGTGCAATGGTGTTAATGAGTGAGGAACGTGCAGTGAGGGAAGGGAAAACACCATTCGCATACATTATTGGTCATGCAGAAGTCGCAACAGAAGCAAAGGATTTTCCCAAAACTCCGGGACTTGTCATTAACACATTATTGAAAAAGACTGGAAAAACACTAGATGAAATTGATTTATTCGAAGTAAATGAAGCTTTTGCTGCAGTTGCTTTGGCAAGTGGGAAGATCGCGAAGATAAACCTAGAAAAAGTAAATGTCAATGGCGGTGCTGTTGCACTTGGTCATCCAATTGGAGCAAGCGGTGCTCGAATTATTATTACATTAATGCATGAATTAAAGCGACGCGGCGGGGGCTTAGGGATAGCAGCCATTTGCAGCGGCGGAGGCCAGGGCGATGCGATCTTAATCGAAGTACCAAAGTCATAACTTACTAGGGGGAGAACGACATGATTATTGAAAAAGTGTTAGTAATTGGTGCTGGTCAGATGGGATCGGGTATTGCACAAGTATGCGCGATGAGCGGATATGACGTGATTTTACATGATTTAAAGAATGAATTTGTTCAAAAAGGCATTCAAAGTATCTCCAAAAACCTTAACCGCCAAGTGGAAAAAGGAAAGATATCAGACGAGGAAAAACAGAATATAGTATCAAGACTAACAGCCTCTACGGATATACAAAATGCTGCAGGTGTGGATTTAGTCATTGAAGCAGCCATTGAAAATATGAAGATAAAGTCCAAATTATTTACCCAGTTAGACGAAATCGCCCCAAAACATGCGATTCTTGCTACGAATACATCATCGCTGCCTATTACAGAAATTGCAGCTGCAACCAAGCGGCCAGAGCAGGTTATCGGTATGCATTTCATGAATCCAGTGCCAGTGATGAAATTAGTTGAGGTTATTCGTGGGTTAGCTACATCTGATGAAGTATACAGAGCCATTGAGGATATGGCGAAAAAGTTATCAAAGGTACCAGTAGAGGTCAATGATTTTCCTGGCTTCGTGGCAAACAGAATCCTCATGCCTATGATAAATGAAGCCGTGTATACCTTGTATGAAGGGGTTGCAAGCAAGGAAGACATTGATAATGTGATGAAACTAGGGATGAACCATCCGATGGGACCACTGACACTAGCTGACTTTATTGGTTTGGATACTTGTCTATATATAATGGAAACGCTTCATGAAGGCTTTGGTGATGATAAATATCGGCCATGTCCGTTATTACGTAAATATGTAAAAGCTGGATGGCTGGGTAAAAAAACCGGCCGTGGTTTTTACGAATATAACTAACAAGAATCAGGGCAGGGGGTATTACTTTGAACTTACACTTTACAGATGAACAGCAAATGATGCGTAAAATGGTCCGAGAGTTTGCACGAGAAGAAATTGCTCCTTTTGTTGAGAATATGGAGAATGGAGAATTTCCAAGACAACTCTTAAAAAAAATGGGTGAGCTTGGGTTAATGGGCATTCCGGTACCTGAGAAATACGGTGGTGCGGAAATGGACTTCATCTCCTATATTATTGCGATTCATGAAATTTCTGTGGTTAGTCCAACTTTAGGCGTTATTCTCTCCGTACATACATCTGTCGGAACCAGCCCCATTGTCTATTTTGGAAATGAAAGTCAGAAACGAAAATATGTACCAAAGCTCGCGAGCGGGGAATATTTGGGAGCATTTTGTCTGACTGAACCGAGTGCGGGTTCAGATGCTGGAAGTCTAAAATCAAAGGCTGTTAGAGATGGCGATTTTTATAAGATAAATGGGTCAAAGATATTTATTACAAACGGCGGCGAAGCAGATGTGTACATTGTGTTTGTATCTACAAACCCGGATGAGGGCAGCAGAGGAATCTCTGCATTTATTGTTGAAAAAAACACGCCGGGGTTAATCATTGGTAAAGATGAACACAAAATGGGCTTATCTGGTTCACGCACAGTTCAGCTGACCTTTGAAAACATGATGGTACCAAAAGAAAATCTGCTTGGAGAAGAAGGGGAAGGATTCAAAATTGCCCTAGCTAATCTTGATGTCGGCAGAATTGGAATAGCAGCGCAAGCACTTGGAATTGCTGAGGGGGCATTTAATCATGCCGTTTCATATGCAAAAGAACGTGTGCAATTCGGTAAACCCATTGCCGCCCAGCAAGGTATCGGATTTAAGCTGGCGGATATGGGCACGGCGGTTGAAGCGTCAAGATTATTAGTCTATCAAGCAGCAGCCCTCCGCGCTCAAGGACTCCCATGCGGGAAGCAAGCTTCCATGGCCAAACTGTTTGCTTCGAAAACGGCAGTAGACGTAACAAGTGAAGCCATCCAAGTTTATGGCGGCTACGGATATACCAAGGACTATCCGGTCGAGCGCTATTTTCGTGATGCAAAGGTTACGGAGATTTATGAAGGTACCAGCGAAATCCAACACATCGTTATTGCAAAACATCTAATCAGAGACGGGAGATAATCACTATGCAATTTAAATTAACAGAAGAACACGAAATGATCAGAAAAATGGTGCGGGACTTTGCCAAGAATGAAGTGGCCCCAACTGCAGCAGAACGAGATGAAGAAGAACGCTTTGATATGGACATATTTAAAAAAATGGCCGAACTCGGTTTGACTGGAATACCTTGGCCCGAAGAATACGGCGGAATTGGCAGCGATTATTTAGCCTATTGTATTGCAATTGAAGAATTGTCCAAGGTCTGTGCATCAACAGGGGTTACTTTATCTGCACATACTTCACTTGCTGGATGGCCGATTTATAAATTTGGTTCAGAGGAACAAAAGCAAAAATATCTTCGACCAATGGCACAAGGGGAAACCATTGGTGCATATGGCTTGACCGAGCCGGGATCTGGTTCAGATTCGGGAGCTATGAGAACAACGGCTGTTGCAGATGGTGATGATTATATTTTAAATGGAACGAAAATATTTATTACAAATGGCGGGATAGCTGATACATATGTTGTTTTTGCTTTGACGGATCCGGCATCAAGACAAAAAGGAACGTCTGCTTTTATTGTCGAGAAGGATTTTGAAGGATTTAGTGTAGGGAAAAAAGAGAAAAAGCTAGGGATTCGTTCGTCACCTACAACGGAATTAATCTTTGAAAATTGCCGGGTGCCAAAGGAAAACTTATTAGGGAAAGAAGGCGAAGGATTCAAAATCGCCATGATGACACTAGACGGCGGGCGTAATGGTATAGCTGCCCAAGCAGTCGGTATTGCTCAAGGCGCACTAGATGCAGCGGTTGACTATGCCAAGGAAAGGGAACAATTCGGAAAGCCAATTGCGGCTCAGCAGGGAATCGGTTTTAAATTAGCTGAAATGGCAACCAGTGTAGAAGCTGCTAGACTTCTAACCTATCAAGCTGCTTGGCTTGAATCAGAGGGTCTTCCATATGGAAAAGAGTCTGCAATGTCAAAACTATTTGCTGGGGATGCAGCTATGAAGGTGACAACGGAAGCTGTTCAGGTTTTTGGCGGTTATGGATACACAAAGGACTATCCTGTTGAACGATTTATGCGGGATGCAAAGATTACGCAGATCTACGAAGGAACCCAGGAGATTCAGAAGCTGGTTATTTCAAGAATGCTGACGAAATAACCTAGTAAGATGACTTGTTTCCGGCAGTGTTACGCCGGAGCAGGCTCATATGCAAAAGGCGGTAGAGTATGGAGAAAAGAGAAGTTCACGCATCCGTAAAGGATGAACAGCTTGTCTCGATGAGACGGACGCAAATGATTAAAGGAGCGGTAACGCTGTTTAAGGATAAAGGCTTCCACCGGACGACAACTAGGGAGATTGCTAAAGCAGCAGGCTTCAGTATTGGAACACTCTATGAATACATTAGAACAAAAGAAGATGTTTTATATTTAGTTTGCGATTTTATCTATGATGAAGTAAAAGACCGGCTTCAGAAAGAGGTTCATCAAAATCGAGGAACCATTGAAAACTTACGGCTGACGATTGCCTATTTTTTTCAAGTGATGGACGACATGCAGGATGAGGTACTTGTTATGTATCAAGAAGCGAAGTCCCTCTCAAAAGATGCCTTGCCCTATGTACTAAATAAAGAAATAGAGATGGTTAAGATGTTTGAAGTAGTTATCTCACATTGTGTAGAAAACGGAGAGCTGCGTCTTTCAGAGAAAGAAATCAGCCTTGTTGCTCATAATATTTTTGTTCAGGGTCAAATGTGGGGGTTCCGAAGGTGGGCACTGCAGAAGGCATATACACTTGAAGAATATATTGAAATTCAAACGGAACTGTTAATTGGAGGATTGTACGTTCATCAATAGATGACTTGTCTAAACAGATTTCAAATCGCATTTGCGAGGGATAAGGGGGAGCAGTATGAGTACAGTTGAGGTATATAAGCCTAAACATCATCTTCGCTTTGTAACAGCTTCAAGTTTGTTTGATGGTCACGATGCTTCAATCAATATTATGCGGCGCATTATGCAATCAAGTGGTGTAGAGGTCATTCATCTCGGTCATAATCGTTCAGTAGAAGAAGTCGTCAATGCGGCCATACAGGAAGATGTACAAGGAATTGCTATGTCCTCCTATCAAGGCGGCCATGTAGAGTATTTTAAATATATGTATGATTTGTTAAAGGAAAAAGGAGCCCCTCATATCCGAATCTATGCAGGCGGCGGCGGGGTCATTGTTCCACGTGAAATAAAGGAGCTGCATGACTACGGTATTGCCAGGATTTTCTCGCCAGAAGACGGAAGAGAAAATGGTCTGCAGGGGATGATTAACCTCATGCTTGAGGAAAGTGATTATTCGACGGAATGTTCGTCCCTTCAGAATCATATAGATGAACTAAGAGCAGGAAATATGAAAACGATTGCTCAGTATATTACGTTTGCTGAAAACCGGCTCGAGCTTTCTGAGGAGGCAGCGGCAGCAGCGGAAAGTCTTCTTGATCAAATTAAGACGTCAAATCAGCAGGTTCCAGTTGTTGGAATAACGGGTACAGGTGGAGCAGGGAAAAGCTCATTAACAGATGAATTAATTAGACGGTTTATTCATGAGATTCCAGAAAAAAAGGTAGCCGTTCTTTCCGTAGATCCTACTAAGCAAAAAACAGGCGGAGCACTGCTGGGAGATCGAATTCGGATGAATGCCATTTTTTCAGACCGGGTCTATATGCGCAGCTTAGCAACCCGCCATTCAAAAACCGAACTGTCTCTGGCAATTAAAGATGCTATTTCGGTTGTCAAGGCAGCTGGATTTGATTTAGTCATTGTGGAAACGAGTGGAATTGGTCAAGGTGATGCTGAAATTGCCGAAATCTGTGATGTCTCACTGTATGTGATGACTAGTGAATTTGGTGCGCCTTCACAGCTTGAGAAAATCGATATGATCGATTATGCCGATTTAATTGTAATAAATAAATACGAACGAAAAGGCTCAGAAGATGCAAAAAATCAAGTTCAGAAACAGTTCCAGCGCAGCCGCATGCTTTTCGAAGAAGATCCGTCCGGTATGCCGGTTTACGGAACAATCGCTTCTCAATTCAATGACCCAGGAACCAATGCGCTTTTTGCAGCATTGATCGAGAAAGTAAATGAAAAAGCGGGAACCAATTGGGACTCTGCCTTTTCGAAAGACGTCGATGTTAAAAAGCAGAACATTATCATTCCAAATGATCGCCGTTATTACCTAAGGGAAATTTCCGACACGGTCAGACAATACCATGGAAAAGCTGAGGAACAAGTTTTAATTGCCCGCAGAGTGTTTCAACTTGAGGGAGCAATTGAGGCCGTCAAAGTGAATGAACCGGATACTGTGGTACTTGCCGCGCTAGAAACCTTAAAGCAAGATACGGAAGAAAAGCTCACTCAAGAATCAAAGCAGATTTTAAATGGATGGATACAGTTTAAAGAACGGTATGCGGGGAAACAATTCGTGACGAATATCCGCGGGAAAGAACTTATAACGGAATTAACCACTAAAAGTCTATCTGGGTTGTCTATTCCCAAGGTGGCTTTGCCGAGGTTTAAAGACTACGGGGAAATTTTAGGCTGGGTCTATCGTGAGAATGTTCCTGGTGCGTTTCCATTTACGGCTGGTGTCTTTCCATTCAAGCGTGAAGGAGAAGATCCATTACGGCAATTTGCTGGAGAAGGTTCCCCGAGCCGGACAAACCGCCGCTTTCATTACCTGTCGAAGAACGATGAGGCGAAGCGGCTTAGTACAGCTTTTGATTCTGTGACTTTATATGGTGAAGATCCGGATTATCGTCCCGATATTTACGGTAAAGTCGGTGAAAGTGGAGTAAGTATTTGTACGCTTGATGATATGAAAAAGCTTTATGAAGGATTCAATCTTTGTCAACCATCTACCTCGGTTTCGATGACAATTAACGGGCCGGCTCCCATAATTCTTGCCATGTTTATGAATACTGCCATTGATCAGCAGGTTAGTCTGGCTGAAACTGAAAAGGGTAGAATTCTGACTCCAGAAGAATATGCTGAGGTCAGAAGCTATACACTTGAACATGTTAGAGGAACGGTCCAAGCGGATATCCTCAAGGAAGATCAAGGTCAAAATACCTGTATCTTTTCAACTGAATTTGCTTTAAAAATGATGGGGGATATTCAAGCCTTTTTTATCGATAATCGTGTCCGTAATTACTACTCTGTCTCCATATCGGGCTACCATATTGCGGAAGCAGGTGCGAATCCTATTTCACAGCTGGCGTTTACGCTTGCGAACGGATTCACCTATGTTGAGTATTACTTGAGCCGTGGAATGAATATCGATGACTTTGCACCAAATCTATCTTTCTTCTTCTCCAATGGACTGGACCCAGAATATAGTGTGATTGGCAGAGTGGCTAGGCGTATTTGGTCCACAGTCATGAGAAATAAATATGGGGCAAATGAGAGAAGTCAGAAATTGAAATATCATATCCAAACCTCTGGACGTTCACTGCACGCTCAAGAAATTGATTTCAATGATATTCGGACGACCTTACAAGCGTTGCTTGCCCTTCAGGATAATTGTAATTCGCTTCATACAAATGCCTATGATGAAGCAATTACCACACCAACTGAAGATTCTGTAAGACGTGCGATGGCCATTCAAATGATTATTACTAAAGAATATGGTTTGTCTAAAAATGAAAATCCAACTCAAGGGTCATTTATTATTGAAGAATTGACGGATTTAGTAGAAGAAATGGTCCTTCAGGAATTTGATCGTCTAAATGATCGCGGTGGGGTGCTTGGGGCAATGGAAACGCAATATCAACGAGGAAAGATTCAAGATGAATCTATGCATTATGAAATGAAAAAACATACTGGTGAACTTCCGATTATTGGTGTAAATACGTATCTGAATCCAAATCCGCCTTCTAGTGAACAGATGGATCAAATGGAACTTGCTCGAGCTACTAAAGAAGAAAAAGAGGAACAGATTCGAAATTTACGAGAATTCCAGAAAAAAAATGAACAGCTGGTGGATGAAGCTCTGCAAAGATTAAAAACGACTGCGAAAAACGGGGAGAATATCTTTGTTGAATTAATGGAATGTGTAAAAAGAGCAAGTCTTGGTCAAATCACTCATGCTTTATACGAAGTCGGCGGTCAATACCGCAGGAATATGTAAGAAAAAGGTCCATTTCGGACCTTTTTTTCGCATAAAAGCTAATTTGCCTTATAATAGTTGATAAAAGAGGCAATACTGATGGCGCCTGCCTCATTTGAAATGTTTGGAGATGGAAACATGAATCTTTTAAAGAAAGCAGGAATTGTGGCAGGTTGTTTATTCCTTCTGTATCTTATAGTTAAACTCTATGAGTATTCGCTGGGGTCTATTGGCTTTTTTCTATTAGCCATTATTTTTTTTATTGCTGCTTATCGTTTGAATAAATAAAAACTGTGAGAATCTGATACTAGACTTACATAAAAAAGGAAGAATGCCAAAGATAGAGGTAGCATAAACCCAATTTTATTGTTTATAATGGATAGTATGTTTAATAAGGATTTTCTATAGAGCAATATGCCCTGATATATTTACGTAAGGAACACAAGTTGTGTTTGAATAGAGAAAGGAAGTGCGGGGATTGAGTTTAAAACAATTACCAAAAGAGCAATTGGCAGAAATGTCGTTAATAGAACTTGCTTACGAACTATTAGTAGAGAAAAATGAGCCCTACTTATTTAAAGAGCTTACAGCAGAAATTGGAGTTTTAGCAGGACATTCAAAACAAGAAGTTAAGAGAAGAATTGCGCAATTCTACACAGATCTTAATGTAGACGGCCGCTTTACACCACTTGGCGAAAATCGATGGGGTTTAAAAGTTTGGTACCCAATTGATCAAATTGCTGAAGAAGTTGTACATGCAGTTAAGCCTAAAAAGAAAAAGGCGAAAAAAGCAGCAGTTGTGGTTGATGACTTTGATGAGGTTGATGAAGAGGAAGATGAAGACTTTATTGAATCAGACGACATTGATGATTTAGATGATGACGATGATGAAGTAGAGGAAGATCTGCTTGTTGATGAAGATCTAGTGGATGATGACGACGATGACGATGACGAAGAATTAGCTATCGATGAAAAAATAATCGATGAAGATTTCGACTTGGATGATGACGAAGATGAAGAAGAAATTGATGAAGTGGATACCGAGAAAGAATAATATCCCTCTTGACTTTTTTCTGAGGAATTTGTAGAATCATTTTTGGGCTCCTTAAAAAAGGACACAGTAAAAAATATACCGCTCCCTTACTTTTGTAGGTGGAGCGTTTTTGTTTTTTTATAGAAAAACAAAAAATAAAAACGCTGTTAAATGGTGCATTGATGAATGATTCATTCAAATAATCATCATTTTTTTATTTTTAATGGAAAAACTACAAATGAATGTATTGGATTCTCGTAGGAACGTTGAGCAAAAAAGAAAAAGGACAGTAGGGGGACACCAGCAAATGACAAAATATATATTTGTAACAGGCGGCGTTGTATCTTCTTTAGGAAAAGGAATTACAGCTGCTTCACTAGGAAGACTACTTAAAAATAGAGGGTTAAGTGTTTACGTTCAAAAGTTTGATCCGTATATTAACCTTGACCCAGGAACTATGAGTCCATATCAGCATGGTGAAGTGTTCGTGACGGATGACGGTGCAGAAACTGACCTCGATTTAGGGCATTATGAGCGGTTCATTGATATCAACTTAAGTAAATACAGCAATGTAACAACAGGTAGAGTTTACTCTACTGTTTTAAGAAAAGAACGTAGAGGCGACTATCAAGGCGGAACGGTTCAAGTCATTCCACATATTACGAATGAAATTAAAGAACGAATTCTACGAGCTGGCCACGAAACGAATGCAGACGTGGTTATCACAGAAATCGGCGGTACAGTTGGTGATATTGAATCCCTGCCATTCTTAGAAGCAATTCGTCAAATTAAAGGTGATCTTGGCCGTGACAATGTTATGTATATTCATTGTACACTTGTTCCATTTATCAAAGCTGCGGGTGAGTTAAAAACAAAACCAACTCAGCACAGTGTGAAAGAATTACGGAGTCTTGGTATTCAGCCAAACATTATTGTGGCTCGTACAGAAATTCCAATTTCTCAAGATATGAAGGATAAAATTGCGTTATTCTGCGATATTGACGCAGAGTCCGTTATCGAATGTGAAGATGCTGATACCCTTTACTCAATTCCACTTGCTCTTCAAGCTCAACATATGGACCAAATCGTTTGCGATCATTTAAAGCTAACTTGCGGTGAAGCGGATATGGAAGACTGGAAGAAGCTTGTTGAAAAAGTAACAAATCTTAAAAAAGTAGTGAAAATTGGTCTTGTTGGGAAGTATGTAGAACTTCAAGATGCTTATATTTCCGTTGTAGAAGCATTAAAACATGCTGGATACACATTCGATGCAGATATTGATATTAAGTGGATCAACTCTGAAGAAGTGAATAAAGGAAATGTTGCTGAATGGTTGAGCGATGTTGACGGAATTCTAGTACCAGGAGGATTCGGTGACCGCGGAATTGAAGGGAAAATTTCTGCGATTGAGTATGCTCGTGTGAATCAAAAGCCTTTCTTTGGTATTTGTTTGGGTATGCAGCTTGCTTCTGTTGAATTTGCACGTAACGTCTTAGGACTAGATAAAGCTCATACAGCGGAAATCGATATGGAAACGCCAGATCCAATCATCGATCTTCTGCCAGAACAAAAAGATGTAGAAGACTTAGGAGGTACGCTTCGTCTTGGCTTGTACCCATGTAAATTGGAAGAAGGATCGAAAGCCTATGAAGCATATGCGGATGAAGTGGTTTATGAACGTCATCGTCACCGCTATGAATTTAATAATCATTACCGTCAAATGATGGAAGAAGCAGGATTTGTCTTCTCTGGAACGAGCCCAGATGGTCGTTTAGTTGAAATTATTGAGCTTAAGGATCATCCTTGGTTCGTAGCTTGTCAATTCCACCCAGAGTTCATCTCACGCCCGAATCGTCCACAGCCGCTTTTCCGTGACTTTGTGGAAATGTCATTGAAAATGAAGAAATAAACGATAGAAGCTAGTAAAAAAACAGCCTGACCACTTGGTTCAGGCTGTTTTTTTAAAATTCTTGAAGAATTTCCTCCAGGGTAAACTTAATGCCATAGTAAGTAAATAAGGCAGTCATTAAATTTGGTATTCCAACTCGGTTTCCAGATTCGTCTGGAATTAGTCCTTTTTTCAAGTTTAGGTCAATATGTACATCCGCTAGTTCTACTAGTGTTGGTTCATCGGATGGAACGACCGTTGAAATAGCGGCAAAAGGAACATTCAGTTCCTGTAACTTCACAGCTAATTCAATTGCTTCTTTATCTGCCGATGTTCTAGTAAACAATAAAACCCGATCTTCTTGAGAATAAGGCATGTTTTTATAATCGAACGGAAATCCAGGAAAGGGTTCAGCACCTTCAAATGCCTCTGAGAGGATGCCGTTCATTTCACCAAAGCCTTTGATGTAGATACTTCCATCACCTACTGAAGCTTGTGCCAGCAGTCGTGCGCTGTCTTCAAAGCCAAAGGTCTCTTTATCCAATAATCTTTTGAATATCCCGCTCATCTGAGTAGAAAATATTTTTAACATGACTCATACTCCTTTTTCAATCATTATAAAATAAAGCCATTTTTATAGCCACTGAATAGATAATAACTAATTTAAATCACATTTTAGCAGGGATTTTGAACCATTTTAGCGAATTTAGTAAACATGGTCTGTTTACTGTAAAACCTTATTAAAGATGCAGCAGAAGATCCTGTTCAATATAGGAAATCTACGATAAATCCAAAGAATAAAAAGAGGTGTAGGAATGTCAGGAAAAATACTAATTGTTGATGATCAATTTGGAATAAGAATCTTGCTAAATGAAGTGTTTCATAAGGAAGGCTATCAAACCTTTCAGGCAGCAAATGGGATTCAAGCTTTAGAAATACTAACGAACCATTCTCCTGATTTAGTTTTACTAGATATGAAAATCCCAGGAATGGATGGGAATGAAATCTTAAAACGAATGAAGCAGATTGATCCGGATATCAAGGTGATCATCATGACTGCCTATGGTGAATTAGATATGATTCAGCAGGCAAAAGACCTAGGAGCAATCACCCATTTTGCCAAACCATTTGATATTGATGATATTCGTTCAGCTGTAAGGGAATACGTTCCTGTTCAATCAAGCTAAAGCTGCACTCCTTCTGTAACATGGCTGACACAAACGGCAGCCGTCTTTTTTTGGGGTAAATCATGAAAAAAACAGCTGATTTACTTGATTTTCCCGTATTATCGTCTATTTTCAAAGGCGAATGCGTTTAATTTGGAAAGCGCTTTAAATATCTTAATAAAACTATTGGCTTTTTAAGTAGTGTATTAGTTGCTGTTTGAGGCTGATATTGATATGCTGAAATGGTAATAAGACACCCATATGGTGCATGTTTGTACGAGCAATGGGTATATTATTTAGAGATAATCGTTGTAAGTAGTTTACGAAAAACCACTTAAAGCCATTTACTATTAGGAGGAAACAAAAATGCCTTTAGTATCAATGAAAGATATGCTAAATAAAGCGCTTGATGAGAAGTATGCAGTAGGTCAATTTAACATTAATAACCTAGAGTGGACACAAGCTATTCTTGGAGCAGCAGAACAAGAAAAATCTCCAGTAATCCTTGGTGTATCTGAAGGTGCAGCTCGTCACATGGGCGGATTCAAAACAGTTGTTATGATGGTTAAGGGTCTTCTAGAAGATATGAAAATCACTGTTCCTGTTGCGATTCATTTAGACCATGGTTCAAGCTATGATAAATGTATCGAAGCAATCGAAGCTGGATTTACTTCAGTTATGATTGATGCTTCACATCATTCTATTGAAGAAAACATTGAAACAACTAAAAAAGTTGTTGACTATGCTCACACTAAAGACGTTTCTGTTGAAGCTGAAGTAGGAACTGTAGGCGGACAAGAAGATGATATTATTGCGGATGGCGTAGTATACGCTGACCCTAAAGAATGTGAATTACTAGTAAAACAAACAGGCGTTGACTGTTTCGCTCCTGCTCTAGGATCTGTTCACGGACCTTACAAAGGTGAACCGAATCTTGGATACAAAGAAATGGAAGAAGTTCGTGATTTAACAAACATTCCATTAGTACTTCACGGTGGTACTGGAATTCCGACAGCGGATATTCAAAAAGCTATTTCTTTAGGAACTTCAAAAATCAATGTAAATACAGAATGTCAACTTACCTTCACAGCAGCAGTTCGTGAAGTTCTAAAGAATGACTCTGAAGTATATGACCCACGTAAATTCATTGGACCAGGACGCGACGCTATTAAAGCGACAGTTGTTGGGAAAATGAAAGAGTTTGGTTCAACTGGTAAAGCTTAATTAGAACGAGATTATCATTGAAAGAGACCTCTCCTCTACTGAACGATCGTAGTAATACGCGCGTTTAATAGAGAAAGGGGTCTCTTTCTTTTTCTATTGGTGACAAAGAAAACTTAATTTTTCCCATTAATTCCTGAAAGAATTGGAATTTTCATACCTTTTCCTATAAACTTAAGAAGATAACAGACGTAATTACTAGAAATTGGAGGGTTTATCATGAAATTTTTTATTGATACTGCAAATATTGAAGAAATCCGTGAGGCACATGCTCTTGGAATTCTTTCTGGAGTAACGACTAATCCATCTCTAGTTGCACGAGAGAAAGGTGTTTCTTTCCACGAACGTTTGCAAGAAATCACGAGCCTGGTTAAAGATTCAGTCAGCGCGGAAGTGATTGCTCTTGATTTCGAAGGAATGATGGCAGAGGCAAAAGAACTCACTGCTATTGCACCGAATATCACCATAAAATTACCCATGACACCTGATGGTTTAAAAGCGGTTGCTGCACTCTCAAAAGATGGTGTGAAAACAAACGTCACACTGATTTTCAGTGCTAATCAAGCGTTGCTGGCTGCACGTGCAGGAGCAAGCTATGTATCACCATTCCTAGGAAGACTAGATGATATAGGACAAAATGGACTTGATCTTGTATCGGATATTGCCGATATTTTTGCTATACACGATATTCCAACGGAGATTATTGCGGCATCAATTCGTCATCCAATGCACATCACACAAGCTGCATTGAAGGGTGCTCACATCGCAACTGTTCCGTATAAAGTTATTATGTCGTTGTTCCATCATCCATTGACTGAAAAAGGCATAGAAGCCTTTATAAAAGATTGGAATTCTCGTCCAGAAGCGTAAGCCTCTTCAGCTAAGTCTGTTGTGGTTAACATACTCGATGGATTCCTAAAGAAGAATTTCTCTTTTATTACATTAATTTCCGATTTTAGGTGTAAACTATAAAAATAAAACAAAAAAATGTCGATAAAGTCTTATTTTTATAAAACTAATCGATGGTAACTTCTTCAGTGCTTAGTGTAGAAGGGAGCATAATATGGAAAAACTAAAAGTTGCCGGGGGCTATCCTTTAAAAGGCAGCATTCGTGTCAGCGGTGCTAAGAACAGTGCGGTTGCACTAATCCCTGCTACTATTTTGGCAGGTTCATCTGTAACAATAGAAGGGCTTCCGGATATTTCGGACGTCCAAATGCTTAAGTCATTATTAGAAGAGATCGGCGGAAAAGTTGATTTCTCTGATGGAGAAATGACCGTTGATCCAAGTCAAATGATTTCAATGCCGCTGCCAAATGGGCGAGTCAAAAAGCTAAGGGCATCTTATTATTTAATGGGGGCTATGCTTGGGAAATTCAAGAAAGCTGTAATTGGCCTTCCGGGCGGCTGTCATCTGGGTCCGCGTCCAATTGATCAGCATATTAAAGGCTTTGAAGCACTTGGTGCACAAGTAACCAATGAGCAGGGTGCGATCTATTTAAGGGCGAACGAGCTTAGAGGTGCACGTATTTACTTAGATGTTGTCAGTGTAGGAGCTACTATTAATATCATGCTTGCGGCTGTTCTGGCTAAAGGAAAAACAATCATAGAAAACGCCGCGAAAGAACCCGAAATTATTGACGTGGCAACACTTTTAAATAATATGGGTGCAAAGATAAAGGGTGCAGGTACGGATATTATTCGAATAGAAGGTGTCGAAAACCTGAGTGGATGCCGTCATACGATTATTCCTGACCGAATTGAAGCTGGAACTTTTATGATTTTAGCGGCAGCTGTAGGAGACGGTATAATTATCGATAATGTAATTCCGCAGCATGTTGAATCGGTCACATCAAAACTTAGAGAAATGGGCGTATCAGTAGAAGCTGGCGATGATCAGATATTTGTAGCGCCAAGTCCTTATTATAAATCAGTAGATATCAAGACACTTGTTTATCCTGGTTTTCCGACTGATTTACAACAGCCTTTTACCTCGCTTCTTACCAAAGCAACGGGGTCAAGTGTGGTTACAGATACCATTTACGGAGCACGTTTCAAGCATATAGATGAGCTAATCCGTATGAATGCTTCTATTAAGGTTGGAGGCAGTTCAGCGATTATTCATGGACCGGTCCAAATGCAAGGAGCTAAAGTAAAAGCAAGTGATTTGCGTGCAGGTGCTTCACTTGTGATTGCAGGTTTAATGGCTGAAGGAATCACTGAAATCACTGGACTTGAACACATTGACCGCGGGTATAGTCATTTGGTTGAAAAGCTCTCAGGCCTCGGTGCCACTATTTGGCGTGAAGAAATGACGCCCGAAGAGGTTGAACAATTGAAAAATTAATGTCTATTTAACTGTCTATTTTTGTCATATATGTCATTATAAACGCCGTGTGTGTTATACTATTTATATTATTTAAATAGTGAGATTAGTGATATAGGCAATATGAGCCTTATATGTGTTAGCCGATGAAGGAGAAGCGGTTAATCGTTGGTTCGGGTTACAGAAGGTGCTGCCTTAGCTTCCACACGTTGGATGCAGAGGTCTAAAAATGGAAGCAAATGATGCGTCTACTTCTGCAATGCATGTTGTTTTTGATACAGTTCCAATGAAAGGGACTGTAGTCATAGGTGAAGGGGAAATGGACGAAGCCCCTATGCTCTACATTGGTGAAAAACTTGGGACAGGCTATGGTCCCCGCGTTGATGTTGCGGTAGATCCTTAAGGTACGGATATTGTGGCATTAGGAGGCTGGAACCCGCTCGCTGTATTAGCTGTCGCGGATCATGGGAATCTTCTGCATGCACCTGATATGTATATGGATAAGATTGCTGTAGGGCCGGAAGCGGTTGGTCAAGTCGATATTAATGCGTCGGGTTAATCTATGGCTAAGAACAAGAATATCCCTACCATTCTGTACCGGGAATGGTGAAGGCAGCGGGCTAAACAGGCACGGTTCGCTTTATTGACGGTAGACACAGCTTAAAAATGAAGCCTAATTTAGTCATGCGATAATCGACCGATCCCTCATAAACGAATAAAAAGAATAAAAGATAAAGCGAGCGGTTTATTGCTCGCTTTCGTTTGTTTGAAAAATAAAGTTGATTAATTAAGCTAAAAAAAGTAAAATAGGATTTGTTTTAATTAATTAATTTTTTCAGTCAACCTGCAACCTACTCCAGCTTTTTTCTAGCCTTCAAAAACTATCTTCATAATAAAGCATGTAATCATCCTTTCATAATAAGAAAAGAAACCTAAAAAGCCGATTCGAATGAATGATGGGTTTTCTTTCTATCGATCGACCATTTTTTTTATCTGTATGGATGAAAACGCTAAATAATTAAAGTGTGGTGTCATAATGAGTTTAACAATTTCCAATTTAGAAAATATGAAGCTGAAAGAACTATACGAACATGCTCGTGAATATAAAGTGTCGTATTACAGCAAACTATCGAAAAAAGAACTTATTTTTGCAATTTTAAAAGCTCAGGCAGAACTTGACGGTCTGCTGTTCATGGAAGGTGTTCTTGAAATCATTCCTTCAGAAGGATTCGGTTTCCTGCGTCCGATTAACTATTCACCGAGCTCAGAGGATATCTATATTTCTGCATCGCAGATTCGTCGTTTTGACCTGCGTAACGGGGATAAGGTTTCTGGGAAAGTAAGGCCGCCTAAGGAAAATGAACGTTACTATGGCTTGCTCCATGTGGAAGCGGTTAATGGCGACAACCCTGAGTCTGCAAAGGAACGGGTGCATTTCCCTGGTTTAACGCCATTATATCCAGATAGACAAATCCGCTTAGAAACGGAACCAAAAAACATTTCAACGAGAATTATGGACGTGCTTGCTCCTGTAGGGTTCGGACAGCGTGGATTAATTGTTGCTCCTCCAAAAGCTGGGAAGACTATGCTGATTAAGGAAATTGCCCACTCGATCACGACAAACCATCCAGAAGCAGAGTTGATTGTTCTCTTAATTGATGAGCGCCCGGAAGAAGTAACAGATATTGAACGTTCTGTTCGAGGAGATGTCGTAAGTTCTACCTTTGATGAAGTACCCGAAAATCATATCAAAGTGGCTGAACTCGTTCTTGAGCGTGCAATGCGGCTTGTTGAGCATAAACGCGATGTAATTATCTTAATGGATAGTATTACGCGTTTAGCTCGTGCCTATAATTTAGTCATTCCTCCAAGCGGCAGAACGCTTTCAGGCGGGATTGACCCAGCGGCCTTCCACCGGCCGAAACGATTCTTTGGTGCGGCAAGGAATATTGAAGAAGGCGGCAGCTTAACGATTCTTGCGACGGCTCTTATTGAAACGGGGTCACGTATGGATGATGTTATCTATGAAGAATTTAAGGGTACGGGAAACATGGAGCTGCATCTTGATCGTGCACTCGCTGAACGACGAATCTTCCCGGCTATTGATATTAGACGCTCAGGAACAAGGAAAGAAGAGCTGTTGATACCAAAAGATCGTCTGGATAAACTTTGGGCCATCCGTAAGACAATGTCTGATTCACCGGATTTCTCAGAGAAATTCATGCGCCGTATTAAACAAACAAAAGACAATGATGACTTCTTCGCACAGTTAGAAGAAGAAAGAAAAAAAGCAGCATCTGCAAAACGCTCTTAGTAATATGTAACAAGTTGTTGCAAGTTGAGAGTTTTGTTGCTATAATAAAGGCATGTGTTTTTACAAAATATGTGAGGGGTACTACTTGCCTCACCTGAAAGTATATAACTCTGTTTCGAATGATTCAGGGCATAAGGAGATGAAAAAGAATGAAAACTGGAATTCATCCAAATTACAAAACAGCAATGGTGAAATGTTCATGTGGTAATACATTTGAAACAACTTCAACTAAAGAAGAAATTAGAATTGAAACTTGTTCAGAATGTCACCCATTCTACACTGGACGTCAAAAATTCGCTGAAGCTGGCGGACGTATTGACCGTTTCAATAAAAAATACGGCCTTAAGCAAGAACTTAAGAACTAACGTTGACCATCTGAAACAGGCAAGCATTTTTCCTTGCCTGTTTTTTCTTTGCACTTTATAGGCGTTTTGTCAGTATTTTTCACCAAAATGAATCATTTTCAAGGAAGCCCGCGCGTTTTTTTCGTTGGGGCATACTTAATTATATATATTGGATTTGAACAAAGGGTACCGGAATAAAAAAGAGATAAGTGGAAGGGAGTGGCTGTTTCATATGTACATAATGAAACAATCAGGCTGGATCGAGCTTATTTGCGGAAGCATGTTTTCCGGTAAATCGGAGGAACTAATTAAAAGAGTCAGCCGTGGACAATTTGCTAAGCAGAAAATCGCTGTGTTTAAACCTGCCATCGATAATCGCTATGCTGAGGAAGCGGTAGTCTCACACAACGGGACTTCTACGATTGCAAGACCGATCGCACAGTCTACGGATATTTTTAAACACCTGGAAGATGATTTGGATATTATTGCAATCGATGAAATTCAATTTTTTGATGAAGAAATTATTGAGGTTGCACAGCATCTAGCTGACAGCGGATATCGAGTCATTCTTGCCGGACTGGATCAGGACTTCCGTGGAGAACCTTTTGGACCTGTACCTCTTTTAATGTCTTTAGCGGAGTCAGTTACCAAACTTCAAGCAGTCTGTGCAGTTTGTGGTTCAGCCTCCAGCAGGACACAGCGGTTGATTAATGGAGCTCCAGCATCCTACGATGATCCTGTGATACTGGTCGGTGCATCAGAGGCTTACGAACCTCGCTGCCGCCATCATCATGAAGTTCCAGGGAAAAAACAACCTGTGCTAGTGGAAAATAAGAAAATCGTCAAATAAAAAAAGTTCGGAGACTATCGTCTTCGGGCTTTTTCTTTTTGTTTCTTTTAAAAAAATATGGATGTTCCTGATTATTTTGGGCAAGCTAACGCCAAATAAGAAAAACAGGAGGAAACATCCATGAAGAATAAAAAGTATAAATGGTTGCTAACAGCCTGTATGTTCACTTTGGCTGCTGGCTGTTCCAATGATAACGCGGGAGACAAACAGGATAGTAATGAGATGGAGCAAATGACTAATAATCCGAGACATGTTTCTCAGCGATACAATGATCGATATCCAGATCATACGGTTGATCAAAGTATGAATAATAATCGCAGTACCGCTGTTGTCTCCCAAGACACCGGGGAAGATATCGAGAATGTTAAATATGTGGTAAGGATGACGACACCATACGAAGCAAAGCAAGTTTGGGTGAATGGAGAGACGATTACGGTAAAAGTGGACAGCCGCGGTAAAATCGATTCAAAAGAAGAATGGAAGAAGGAAAAAATAAGAATCCATAATTTATTAAGAAATACGATTCCAGGTTATAACTTTAATATACAGCTTGATATGTGATTGATATTTTGGGTGAAATTTACTGATGGATATTTCATTGCCTTTGACGTTGTTTATTCACCTATACTATAATTAAAGAAATGGATTGAAAGCCAAACGGCCAATCAAGTATATAATGTCCCAGCGAGTGGGAATAAGGATACTCGGAAATTATGAGGTGAAGATTGTGATAGATCGTTTACAGGCAGTGGAAGATAGATATGAAAGATTAAATGAATTATTAAGCGACCCTGCAGTTATTAATGATAATAACAAGCTTAGAGAATATTCTAAGGAACAATCCAATATTCAAGACACGGTTATGGCTTATAAAGAATATAAAATTATCCGTGAACAGTTTAAAGAAGCGAAAACGATGCTTGATGAAAAGCTTGATTCTGACATGCGTGAGATGGTGAAGGAAGAGGTTCACGAGCTTGAAGAAAATATGAAGGTATTGGAAGAAAAGCTGCGGATTCTTCTCATTCCAAAAGATCCGAATGATGACAAAAACGTTATTGTCGAAATTCGTGGAGCTGCCGGTGGTGACGAGGCTGCCCTTTTTGCTGGTAGTCTATATCGTATGTACAGCCGGTTTGCAGAAGTGCAGGGCTGGAAAACAGAAGTGATTGATGCCAATCCTACAGGTTTAGGCGGATATAAAGAAATTATCTTTATGGTTAACGGAAACGGCGCGTTTTCAAAGCTTAAATTTGAAAATGGTGCTCACCGTGTTCAACGTGTTCCAGAAACGGAATCTGGTGGAAGAATTCATACCTCAACGGCTACAGTAGCTGTGCTTCCTGAGGCTGAAGAAGTTGAAGTGAATATTCATGAGAAAGATATTCGGACAGACACGTTTACGTCAAGCGGACCTGGAGGACAAAGTGTTAATACCACGATGTCAGCGGTTCGGTTAACTCACCTTCCTACAATGACAGTGGTATCCTGCCAAGATGAAAAATCTCAGATTAAAAATAAAGAAAAAGCAATGAAGGTACTGCGTGCCCGTGTTTACGATAAGATTCAGCGTGAAGTTCAAGCTGAATATGACCAGAATCGTAAGCAAGCTGTAGGAACAGGCGACCGTTCTGAACGAATCCGTACTTACAATTTCCCGCAAAACCGCGTAACGGATCATAGAATCGGCCTAACCATCCAAAAGCTTGATCAGATAATGGAAGGTAAAATCGATGAGGTCATTGATGCATTAATTGTGGCAGACCAATCAGCGAGATTGCAAAATGCAGAAGAATAAAGACAGCGTGAAGGTTTATGAAGCCCTGAAGTGGGCTTCTTCTTTTTTACTAAGTCATGAGCGGGATGCAAATGCAGGAGAACTGCTGCTAAGACACATACTCGGTATGGGAAGGTCACAGCTGCTTGCAGAGTTACAAAGTGAGGTAAATGAGTCTATATGGTTTGAATTTCAACAAAAGGTAGAGGAGCATTGTGAGGGGACTCCAGTTCAGTACCTAATTGGCAGTGAAGAGTTTTACGGAAGAACCTTCTTAGTAAATGAAGAGGTACTGATTCCGAGGCCAGAAACGGAAGAATTAATTGAGCAGACGGTAAATAGACTGAAGAAAATCTTTTCTTTTAAGAATCTAAACCTAGCGGACATTGGAACCGGAAGTGGTGCCATCGCGATTACGATGAAGCTCGAGGAACCGGAACTTAGTGTTACGGCATCGGATATTGCCCCCGCATCACTTGATGTAGCTAGGGAGAATGCAAAGAGACTTGATGCTGACGTTGAGTTTATTGAAGCAGATTTATTAGCAACGTTTATTAGTCAGGGCCGCCGTTTTGATATTGTCCTTTCGAATCCCCCCTATATTCCCGATGAAGACGAGAAAACAATGTCGGTTGTAGTAACCGGCCATGAACCGCATCGGGCCTTGTTTGCCGGCATAGACGGTCTTGATTTTTATCGTCGGTTTATGTCAGAGTTACCAAGTGTCATAAATCGGCCGGGATTGATTGGCTTTGAAGTAGGAGCAGGTCAGGGAGAAGCTGTTGCAGAAATGTTGAAGTCTGCTTTTCCGGATGCAGTGGTTTCTGTGGAGTTCGATATTAACAGAAAAGATCGTATGGTGTTTGCTGAGCTGAAAGAATAAAAGTAAAAGAGTCGATTTCATGATTTGAGTACCGTATTCGTACGGTTTCTCGAAGCCGTGGAACGACTCTTTTTATTTTTTACTAGTTTAAGATAGAGAGAATATGGCGAGACTATTTTTTGTGAGGGGGAGAGAAAATTGAACAAAAAATATCTGGCCTTATTTTACTTATTATTACTTACTTGTGGAACAATTTTAAGTTTATATACACCGAAGGTTGAAAGCGTCGATGCACAAGCAGCCGTTACTATACCTAATGAAGCCATCAGACTTAGAATATTAGCCAATAGTGATGAACAGGATGACCAAGCTGTAAAACGGTTAATTCGGGATGAAGTGAATCAAGATATTACAGCATGGGTACAAAATCTTACCTCTATTGATGAAGCACGAAAGGTGATTACCAGCCATCTTCCTGAGATTCAAGCGACAGCAGAAGAAGTAGTCAAACGTGAAGGTCTTAGTCAGTCAGTCACAGTTGAATTTGGAAAAGCGGACTTTCCGACTAAGCTATATGGTCAGTATTTGTATCCTGCAGGTGTTTATGAAGCAATTGTCATCACGCTTGGTGCCGGTGAAGGGGCTAACTGGTGGTGTGTATTGTTTCCACCTCTTTGCTTCTTAGATTTTTCAAATGGAACAGCTGTCAGTCAGACTCCTTTCGTTGATGAGACAGACACATCCGTGCAGGCTCCAGTTGAATCGAAGGAAACTCCTGTTGAGATTACAGAAGAAACGACTCAAGCTGCAGATGAAGAATCAGAGAGTGAACCTGAAATAGTTGAAGAAGATAGTGACGCAGACGATGTGGCCGCTGTTGATGTATATACTGGTGAGGAAGAGTCACCAGTTGTCGTGAAATCTTTCTTTGCAGAATTATTTACGAATCTCTTTTAATCGTTCTAGTTTCGTCTCCTATTCATACGCTAGTAAGAAAGAAAAGGAGCGGATTGGATGTCAGCTGTTTTTTTGCAGGCAAGTGAAGAAGACGTGGATGAACTAATTGAGTTTCTAGGTTCAGCCAAATTGAATGTGGAAGAAGTGCCTAATCAGTATGATTATTATCTAGTCGCGAAAAACCAAAACGGTCGTTTAATAGGAGCAGCTGGACTAATACCATGTGGTAAATACGGGTTGCTCCGTTCATGCGTTTTTGCTAGTTCTTTTCCTAAAGAAAAAATCCCGTTCTTAATTGAGCACTTGCTCGTATCAGCTAGTATGCATAAATTAGAGTCCGTATACATGGCAACGGATAAAATATCATCGATTCAATTTTTTAAGTCCTTCGGTTTTACGGAAGCAGAAATCAAACAGCTTCCAGAAGAAATAAAAAGTTCTCCACATGTGGAAAAGCTTAAAAAACTAGAAAATTGCCAATTTATGCACAGAATTCTCTAAAAACGTAATTCTATCCACATATTTATCCACAGTTTAACAAGTGTTATCCACAATTTGTGGATAACACTTGTTTTCTTTTTTTAGTTCTTTTATACTTTCAAAGAAGAATTTTTGAAAAACACGGATGATAGCTGAATTTGTCGAATAAAAAACCAACAAGAAGAGTGAAGGTGTTTATAGTGGAAACAAAACTCTGGTTAGTGGATAAGAATGTGGATAATCTTAAAAGTTATCCACAAATCGCACAGCCTGCAGATAAGTTAAGAAAAAATGAGGTTATTGCTTTCCCAACAGAGACCGTTTATGGACTAGGAGCAAATGCTCAGAGCGATGAAGCGGTCCAAAAAATATTCAAAGCAAAAGGACGTCCGAGTGATAATCCATTGATTGTCCACATTGCTTCCGTTGAACAATTGCACGACATTGCAGCGGTAATACCGGAAAAAGCGAAGAAACTGATGAACCACTTCTGGCCGGGGCCGTTAACGATCATTTTTGAAAAAAAGCCAAACGTCTTATCCGATTTGGTTACGGCAGGGTTAGATACAGTGGGGGTTCGGATGCCTGACCACCCGGTTGCACTTAGTTTAATCAGTGCGAGTGGATTGCCGATTGCGGCTCCGAGTGCGAATACCTCGGGGAAACCAAGTCCAACTACGGCGGGTCATGTTCACGATGATTTAAATGGAAGAATTGCCGGGATTGTCGATGGTGGACCAACTGGAGTAGGTGTTGAGTCGACGGTTATTGATTGTACAGAAAGCATGCCCGTTATTTTCCGTCCCGGGGGCATTACTAGAGAAGAAATTGAGTCCGTGATTGGACCGGTTACTCAAGATGCTGCCTTGAAACAAACATCGGCTGTACCGAAATCTCCAGGTATGAAATATACTCACTACGCACCAAAAGCTCCCTTAGTGCTTGTTAAAGGAGATCAAGCTTTTTTACAGCAGTTGGTAAATGAAAAAAGAGCAGCGGGTATGAAGGTAGCGGTCTTAGCAGCAAAAGAGCACGAACAAGCCTATGACGCAGATTGGATAATATGTCCGGGAAGCTTGGCGGACTTAAAAACAGTTGCTGCGGGTTTGTATGATACGCTGCGAGCATTTGATGAACTTGACGTGGATTTAATTTTAAGTGAAAGCTTTCCGGATGCCGGTATTGGTGAAGCAATCATGAATCGTTTAGAAAAAGCTGCGGGTCACCAAATCATCAGCGAATAGATTTCTTTTCTTCTATTCTTTTTCGGACATGCATAACATGATATATGCATGTCCGGGGAGGGGAATTGTTTGGAATCAGCCGCTGGAGAACTTGTCACATTACTGATCATGGCATTTGCCTTAGGAATGGATGCCTTTTCAATTGGGCTTGGAATGGGAATGTTCAAGCTCCGGATGCGTCAGATATTTTTTATTGGCCTGACAGTCGGATTTTTTCATATATTAATGCCGATTGCCGGGATGGCTGCCGGCCGGTTTATTTCAGGTCAATTCGGTGTCTTTGCTAATTATGCCGGTGGATTTTTACTCCTTTTTCTAGGTATTCAAATGTTTATTTCGGCTTTGAGAGAAGGGGATGGTCCATTACTTGCTCCTATAGGACCAGGCCTGCTTCTATTTGCGCTGAGCGTCAGTCTCGATAGCTTTTCGGTCGGACTTTCCCTTGGGATTTATGGTGCCCGGACAATTGTGACCGTTATGTGCTTTGGGATAGCTGCAACGATTTTAACCTGGCTGGGTTTGCTGATTGGCAGAAAGGTTCAAGGGTATTTAGGTGTGTATAGCGAATTACTTGGCGGAAGCGTTCTATTTGCTTTTGGTCTTAAACTTCTTTTTTCCATATAGCTAGCTATAGCCAGTTTGATTTCTAAGAATATATAATGATCATACACAAAAAAAACAAGCATGGGTTTTGCTTGTTTTTTTGTGCTTCCCCCTTACTTTTTATTCTGTCTCAAATATAATTTTGTATTAAATGTAAGAAAGCGTTTGATTTTTCTCTTTTATGGTCGATATGTATAGTAAGTGAATAGGAGATAAAACTAGTATAAAGTCGTAGAAAGGAGGGTTTTAGAATGTATAGAGTCCTATTTGTCTGCACTGGGAATACGTGTCGAAGCCCTATGGCCGAAGCGATTTTAAAACATAAACAACTTCCAGAAATCGAAGTAAAGTCCGCTGGTGTGTATGCTGATACGGGTCAGGATGCGTCTAGTCATGCTAAAAAGGTTATGAAGCAGAATAGTCTTGAGCATGTGCACTCATCGCAGCTTCTAACCGACACTGAAATTGAGTGGGCAACACATATTTTGACGATGACAGAAAGTCATAAAGTACTGATCATGAACGCATATCCGCGTGCTATGGATAAGACCTTCACCTTAAAAGAATTTGTAACAAGTGATCAGGTTAACCGAGATGTGATCGATCCATTTGGAGGCTCAGTTGAACGATATAAACAAACCTTCCATGAACTAGACGGGTTGATTGATGGGCTGATAAGAAAGTTGAGAGAATAGGAAAGTAACAGGGGGATTAGAAATTGGGAGAAAAAAAGACACACTATAAATTTGGGCTGCGAAAGAAACTTGTGCTGTTTATAACTGCTTTAGCATTAATTACGTATACAACAAGTGCTCTATGTATCTATTTGGTATATCCACTGTTTTTTAGTGAATGGAATGAGACGGCGTTTGCTTTTGGTACGTTATTGCTTGGTATCATTTGGTCGAGCGTCCTGGCCTTTTTTGCGGCTGGATTGATTATTAATCCGCTTCGAAGACTTGAAAAGGTCGCGTTAAAGGCAGCCGTCGGGGATATTAGGGAAGATGTAGACGTTTCAAAAACTGACGATGAAATTCGCGCTCTTGGCAAGGCATTCAATTTAATGCTGGCGAACTTACGGGAAATGGTCAACACCATTGATGAGAACTTTACAGAAACCAATGAAAAAGTAATTCACATTTCAAGTAAGTCGTCTCATGCTGCTGAACAGGCAGAAACGATCTACCGTACGATTGAGGAAATATCTCAAGGTGCAGATAGTTCGGCAGTATCCATTCAGAATACAGCTGAATCGGTCGAGGATGTTATACGGATTGCCCAAGAAGTGCAGAGAAAAGCAAATAGCTCCGCTGAGACTTCCCATGTAATGGTTTCAGAACTGGAGAAAAGTAAAGATGTAATAAATTCGCTGGTTTCGGGGATTCAACTGTTGGCAGAAGAAAATCGTGAGTCGCTGCAAGCGGTGAAAAGCCTGGAGGAAAATGCAAAGAAGGTAGAGCGGATTATTCAGCTGGTTGGAGATATTGCTGGACAAACCAACTTACTAGCCTTAAATGCATCAATTGAAGCGGCTCGAGCTGGTGAACATGGTAAGGGCTTTGCGGTTGTCGCAGAAGAGGTGCGAAAGCTTGCTGATGAAAGTGCGAATGCTGTGAAGGGAATATCCGATTTGATTCAGACCATACAATCAGATGTACAGGGAATGGTTCAACAAATCAGCGACCAAGTGACTTCAGCTAATCAAGAAGCGAAAAAAGGTGCAGAAACAAATGCAGCCATAGAGGAAGTGACAATAGCGGTTCATCATGTGGTTAATGATGTTCGGGAGATCACTCAACTTGTCAGCCGTCAGATGGATAGCATTCATGAAACGTCTCATCAGTCACAGGAAGTTGCAGCGATTGCTGAAGAGACTTCAGCAGGGGCTGAAGAAGTCACGTCCGCCACTCAGGAACAGACACAGGTTATTGAACAAGTCGATCAACTAGTCCATGAATTAAAAGGACAAGCGGACAAGTTAAAGCAAACGATCGTGCGTTTTCAGGTGTAAAATTATGTTGGGAATACCTGTAGAATCTTACCAGACTGAATTCAAGAATCAATCTGCTCAGACGGCTTTATCTTTGCTGTTTTTTGTGACACAATAAAGATACGATTATAGCTATTATGAGGAGGAAATTTATCATGAAAGTGGCAATTGCTTCTGATCACGGAGGGAATCAACTCCGTGAAGAAATAAAGAATTTACTCGATGAGCTTGAGATCAGCTATGAGGACTTTGGCTGTAATTGCTCGACATCAGTCGATTATCCAGACTATGCCCTTCCTGTAGCGAAAAAAGTAGCTTCAGGTGAGTTTGACCGCGGGATCTTAATTTGCGGCACCGGCATTGGTATGAGTATATCCGCTAACAAGGTTAAAGGCATCCGATGTGCACTGGTTCATGATGTATTTACAGCTAAAGTAACTCGTGAACATAATGATAGTAATGTTTTAGCAATGGGTGAGCGTGTTATTGGACCTGGTTTAGCAAGAGAGATTGCAAAAGCTTGGCTGACATCTGATTTTGAAGGTGGACGTCACGCCAATCGAATCGGCAAAATCACAGAATACGAAGAACAAAATAACTAGGATCTGTAATAGGAAGGGTTGCTGTCTTTTATGACAATAGAAACTTCTTTAAAAACGGAACTTACAATATGGAAAAATCACTTGAACACTTTAGTACAGGAATTCCAAAATGAAGCCCAGCTTAGAGAAAAACAGCTGCTGATTATTGGCTGCAGTACAAGTGAAGTGATTGGTGAACAAATCGGCAGCGCGGGGACGGATAAAGTAGCTGGAATTATTTTTGATGAACTGTCCGATCTGCAGAGTAAGACAAAAATCGACCTCGCGTTTCAATGCTGTGAACATTTAAACCGGGCAATTGTAGTAGAACGTGAAACGGCTGAACGAAAAAACTACGGTATCGTGTCAGTCATCCCAGTCCGAACAGCAGGAGGGGCCATGGCAGCATACGCATACCGACGGTTTAACGATCCAGTTGTAGTCGAACAGATACAAGCTGATGCAGGAATTGATATTGGCGACACCTTTATTGGAATGCATCTGAAACAGGTTGCCGTTCCAATCAGAGTCTCTATTAAGGAGATCGGTTCGGCTCATGTCACGATGGCAAAGACCCGTCCTAAATTGATTGGCGGAGAGCGCGCAGTTTATAAAGATCTTGAAGAGAATAAACATTGTACGTAAAAGCAACCCGGTTCCTATTTGGAAACCGGGTTTCCTTATTGGTCGGTAAATTTTTGCAGTTGTTTGACAATGAGCGAAATTGTGTATTTAATACAGA
Organism: Peribacillus sp. FSL H8-0477; assembly: GCF_038002765.1. Taxonomy (NCBI): domain Bacteria; kingdom Bacillati; phylum Bacillota; class Bacilli; order Caryophanales; family Bacillaceae; genus Peribacillus; species Peribacillus sp. FSL H8-0477. The sequence continues at coordinate 2,097,090 of NZ_JBBODE010000001.1, read as the reverse complement.
ATTTAGTAAAAAAATATGAAAATACCCATTCAATCCGAATGTTATTGATTTTATTTAGATAAATGTTCGAAATAATAATAATATTCCAGACTACCACTCTTTAGTCCAACATGGTAAAATGAAAGAGGAAATTTAAGAGGACGGCTAAGTACGTCGTTCGTATTTACGTGTCAAAGGCGTTTGTACAGTCAATCACAAGGAGGATATCCGAATGAACCGTTTAGCGAAGCAAGATGAACAAGTGTACAAAGCAATCCAGCAGGAATTAGGACGTCAGAGAAGCAAGATTGAACTAATTGCCTCTGAAAACTTTGTGAGTGAAGCAGTAATGGAAGCTCAAGGATCTGTTTTGACAAATAAATACGCAGAAGGATATCCTGGTAAACGCTATTATGGCGGATGTGAATACGTTGATATCGTTGAAGATCTAGCACGAGACAGAGCGAAAAAAATCTTCGGAGCTGAGCATGTAAACGTTCAGCCGCATTCGGGTGCTCAAGCGAATATGGCGGTCTATTTTACAGTGCTTGAAGCGGGAGATACAGTGCTTGGTATGAATTTATCACATGGCGGACACTTAACACATGGCAGCCCGGTAAACTTCAGCGGTGTGCAATATAACTTTGTTGAGTATGGCGTTGATCCTGAAAACCATCGTATTGATTATAACGACGTCTTTGAAAAAGCACGTCAACACAAGCCTAAATTAATTGTTGCGGGTGCAAGTGCCTATCCGCGCGAAATTGATTTTAAACGATTCAGAGAAATTGCTGATGAAGTGGGTGCCTACCTAATGGTCGATATGGCGCACATTGCTGGTTTAGTTGCAGCAGGTCTTCATCAGAGTCCCGTTCCATATGCAGACTTTGTTACAACTACTACACATAAAACACTTCGCGGTCCTCGCGGCGGTATGATTCTGTGTAAAGAAGAATTTGCTAAGAAAATTGATAAATCAATCTTCCCAGGTATCCAAGGTGGTCCGTTGATGCACGTTATTGCGGCAAAAGCGGTTGCGTTTGGCGAAGCACTAGAAGAAGATTTTAATGAGTATGCTCAAAAAATTATTGATAATGCCAAGCGTCTTGGTGAATCCTTGAAAAATGAAGGATTAAAGCTAGTTTCTGATGGTACAGATAATCATTTACTACTATTAGATACACGCTCTGTGAATCTTACAGGAAAAGTAGCTGAGCGGGCTTTAGATGATATTGGTATTACAGTTAATAAAAATGCAATTCCGTTTGATCCGGAAACACCATTTGTGACAAGCGGTATTCGAATTGGTACAGCGGCTGTTACTTCACGAGGCTTTAGTTTAGAAGATATGGATGAAATTGCTTCTATTATTAGCCTTGTTTTGAAAAATGTTGAAAATGAAGAAAAACTTGAAGAAGCATCTAAACGAGTGGAAGCTCTTTCGAGTAAATATCAATTATACGCAGAGTATTAAGAAACGAAGCCGCCTGACTTTTAGGGCGGCTTTTTCTCTATTTTCCCAACCAAGGTCTGACTTCTTATAATTTATTGAAGTCTTCCTGCTTTTTCTGTAGAATGGGTAGAAGTGTCAAGATGTCTGGTCTGAAATGACCGAGGAAATAAGGAAAATTCCACACAAAGAATAGGAGCGACTTATTATGGCAAAAGTATTTGTTTTTGATCATCCGCTAATTCAACATAAAATCGCATACATACGTGACGTGAAAACAGGTACGAAAGAATTCCGTGAACTTGTTGACGAAGTTGCAACTTTGATGGCTTTTGAAATTACTAGAGATCTTCCTCTTGAGGAAGTAGAAATCGAAACACCAGTATGTAAAGCGACATTCAATGTTTTATCAGGTAAAAAATTAGGCATTATTCCAATTCTGCGCGCAGGTATTGGAATGGTTGATGGAATCTTAAAGCTGATTCCAGCTGCGAAGGTCGGTCACGTCGGTCTTTACCGTGATCCACAAACGCTTAAACCTGTTGAATATTATGTGAAGCTTCCAAGTGATTTGGCTGAACGTGAGTGCATCGTGGTTGATCCAATGCTTGCTACAGGCGGATCGGCTATTGAAGCCATTGATTCCATCAAGAAGCGCGGCGCGGTTAATATTAAATTCATGTGCCTAATTGCAGCTCCAGAAGGAGTAGAAGCACTTCAAGCGGCTCACCCTGATGTGGATATTTTCATTGCGGCTCTTGATGAAAAGCTAGACGACCATGGTTATATTGTTCCAGGTCTTGGGGATGCTGGAGACCGTCTATTCGGAACAAAATAAGTGCGGAGGTGAAAAAATGATCAAACCAATTAAGGTTATGACGATTTTTGGGACAAGACCGGAAGCTGTAAAAATGGCTCCCTTAGTGCTTGAATTCCAAAAACATCCAGATTATTTCACCCCCATCGTGGCAGTTACCGCTCAACACCGGCAAATGCTAGATCAGGTGTTGAACTTATTTTCGATTAAGCCTGACTATGATCTTAATATTATGAAGGATCGCCAAACGCTTGCTGATATCACAACACGAGGACTTAGCGGCTTGGACAAAGTAATGAAAGAAGCGAAGCCTGATATCGTGCTCGTGCATGGGGATACAACAACGACATTTGTTGCGAGTCTTGCGGCTTTTTATAATCGAATCAGCGTCGGTCATGTTGAGGCAGGTCTGCGGACGTGGAATAAATTCTCTCCCTATCCAGAGGAAGTAAACAGGCAGCTGACGGGGATCATCGCTGATCTGCATTTTGCACCTACGGATCTTGCCGTAGAAAACCTGAAGCTCGAAAATAAAACAGATAACATATTTGTGACCGGTAATACCGCTACAGATGCGTTGAAAACAACCGTTTCCGAAAGCTACTCACATCCGATTCTAGACCAGATTGGCAGTGACCGTTTAATTTTAATGACGGCTCACCGCCGAGAAAATCTAGGACAGCCGATGCGGAATATTTTTAAAGCAGTGAAACGCATTTTGGCTGAACAGGACGATATACAAGTCATCTATCCCGTTCATTTGAATCCAGCTGTCCGTGAACTTGCAGATGAAATTCTTGGGAATGATCCGCGAATACATCTAATCGAACCACTTGATGTTCTTGACTTCCACAATTTCGCTGCAAGAGCACATCTAATTATGACGGATTCAGGCGGCATACAGGAAGAAGCACCGACTCTTGGCGTTCCCGTTCTCGTTTTACGAGATACCACTGAACGACCAGAAGGAATATCGGCGGGAACTTTGAAACTTGCCGGCACGGATGAAGAAACCATTTTCAATTTAGCAATGGAACTCTTGACCGACCAGCAAGTATATCAAAGCATGGCCCATGCTTCTAATCCATATGGAGATGGAAATGCTTCTGTCAGAATTGCAGAAGCCATCCGCTATTACTTCAAACAAACCGATACACCTCCCGAACCGTTTCGGGTGGAAGGAAAAAAGGAAAAGTCACGCTGACTTTTTCATAAGGCTGTCGAGAAACCTCTCGGCAGTCTTTTTTCTATTTTATCCAGGCTTTCTTTCACACAGAACGACTGGAGAGGAACCCTCTATAAACCACGTCAGATTTTCAACAACCCCTCCAAGACGAAAAAAGTCATTTGCACACAAATGAGGATAAAGTGCACCGTTTTTTTCGGGACTTTGCACAGAAATCAGTTCCAATTGCACATAAAATGGAGTGCTTTGCACAGAAATCGCTCTGATTTGCACAGAAAGGACTGTGGAGGAACCCGAATTCCCTCAGCAACATAGGTCAAAAGCAGTTTTACTTTTCAAATAGTGTAACTATCTATAAAAAAGGTTGGAAGTCCACCAAAGGATCCAAGCTGAGCGACACATTTTTAACAACCCCCTGCAGGACACAAAAAGCCTTCCGCACACAAAAGAGGCTGAAGCGCACCGTTTAACTCGTTTCCGCACATAAATAAACCCCAAGCGCACAAAGCTTAGGCCGCTCCGCACCATATTTCCGCTGTTCCGCACAGAAGGACTGGAAAGGAACCCGAATTCCCTCAGCTGCATAGGTCAAAACCGGTTTTATTTTTGAAAAAGTGTAACTGTCTATAAAAAAGTTTGAAAATTCACCAAGATCCAAGCTGAGCGACACATTTTCAACAACCCCCTGCAGGACACAAAAAGCCTTCCGCACACAAAAGAGGCTGAAGCGCACCGTTTAACTCGTTTCCGCACATAAATAAGCCCCAAGCGCACAAAGCTTAGGCCGCTCCGCACAGAACGACTTGAAAGGAACCTGAATTCCCTCAGCTGCATAGGTCAAAACCGGTTTTATTTTTGAAAAAGTGTAACTGTCTATAAAAAAGTTTGAAAATTCACCAAGATCCAAGCTGAGCGACACATTTTCAACAACCCCCTGCAGGACACAAAAAGCCTTCCGCACACAAAAGAGGCTGAAGCGCACCGTTTAACTCGTTTCCGCACATAAATAAGCCCCAGGCGCACAAAACTTAGGCCGCTCCGCACAGAACGAATGTCGTGGAGTGCACCAAATATCTTAGATAATTTAGTTTAGATATGAATAGGCTTCTCTATCTGTGAAACCCTAACTAAAAAATGGGGTGTTGTATGTTGAAGAAGGTTTTGTCTTTAATCCTTGTAGGATTCATTTTGACACAACCGATTGTGTCGGCAGAAGAGGAGCTGCCTCTTCTCCAGAAACAGACGAAGGCGATTGTGATGACGAGTCATCCTGTTTCTAGAAAACAAGTGAATCAATTTCTAGCTGATTATCCATCTCTAAAGTTGAGAAATGTATATAGACATGCGTTAACGGGTTTTTCTGTTTCGGGCAGGGCAGGGGATCTTATAAAACTGAAAAAGGAAAAGGGAATCTATTTGGTTGAGGAAGTGACAGTGTACCGAGCGCAGCTTAATGAAAGCATTCGATTCATTGGCAGTGATGAGGCGCGAACTTTTTTTGATAAGAACCATCAGCGAGTAACTGGTAAAGGTGTAAAGGTTGGGATTATTGATACAGGGATTGACTATACCCATCCAGATTTAGCCCAGTCTTACAAAGGCGGGAAGGATTTGGTTGATGGTGATAATGATCCGATGGAAACGAAGGAGCCGGCAGATCAGGCGACACTTCATGGGACACATGTCGCGGGTATTATTGCAGCTAATGGAAAAATGAAGGGAGTTGCTCCACAAGCGGAAATTTATGCATATCGAGCGCTGGGTCCTGGTGGGGCGGGCGATACAGAACAGGTCTTGGCAGCCATTGATGCAGCTATCGAGGATGACGTCGATGTTCTCAATCTATCGTTAGGCAATAATATCAATGGCCCTGATCTGCCCATATCGTTGGCTCTGAACAAAGCTGTAGATAAAGGAATCGTAGCGGTTACCTCAAATGGAAACTCTGGCCCTAATGTATGGACGGTCGGTTCACCTGGAACAGCAGAGAAAGCAATTTCGGTCGGAGCATCTACCCCTCCGTTAAAGGTTGCTTATGCTGCTTGGGGTCTGGGGGAGAGTAAAGATAAATCACCCTTACTTGTATTTCAAGGTTCTAAGCCTTGGGAGTTATCTTATAGTCAGGAGATTATAGATGGTGGAACTGGGAAGCCGAAGGAACTAAAGAAGGTGAAAGGGAAGATTGCATTGGTCGAACGCGGGACAACAACCTTTTCTGAAAAAGCGAAAAATGCCGAGAAAGCGGGCGCTATCGGTGTCATTATCTATAACAATACAAAAGGTAACTTCATGGGATTAATTGAAGAAGGTGTAAAGATTCCAGTCGTTTCGATTTCAAAGAAAAAGGGAGAATCATTGATAAAGGCTGCGGGAAAAGGAAGGGGCACCATGGCGAACTTTACCTATAGGATGGAGCAGGATTTGTTGGCGGAATTTAGCTCAAGAGGTCCTGTCACAGTGACTTGGGGAATCAAGCCGGATATTCTTGCGCCTGGAGTCGGTATCGATAGTACCGTTCCCTCTGGATACCTCAGTCTTCAGGGAACAAGTATGGCTGCCCCGCATGTTGCTGGTGCATGTGCGCTGCTGCTGCAAATACATCCTGATTGGACACCAAAGCAAATTAAGTCAGCACTGATGAGTACCTCGAAACCCTTAAAAAACGAAAAGGGTTTGCTTTATCGAACCTTTGAACAGGGAGCAGGCCGCCTACAGATTAGGGAGGCGTTAGAAGCTGACACGCTGCTTGAACCAAGTTCAATGGCGTTCGGTTTGTTTACGAAGAAGGAGGGCATTGACGAACACGAACAGAAATTCGTTGTCGAAAACACGAGTGATAAAGTAAGGAAGTACTCGTTTGTTGTGCCGCCAAAGGAAAATGGACTCATATGGGATTTGCCAGCTTCTTTTAAAATCAAGCCAGGGGGGAAGAAGGAAATAGTCTTAGGTCTTCAGGTCAATCCTTCGCAGCTAAAAACAGGAATCTATGATGGGTACTTAACGTTATTAGAAGCAGGAAAACGAATCAGTCTACCTTTTTTGTATGTAAAGGAAGAACCCAATTACCCAAGAGTTATGGGGTTTGAATTCGGTCCTGCAGAGACAAAAGATATGTACCATTATGAAGTGTACCTTCCAAGAGGTGCAGACGATTTTGGAATTGCTTTATATGAAGCGGATAGTTTTCGTTATATGGGTCTTATTGACCGTGCAGAGCAGGTCCCGCAGGGGATGATTAAGAAAGAAATCAAAAAATCAGATCTGCCGCCGCCGGGAACTTACCGTGCAATTATCTTTGCAAGAAGAGCTGGACAAGAAGATCAAATTGAAACTCAAATCGTCATAAATTAAGGGAAAAACACCATTTTACTTGCATGTCAATAGAAAATAGCAACCAAATTGTGAACAATTAAAGAACGATGTATAAGTAGCTTGTTTTTTCACGAACGACGCATTGACATTAATTGTAGGCTATTGTATGCTAACAAAGGATGTCGAATGAGAGGGTTTTCAGACTCTTTTATACATTTAAAAACCCACTATGCAAATTGGACAACGTGGTTGTCTTCCACACTCAATCGCGGCGATACAGTCATATACCCGTTATCGCAGCCCGTTTCAGAGAGGGCTTTGTCAGCGATCCTTTCTCAATTAGTCGGATCAACGCTTGATACCGAGTTGCCGTATGAATAACCGGCCTTCAATTAGGACTTGCAGGAATGCAATGCTCCACTCAGCAAAAAATCATTTTCAGGAGATTAAAAACACCATGCCAGAAGTTACACTTGTATTCAAAAGGCAGAGTAAATATATGATTTATCTCTTGGCGATTTTTGTATTGGGCTGGGGATTTACAAGTTACCAAGCTGTATTTGCAGGGCTTTTACTTGGGACTAGCTTAAGTTTGTATAACTTATGGCTGATAAATCAAAAAATGAAGAAGTTCAGTCAAGCACTTGATGAAGGTACCAAAATTAAATCACTTGGAACGATGACTAGGTTTGCGTCAGCAGGTTTAGCCGTTATTATTGCGCTGGAGTTTTCAGAGCATTTCCATATGATTAGTGTCGTATTGGGATTAATGACAGCTTATTTTGTCATTATTATAGATTTTTTCATCCACTTAAAACGTTGATCGCAGGGGAAGAGAGGTGAATATAGTTGAATCATGAAGCGCCTATAAGAGAGTTTATGGGTTTATATTTTAACTTGAGTAATGTTCTGATGATAACCATAGCAAGTCTGATCGTATTCATTATTGCTGTCCTTGGTTCGCGTAATTTAGCAATGAAACCAAGCGGGATGCAAAACTTTATGGAATGGGTCATGGATTTCGTTAAGAACATGATTAACAGCTCAATGGACTGGAAAACAGGCGGCCGCTTCCAATTACTTGGTATGACGCTGATCATGTACATATTTATCTCGAATATGTTAGGTATCCCATTCGCAATTACAATTGATCATGAACTATGGTGGAAATCACCTACAGCTGATCCAGTAGTAGCGATGACGCTTGCAGTAATGATCCTAGGTTTAACACATTATTACGGGATTCAAATGAAAGGCTTCAAGGGGTATATGAAATCATACAAAAATCCAATGACATTGATAGAGGAGTTTTCCAATACTCTGACACTGGGTCTGCGTCTGTATGGTAACATTTATGCTGGTGAAGTATTGCTTGGTCTGTTAGCGGGATCGCTTGCAATGACTGGCGCATTTGGATTAATTGGCGCCATAGTCCCAACTGTAGTTTGGATGGGTTATAGTATCTTCGTTGGTGCTATCCAATCATTTATTTTCGTTACGTTAACAATGGTTTATCTGTCTCACAAAGTCAGTTCAGACCATTAATTATAAGTTCATTATGAACTAAATAATAAAAAAAACTTATACATTTTTAAGGAGGATATTTTATAATGACAGGTTCAGTAGGTCTTCTTGCAGCAGCAATTGCAATTGGTTTATCAGCACTAGGTGCAGGTATTGGTAACGGTCTTATCGTTTCAAGAACAGTAGAGGGTATCGCACGTCAACCAGAAGCACGTGGTATTCTTCAAACTACTATGTTTATCGGTGTAGGTCTTGTTGAGGCTATGCCTATCATCGGTGTAGTTATTGCGTTTATCGTTTTAGGTTCATAATAGAAAGTTTAGATGTTCAAAAATGGCGAAGATCGTTCCATGTGAACCTTCGCCTTTCCTTTATGCCCACAATCCTGTTTTCATGCAGGTTAGTTCGATGTTTTATCAAGTGAAACTTGTGAAGGGAGTGAACCAAGCGTGTTAACAAGCGGTTTTGTACTCGGAGAAGCCTTATTTACTGGCGGCGATGTTTTATTCCAATTAGTTATGTTTATTGTACTGTTAGCGTTGCTTAAGAAATTTGCATGGGGCCCATTAATGGGAATCATGGTACAACGTGAAGAACACGTTGCGAATGAAATCAGTGCAGCTGAAGAAGCAAGAACAGATGCAAAAAAACACCTTGAAGAACAACGTGAGCTTTTAAAGCAATCACGTGTTGAAGCAGCTCAATTAATTGAAAATGCTAAAAAACAAGGTGAAGCTCAACGTGAAGACATTGTCATCAATGCACGCACGGAAGCTGATCGTATTAAAGAAGCGGCAAAACGCGAAATTATTCAGGAAAAAGAAAAAGCTGTTACAGCATTACGCGAACAAGTGGCTTCACTTTCTGTATTAATTGCTTCTAAAGTAATTGAAAAAGAACTTTCAGCAACAGATCAAGAAAAACTGATTAATGATTACATTCATGAGGCAGGAGAAGAGCGATGAGCGATTTAGCTGTAGCCAAGCGATATGCCGTAGCTCTTTTTAAGATTGCCAAAGAGCAAAACCTTCTTACTCAAATGGAAGAAGAGCTCCAAGCAGTTAAACAAATCTTTTCAGAACAGAAGGATCTCCTAGCATTTCTAGAACATCCAAAACTGTCGAAAAGTGCAAAAAAAGAAGTCATTGCGAACTCTTTTTCTAAGCTTTCCGAACCAATTATAAACACACTATTCATCATGCTTGAAGGTCATCGTACTGGAGAGATTAAGTTGATGGCAGAAGAGTTTATTCAACTGGCTAATGAGGAAAACTCGATTGCAGAGGCTACTGTTTACACAGTACGTCCACTTACTGACACGGAGCGCGAAGCTGTTTCTGCAGCATTTGCAGCGAAGGTTGGAAAAAGAACGCTAAAAATAAACAATATTGCTGATAGCAGCATTATCGGCGGCATCAAGTTACAAATTGGCAACCGCATCTTTGATGGCAGTGTCAGTGGTAAACTTGATCGTCTTAGCAAACAATTATTAAGTTAATATTCACAAGACAGGGGTGAAGTTCATGAGCATCAAAGCTGAAGAAATCAGTGCGCTGATTAAAAAGCAGATTGAAAACTATCAGTCGGAAATTAATGTAAGTGATGTAGGTACAGTTATCACTGTAGGTGATGGTATCGCACGCGTACATGGTTTAGATAATGTTATGTCTGGTGAGCTTGTTGAATTCGCAAATGGATCGATGGGTCTTTCCCAAAACCTTGAAGAGAACAACGTAGGTGTTGTTATCCTTGGACCATTCCGTGATATTCAAGAAGGCAGTGAAGTACGCCGTACAGGACAAATTATGAGAGTACCAGTAGGGGACGAGCTAATCGGCCGCGTTGTTAACCCGCTTGGACAACCGTTGGATGGCTTAGGCCCAATCGCAACGACTCAAACACGTCCAATTGAAAGCCCAGCAACAGGCGTAATGGACCGTAAATCAGTTCATGAACCATTGCAAACGGGTATTAAAGCGATCGATGCTCTTGTGCCAATCGGCCGTGGGCAGCGTGAGTTAATTATCGGTGACCGTCAAACAGGTAAAACATCTGTTGCGATCGATACAATCCTTAACCAAGCAGACCAAAACATGATCTGTATCTATGTAGCTATTGGACAAAAAGAATCAACTGTTCGTGGAACTGTTGAAACTCTTCGTAAAAATGGTGCACTAGATTACACAATCGTTGTTTCTGCATCTGCATCACAACCAGCACCATTATTATACCTAGCTCCTTATGCTGGTGTAAGTATGGCTGAACACTTCATGTTCGAAGGCAAACATGTGTTGATCGTGTATGATGATCTTTCAAAACAAGCATCGGCATACCGTGAATTGTCCTTGCTGCTTCGCCGTCCACCAGGTCGTGAAGCGTTCCCAGGGGATGTATTCTATCTTCACTCCCGTTTACTGGAACGTGCAGCTAAATTGAATGATACATTGGGTGCAGGCTCAATTACAGCACTTCCGTTCGTTGAAACACAAGCTGGAGATATCTCTGCTTATATTCCAACAAACGTAATTTCTATTACTGACGGCCAGATTTTCCTTCAATCTGACTTATTCTTCTCAGGTGTACGTCCAGCGATTAACGCCGGTCTTTCCGTATCACGTGTAGGTGGATCAGCACAGATTAAAGCAATGAAAAAAGTTGCCGGTACACTACGTCTTGACCTTGCTGCATACCGTGAGCTTGAAGCATTCTCACAATTCGGTTCAGATCTTGATAAAGCAACTCAAGCAAAACTTAACCGTGGAGCACGGACTGTTGAGGTTCTTAAACAAGACCTAAACAAACCGATTAAAGTTGAAAAACAAGTTATGATTCTTTATGCATTAACAAAAGGATTCTTAGATGATATTCCGGTACAAGATATTCTTCGCTTTGAAGAAGAGTACTTTGTATTCTTAGATCGTTCACATCCGGGATTATTAGATCATATTCGTACGACTAGCAATCTTCCTGAAGATGATGCGATCGTTGCTGCGATTAACGAATTCAAAAAGAACTTCGTTATCTCTGAATAATTTGGTCTAAATAATTTTAAGGGTGGTGAGAATCAATGGCCTCTTTACGCGATATAAAATCTCGTATTACATCAACGAAAAAAACTAGCCAGATTACCAAAGCTATGCAAATGGTATCTGCTTCTAAAATGAACCGCGCTGAAGCAAATGCAAAAGCGTATGGTCCTTATATGAATAAGATTCAAGAAGTTGTTGCAAGTATTGCCGGCGGCAGTGCGGATGCAGCTCATCCAATGCTAGTATCACGCCCAGTAAAGAAAACCGGTTACCTTGTTATTACATCGGATCGCGGTTTGGCTGGTGCGTATAACAGCAGCGTGTTACGTCACGTTTTAAAAACGATCCAAGCACGTCACAAATCTGCTGACGAGTATATCATTATCGCAATCGGAAGAGTCGGCCGCGACTTCTTCATCAACCGTAAAATGAATGTTGAGCTTGATGTAGTTGGCGTACCGGATCAACCTAATTTCGCTGATATCAGTAATCTTACTAAGTCTGCAGTGGACATGTTCCAAAATGGACTTTGTGATGAACTGTATATGTACTATAACCATTATGTCAGTGCGATATTGCAAGAAGTAACTGAAAAGAAAATTCTTCCTTTGGCAGACGTCAAAGCTGCATCTGGTAAATTGACTTCGTATGAGTTTGAACCGAATGCGGAAGAAATCTTGGAAGTATTACTTCCTCAATATGCAGAAAGCTTAATCTTTGGTGCATTATTAGATGGTAAAGCCAGTGAGCACTCCGCTCGTATGACTGCCATGAAGAATGCCACAGATAACGCTGCTGAATTAATTGATTCACTATCTCTTCAATATAACCGTGCAAGGCAAGCAGCCATCACTCAGGAAATTACTGAGATTGTCGGCGGAGCTGCGGCACTAGAATAGTAAATAATGAGAACGGAAAAGTGTTGATGACTTGCTTTCCGTTCCGATCTTTAAAAAAGTCATCATAAGTATGCAAGGAGGGAAAACGATGAATATAGGACGCGTTACCCAAGTTATGGGTCCAGTAGTTGACGTGAAATTTGAAGACGGACAGCTTCCTAAGATCTATAATGCGCTAAAAATTGAAAAAACAGCGTCTGGCACTCCATTAACATTAGAAGTTGCCCTTCAGCTAGGTGATAATACTGTTCGTACAGTAGCTATGTCTTCAACAGACGGTTTAACTCGTGGTGCAGAGACACTTGATACAGGAGCACCAATTTCTGTACCAGTAGGTGAAGTAACACTAGGACGTGTTTTCAACGTATTAGGCGAAAACATTGACCTTGCTGAGCCGCTTCCTGCAACAGTTCGTAGAGACCCGATTCACAGACAAGCACCTACTTTCGATCAATTAACGACAGAAGTGCAAATTCTTGAAACAGGTATTAAAGTAGTTGACCTGCTTGCACCATACATCAAAGGCGGTAAAATCGGTCTTTTCGGTGGTGCGGGTGTTGGTAAAACTGTTTTAATCCAGGAACTTATTAATAACATCGCTCAAGGACATGGTGGTATTTCTGTATTCGCAGGCGTTGGAGAACGTACGCGTGAAGGAAATGACCTTTTCTATGAAATGACTGATTCAGGTGTTATTAAGAAAACAGCAATGGTATTCGGTCAAATGAACGAGCCGCCTGGTGCACGTATGCGTGTAGCTCTTAGTGGTTTGACAATGGCTGAGTATTTCCGTGATGAACAAGGACAAGACGTTCTTTTCTTCATCGATAACATTTTCCGTTTCACACAAGCAGGTTCTGAGGTTTCTGCCCTTCTAGGCCGTATGCCTTCAGCTGTTGGTTACCAACCAACACTTGCTACAGAAATGGGTCAGCTGCAAGAGCGTATCACATCAACAACTCAAGGTTCAGTTACATCTATTCAAGCAATTTATGTACCTGCGGATGATTACACAGATCCGGCTCCAGCTACAACATTTGCCCACTTGGATGCAACAACTAACCTTGAACGTAAACTTTCTGAAATGGGTATCTACCCAGCGGTTGATCCATTGGCATCTTCTTCACGTGCACTAAGCCCTGAAATTGTTGGCCCTGAGCATTATGAAGTTGCACGTCAAGTTCAATCCACACTTCAAAAGTATAAAGAACTTCAAGATATTATAGCTATCCTTGGTATGGATGAATTAAACGAAGATGAGAAGCTTATCGTTTCTCGTGCTCGTAAAATCCAGAACTTCCTATCTCAAAACTTCCACGTGGCTGAGCAATTCACTGGTCAAAAGGGATCGTATGTACCTGTTAAAGAAACTGTTAAAGGTTTCCGTGAAATTCTTGACGGTAAATACGATGAACTTCCAGAAGATGCTTTCCGTTTAGTAGGAAGAATTGAAGATGTTATCGAAAAAGCCAAACAAATGGCGTAATAATGGGACCAAGGAGGGTATGAAATGAAGACGATAAAAGTCAGTGTTGTTACTCCCGATGGCCCAGTATATGATGCAGATGTTGAAATGGTAAGCACAAAGGCAAAAAGCGGTGAACTGGGAATTATGGCTGGCCATGTTCCCATGGTCGCTCCTCTTGATATCGCAGCTGTCCGCCTGAAACATTCAGGCCATACAGATTATATTGCTGTAAGTGGAGGCTTCCTTGAAGTCCGTCCTGATGTGGTAACTATTCTTGCGTTATCTGCAGAAAAAGCTGAAAGTATCGACCTTGGCCGCGCTCAAACCGCCAAAGCTCGTGCGGAAAAATGGCTAGAGGACCAACAAAATAGTACTGACACGAAAAGAGCACAACTTGCTTTAAGACGTGCGATCAATCGTATCAATACTGCAGAACATAAATAAGAAAACACTCCTCTTAACAGAGGAGTGTTTTTTTATCTTTAATAAAAGTTATTGTAAGTTATAATGTAATCGCTTACACCTTATCAAGTAGTCTGATTCTATGTATAACAGCATACATATGATATGGACGACCGTCTTTGATTCATACAAAAGAATCAGTCTGTTTTTTAAAGCAGGAAATCAACGTTTAATCCAGAATATGTAAAGATATATGTTTGCTGAGGAGGACTGTTATGGAAGGACTATACAGTTACCAGAATAGTTATCTATTTGTATTTGTATTTCTTGTAATCGGTCTCATGCTTCCGGTCGTCGCACTATTTATGGGAAAGCTATTACGCCCAGATAAGCCAAATGTCATAAAGGCCTCAACCTATGAAAGCGGAATTGAGCCAATACATGATTCAAGAGTACAATTTAATGTGAGGTATTACTTATTTGGTTTACTTTTCGTCATCTTTGATGTTGAGACTGTATTTTTGTATCCTTGGGCAGTGGCCTATGAAAAACTTGGAATATTTTCGTTAATCGAGATGATGATTTTTGTTATCATGCTGGGCATTGGTCTAGCTTATGCTTGGAAAAAGAAGGTGTTGAAATGGACATGAATCTTGAGAAAATACCACCAGAAGAAATGGCAGAGCTGCAAAGAAGTGTATTCTTAGCAACACTCGAACAGGTAAAGGGCTGGGCAAGGAGCAATTCTTTATGGCCAATGACCTTTGGCTTGGCCTGTTGTGCAATTGAAATGATGGGGGTAGGTGCCTCTCATTACGATTTGGACCGGTTTGGTTCCATCTTTCGAGCCTCACCAAGGCAATCAGATGTTATGATCGTTTCCGGAACTGTGACGAAAAAAATGGCTCCAATATTAAAGCGCTTATATGATCAAATGCCTGAACCTAAATGGGTTATTGCGATGGGTTCTTGTGCGACAGCAGGCGGCCCATACATCCACTCCTATTCAGTCGTCAAAGGTGTCGATCAGATTGTCCCTGTGGATGTCTATATACCGGGGTGTCCGCCAAATCCCGCTGCGCTTATTTACGGGATACATAAGCTCAAAGAAAAAATCCGCTATGAGGCAAAGACAGGAAAGAGGGTGATTTAATATGACGAATGACAAAGATCTTGCACAAGCAAAAAAAGAGGCCGCAGCAAAAGCCAAGGCGGCAGCACTGGCCCGAATGAAGCCAAAAGAAGAAGAGAAGGCGGGTGCTGAAGCGAGTGAAGAGCTGAGTTTAGAAGAACAAAAAGCGGCAGCCGCAGCAAAAGCCAAGGCGGCAGCACTGGCCCGAATGAAGGCAAAAGAAGAAGAGACGGCGGGTGCTGAAGCGAGTGAAGAGCTGAGTTTAGAAGAACAAAAAGCGGCAGCCGCAGCAAAAGCTAAGGCCGCAGCACTGGCCCGAAAGAAGGCAAAAGAAGAGGAGAAGGCGGGTGCTGAAGCGAGTGAAGAGCTGAGTTTAGAAGAACGAAAAGCGGCAGCCGCAGCAAAAGCGAAGGCCGCAGCGTTAGCCCGAAAGAAGGCAAAAGAAGAGGAGAAAGCGGGTGCTGAAGCGAGTGAAGAGCTGAGTTTAGAAGAACGAAAAGCGGCAGCCGCAGCAAAAGCCAAGGCCGCAGCACTGGCCCGAAAGAAGACAAAAGAAGAAGAGAAGGCGGGTGCTGAAGCGAGTGAAGAGCTGAGTTTAGAAGAAAGAAAAGCAGAAGCCGTAGAAAAGGCCAAGGCCGCAGCGTTAGCCCGAAAGAAAGCGAAAGAAAGTTCTTCTGACATGGAAGATACCGAGGATGCAGCAAAGAAAAAAGCCGTTGCTGCTGCAAAAGCTAAGGCGGCAGCCGCAGCCCGAGTCAAAGCAAAAGAAGTCAGTACGGGTATCGAGCCCACCCCAGAAGCTTCACCATCGATTAATCAGCCTCTATTAGATAAATATATTGCAATCATCTCACAAAATATCGGCAGGGATGCTCTAGAAGATTCCTATATTAACAAATTATCAAAGGACGTTCCTACCTTAGTTGCAAAGCCTAGTACATACCTAAAAATTGCTCAATATCTGAAATTCAATGAAAATTTACGGTTTGATTATTTGTCGGAGCTGCATGGGACCGATTTTGAAACGCATATGGAGGTGTATGTTCATTTGTACTCTCATAAGCATCACCATCCGGTTGCTTTAAAGGTGAAGTTGAGCCGTACGGAACCCATGATTCCGTCAATCGTGCATCTCTGGCAGGGGGCAAATTGGCCGGAGTGTGAAACCTATGACTTGCTGGGAATTATATTCGAGGGTCATCCGGATTTGAAGCGTATCATGCTTGGTGAACATTGGATAGGCCACCCGCTCCGTAAAGATTATGAACCGTATGACGTGGAGGTATAACCTATGATACGGATAGAAGAAATGCTATTAAATGTCGGTCCTCAGCACCCAAGTACACATGGGGTATTTCGGCTTGTTATTAAAATAGATGGAGAAATTATTAAGGAAGCAACACCGGTGATAGGGTATCTTCATAGAGGAACGGAGAAACTCGCGGAAAATTTACAGTATACTCAAATTATTCCTTATACCGATAGGATGGATTATCTGGCCGCCATGACGAATAATTATGTTCTTTGTCATGCGGTGGAAACGATGATGGATCTTAAGATACCTGATCGTGCTGAATATTTACGTGTCCTTTCTATGGAACTCGGGCGTGTATCCAGTCACTTAGTCTGGTGGGGAACCTTCTTGCTGGACCTGGGTGCAACCAGTCCATTTTTGTATGCTTTCCGTGAGCGGGAAATGATTATTAATCTGTTGAATGAACTATCCGGCGCACGGCTGACTTTTAATTATATGAGAGTAGGCGGTGTAAAGTGGGATGCGCCTGAGGGGTGGATTGAAAAAGTCCGTGATTTTGTTCCATATATGCGGGAACAACTCAAGGGATATCATCAGCTCGTCACCGGAAATGAAATATTTATGAATCGGGTAAAAGGAATCGGCGCCTATACAAAGGAAGACGCCCTTAATTATTCATTAAGCGGAGCTAACTTAAGGTGTACAGGTGTGAAATGGGATTTACGTAAAGACGAACCCTATTCAATTTATGACCGGTTTGATTTTGATGTCCCTGTCCGTGAAAGCGGTGATGCTTGGGCAAGGTATCATTGCCGGATTGAAGAAATAGAAGAATCCTTAAAAATAATCGAACAATGTGTGGAACAATTTCCAAGCGATGGTCCGATTATGGCCAAAGTGCCGAAAATTGTTAAGGTGCCAAAAGGGGAAGGCTTTGTGAGAATTGAGTCTCCTCGTGGGGAAATTGGCTGTTATATCGCGAGTGAAGGAAAAAAAGAACCCTACCGTTTAAAATTTAGAAGGCCATCCTTTTATAATCTGCAAATCCTCCCGAAACTTTTACAAGGAGAGAATATGGCCAATCTTGTGACTATATTAGGGGCGATTGATATCGTCTTGGGAGAGGTGGATGGATAGTGATTCAAGACTTGCTGCAATCAGAACCGAGCCTCCTCAATGCAACGATTTTTCTTTTACTTGCGGTCTTGTTTTTATTTGTTGTTCTGGGCTTTGTCACGTATGCCATTCTTTCAGAAAGAAAAGTGATGGGGCTGATGCAGATGCGTATTGGACCCAATCAGCTTGGCGGGAGATGGGGGTTGCTTCAGACAGTAGCAGATGTGTTAAAGCTCTTGCTGAAGGAAGATACGATTCCAAAGCTTGCTGACCGTCCGCTTTTTGTTATTGCGCCTATTCTGGCTTTTGCTCCGTCATTTATGGTGTTAGCGGTCTTACCGTTAACGGATAAGCTGCAGTTTGCAGATATTGGTGTGGGTCTGTTGTATTATGTTGCGATTTCGGGGATTACGACTGTAGGGATCGTAACTGCTGGCTGGGCTTCTAATAATAAATATGCCCTAATCGGCGGAATGCGTGCCGCGGCCCAGATGATTTCATATGAAATTCCACTTGTGATGTCCCTCGTTGGTGTGGTGTTACTAACGGGAAGCCTCAACCTCAATGAGATTGTTGCGGCTCAAGAAAATGTTTGGTTCATTGTTCTGCAGCCAGTCGCCTTTTTAATTTTCATCATTGCGTCGGTAGCTGAATTGAATCGTGTACCGTTTGATTTGCCAGAAGCGGAGTCTGAACTGGTAGCAGGCTATTTTGTTGAGTACTCAGGTTTCCGCTGGGCGATGTTTATGTTAAGTGAATATGTCTATATGTTTGCTATGGCCTCCCTGACCACTGTATTATTTTTAGGAGGCTGGAATTCTCTTCCGTTCCTGGGCTTTATTCCAGCAGCTGTTTGGTTCGCCCTTAAGTTCAGCGTGGTTGTTTTTCTATTAATCTGGATAAGAATTACCCTGCCGCGGTTACGATCAGATCAGCTGATGGAGTTTGGTTGGAAGGTGCTTCTGCCTATAGCACTTGCGAATATTATGGTAACTGCTATATTAAAAGAGTTGTTTCCCAATATATTCTGAGAAGAGAAACTGGATATATAAAAAATCGCCAAAAAGAAAAGCGAGGGATTAGCATATGATTGGTTTAGCAAAAGGATTGGCTTATACGCTGAAAAATTTAACGCGAAAAAAAGTGACCTATGCTTACCCGAATGAACCGCTGCCGCTTCCTGATCGTTTTCGAGGCATCCAGAAGTTCTATCCAGAAAAATGTATTGTTTGCAATCAATGCGTGACCATATGTCCAACAGATTGCATTCAATTGACAGGAATTAAGCATCCCGACCCTTCTAAGAAGGGTAAAAAAGTTATTGATACGTACGATATTAATTTTGAAATCTGTATCTTGTGTGATCTTTGTACGGAAGTGTGTCCGACCGAAGCCATTGTTATGACCAATAATTTTGAACTGGCAGAGTATAGTCGGGATGAATTATTTAAAAACTTGGAGTGGCTCGATGAAAATGATGAAAATATTCGGAAGGTGAATAAGGTATGACTTTTTCTGGCGAGATTCTCGCATTTATCATTCTTGCGCTAGCTGCCATACTTGGTGGTGTTTTATTGTTAAACCTGACTAAAGTCGTTCATATGGTGGTTGCATTAGTCTTATCATTTCTTAGCATTGCCGGAATCTTTATTCTGCTTTCAGCTGAATTTGTCGCTGTTGTGCAGGTTTTAATTTATTCAGGAGCAATTACGATTATCATGCTGTTCGGGATCATGTTAACTAAGCATAATGAATCAGAAACAAGTACGAAAAAGACCCGTTTGAAACATGGGGTGCTGCTGCTTGCCATAGCAGGCTTTGCTTATGCTGTGTATATAGGAATCTACAACCTCGATATAGCGAGTCAGGAAAGTACCTTACATGAAAATAATACTGAGCAAATTGGAGTGGAACTTTTTTCAAAACAAGTCATTCCATTTGAACTTGCCTCAGTGGTGTTGCTCGTGGCACTTGTTGGAGCAATAACATTGGCAAAGAAACCGGATGATGAAGAAGAGGGGGGAAGCCAATGACGGAGGTACCTCTATCTGCCTACCTAGTTCTTGCACTTGTTCTATTTTGTATCGGTCTATATGGTGCGTTAACAAAACGTAATACGGTCATTGTATTAATTTCAATTGAACTCATGCTTAATGCAGCAAATATCAATTTTGTTGCCTTTAGTCGGCTGGGCGTTACACCGTCGATAACTGGACAGGTTTTTTCTTTATTTTCGATTACCATAGCAGCTGCAGAAGCGGCAGTAGGATTGGCCATTTTGATGGCTTTATATCGCAGAAAGAAAACCGTGAATATTGACGAAATGGATACGTTGAAGCATTAGTTATGGTTAACAGGTCTATGAAAGGGGGCATACATACCGATGATGGAGAATGCATGGCTTATACCGTTAATTCCACTGTTTTCTAGTGTAATTCTGCTTTTATTCGGCAAACAGCTGAGAGAGTCAGCGGCCTATATCGGGATTGTGGCGGTACTCGTATCCTTTATCTGTTCAGTGATTGTTTTAGTTGAGCGATTAGATGCACCCACTTATAAACAGGAAGTAGTCTGGCTTGTTACGGGTGATGTGAACATAACGGCAGGCTTTGAAGTGACAGCACTGAATACGTTGATGCTGGTTATGGTTTCGCTGGTCAGCTGTCTCGTACAAATCTATTCAAAGGGGTATATGGAAGGGGAAAAGCGTTTTTCCGTTTTTTATACGTACCTTGGGTTCTTTACCTTTGCCATGCTTGGACTTGTCCTTTCACCAAATTTATTGCAGCTCTATTTCTTCTGGGAGCTTGTGGGTCTAGGGTCGTTTTTATTGATAGGCTTTTATTTTTATAAAAAGGAAGCCAAAGAAGCAGCTAAAAAGGCCTTTATTATGACTAGAATCGGAGATCTCGGTTTATTCATTGCGATTATCCTTTTATTTTGGAAAACGGGCAGTTTTGATTTTCAAAAAATCTTTAGCAGCATTGGAGCTGGAGAAATATCAGGAGGAATGTTGACACTTATTGCGCTGTTACTTTTTGCAGGAGCTGTCGGGAAATCAGGTCAATTTCCCCTTCATTCATGGCTCCCTGATGCAATGGAAGGTCCAACGCCAGTCTCTGCGTTAATTCACGCGGCGACAATGGTTGCGGCAGGTGTATATTTAGTTGCAGTAACGTTTCCAATCTTTTCAGCGAGTTCGGCGGCTATGGAGACAGTAGCGGTGATAGGCGGATTCACAGCCATTTTTGCTGCATCTATTGCCATCGTTCAAAAAGATATTAAACGGATTCTCGCGTATTCAACAATCAGTCAACTTGGATATATGATGCTTGCTTTAGGGACTGCAGGGTATACGGCTGGAATCTTTCATTTACTCACACACGCTTTCTTTAAAGCTTTGCTGTTCTTGGCAGCGGGCAGTATTATTCATGCTATACATACACAGGATATTTATAAAATGGGCGGGTTATGGAAAAAAATGCGGCTGACAAGTCCCTTATTTCTAATTGGTGCTCTGTCGATTTCAGGTGTGCCGCTTTTATCAGGGTTTTTTAGTAAAGATGAAATTCTCGTATCGGCTTGGGTCAATGGAAATTATCTTTTATTCTGGATTGCGATGATTACAGCCTTTTTAACTTCATTTTATGTCTTCAGGCTCTTTTTCCTTATCTTTACGGGCAAGCCTAAGACGGAAGTTGTAGTTAAGGAATCACCGTTTTCCATGGTGCTGCCGATGGGCATTCTAGGCATTTTGGCTGTCTGCTCAGGATATATCCAGACTCCTTGGTTTGGAAGTTATTTAGGGGATTTTCTGGTTAAGGGTAACGAATTTCTCCTTGTCCCTGCTCATTCAGAAGGACCTGCATGGATTATGGCGGCTGCAGCAGTCTTTTCTCTTTCGGGCATCCTGCTAGCCTATTTAATCTATGTGAAGCAGACCATCTCTCGAAACTTTCTTATTAAAGAAGGATCGTTTATCAATACCACTCTTATCAATAAGTACTTTATCGACGAGACGTATTACTTTACAGTTGGAAAAACCGTGAAGGGACTGGCCCTTTTCTGTTCATACATCGAACGCTTTGTTATAAGCGGATTCGAGTGGGCAGTAACGGGAACCATCCGTAGTCTCGGTTCAACTGGGGCTAGACTTCAATCAGGTCAAGTACAAGTATATAGTGTGGCGGCTTTTGCAGGTTTAGCTGTCTTAGTCATTATTTATGCACTGACAGGAGGGTTTATTAGATGACATTCCTGCTCTCAGTTCTTGTTTTTTCACCTATTTTAGGCATCCTGCTGCTTCTACTCACATCCAAACAACATGAAAGTAACCTGAAGATGTTTGGCTTTATTGGCACAGTGCCACCTCTGTTGGTATCCTTGATTCTTTATCAATACTATGCAAGCGGAGCTTCTCTAGCTGATTTTACGATAAAGAATAATTGGATACGATTTGCAAATCTTTCACAGTATGATGCGAAATTATTTACAGTTGATTATGAACTGTCCATTGACGGCTTTTCGCTTGTGTTAGTGTTGATGACAGCTTTGCTTTCATCACTTGCTGCGTTCGCCTCACGCAGCATTAAGAAAGAATGGAAGGGGTATTTTATCCTTCTTCTGTTTCTAGAAATAGGAATGCTTGGAGTATTTACGGCTCAAAACTTGGTGCTCTTTTTCCTCTTTTTTGAACTCACCTTGGTCTCGGCCTTCTTTTTAGTCGGTAAATGGGGGTTTGCAGAAAAAGAAAAAGCGGCGTATAGCTTTTTAATCTATAACGGCATTGGTTCAGCTATTCTCCTACTAGTGATTATGATTCTATTCGCACGTGCGGGAACCACGAATATTCAAGCGCTGACACATATTATTACCATTGGCGGGGTGCCGACTATTGCTCCTATCTCCGCATCCATGAAATATGCCCTCTTAGTCGGATTAGTGGCAGCTTTTGCTATTAAACTGCCAATCTTTCCAATGCACCGCTGGATGGTTATGGTACATGTTGAAGCCCCAACCCCAATCGTGATGCTTCATGCTGGTGTGCTGTTAAAAATAGGGGCTTACGGAATGATCCGCTTCGGAATGGGAATCTTCCCAGAGCAATTCAAATCTGTTGCTTTTTACTTAGCGGTGCTTGGTGTAATCAACTTTCTATATGGAGCGTTTATGGCGTTCATTCAGACAGACTTCAAACGGGTATTAGCGTACTCTTCCATTTCGCATATGGGAGTCGTGTTAATTGGGCTTGGCTCATTACAAGCAGCTGGGATCCAGGGAGCTGTCTTTCAGGTAGTATCTCACGGATTAATTGCTGCCCTATTATTTTACTTGGTGGGAATAATCCAGGAAAAGACTGACACATCATTCATTCCAGATCTCGGAGGCTTAGCTAAAAACATGCCTCGATTATCGGGCTGGCTTCTTGCAGGCTCATTTGCTTCCCTTGGTTTGCCGGGAATGTCCGGGTTTGTCAGTGAGTTTTTGGCTTTCTTAGGATTATTTAAATCCGAACCATGGCTTGCAGCAATTGGGGCAGTTGGTATCGTTATGACAGCTGTTTACATGCTCCGAGCCGTGATGGGCATAACCTTTGGCAAAGAAAATGAAAAACATGAACATCTTACAGATCTTAATGCGCTGCAGCAAATCCCAGCAGGTATCCTCCTGCTTCTGATTATTAGTATTGGGGTATATCCATCTCTTCTCGGAGAGCCGCTGCAGCGTACACTCGATGCAATCATGATCGGGATAGGGAGGTGATGGGAAAATGGATCTTCAAACTATGCTGAATTATCACTGGGAAGCAATGATACCCGAGTTTATCATTCTTGGTACAGCTGTGTTACTAACGCTTTTAGATTTATTTTGGCCGCCATATATCAGGCGAAGAATGCTTGCTTGGATTGGGCTAATTGGAATTCTCCTATCCTTACTGTCCTTGCTAGTGATATTGCCGGTAGAAGTCGTCAGTATTCTCGATGATTCATTTAGACTGGATTCTTTTGCAAAAGCCTTTAAACTACTTTTACTTGTAGGTGCAGCGTTTGTGATGCTGCTAGCTGAGAGTTATGAACCTAAAGAGGGGATGAAGGAACAACGCGGAGAATTTTATTATTTGTTTCTTACCGCCTTACTTGGTGCCATGATTATGACGTCGAGTGGAGACTTGATTACACTGTTCATCGGTTTGGAACTTTTGTCAATTTCCTCTTATATATTAGCAGGAATACGAAAACATCATACGGCTTCTAATGAAGCGGCAATGAAGTATGTAATCAGCGGAGGTATTTCAACAGCGATTACGTTGTTTGGGATGAGCTATCTTTACGGGTTGACTGGATCTACAAATCTTACGGCGATGAGTATGATTATGAAGGAAACCGTAGATACCCAATTTCTTTACTTATTCGGGCTCGCCTTTTTCATGGTCCTTGTTGGTCTGTCTTTCAAAATTGCTTCTGCACCCTTTCATATGTGGGCACCAGATGTCTATCAGGGTGCACCGATACCTGTCACCGCATTTTTAAGTGTAGTGTCTAAAACGGCTGGGTTCGCTATTATTCTCCGAATCTTGCTCACTTTGTATAGAGATGTATGGGGGGATGCGGTCGGTGCGTTCAGCTTTTTTGAGAGTAATTCCATTTATATTGCCTTTTTGGCAGGCATCACGATGATTATTGGAAATGTTGTTGCCCTAAGACAGCGAAACCTAAAACGACTTTTTGCTTATTCGAGTATTGCCCACGCAGGCTATTTATTGGTAGCATTTGCGACATTAGGCAGCCAATATTTCTTATTTGACACGTTTTGGTTTTATTTACTCGCTTATTTGTTTATGAATCTAGGGGCTTTTGCAGTTATTCAAGTGGTCTCGGGGAATACAGAGCAAGAGGAGACCGACATGCTGTCTGGTTTATATCAGCGCTCCCCGTGGCTGGCTGTGGCAATGGGGATCTCTATTCTAAGTCTGGCTGGTATACCTGGTACGGCAGGGTTTATTGCCAAAGTATCTATTTTCCTTGGAGCTTTTGCCATGGATCCAGGTTTTTATGTACTCGCCGCAATTATGGCTGGAACAACAGTCATTTCATACATCTATTACTTTGGCATTCTAGTACAGCTGTTTCTCCGGACGCCGAATATACAAACAAAACCCAAAGTACCTGCAGGGATAAACATTCTATTAGCTGTCTGTGTTGTAATGACCATTATATTCGGTCTTGCACCGAATATAGCCTTCGATTTTTTACACCAGCAGTTTGGTGATTTCATTGATTTTCAATAATAAAGACGAAACCTACAGACAAGATGCTGTAGGTTTTTTTGTGAATATAGAGCTGAAAAGGAAAGAAATAAAAATAGGAGAATCTGTATTTTGTATGTTCGATCTTCGTGGTGTATAGTGGGAAGAGTGGGTAAAGAGATAATTCTGAAGAATTTTCCTTTTTTATTCCAAATTCACATGAGTAATGTGATAGAATGATAATCGGGTGTCTTTTTAGGAGGGATTTAATGTTTTCAGTTCTGGGACAACAGGCCTTGATTGGAATTACTGCACACCTTTTTTTCATTGCCATTACCTGGTGGGCACTTCAAGCCTTGAATTTTGATAAATTGTTAAGATCAAATTCAGTGCTGAAGGCAAGAGTTCTTTATATCCTGCTAACCATTGCCATTGGATCAACTGTCAGCAACTTCTTTCTGGATTACCTAGGCTTTTCAAATCAGCTACCGTTTTTGTATAGCAACTAAGAACGTATTTATTTTTTCTCATTGCTTGTGAAGAAAGTAACGTAAATGTCTAATTTTAGAAAAAAACGTTCATGAGTATCAAATTTTGTCAGTAACTGACGATAAGTACTAAGTATGCCCTCCCACTCTATGGAAAAACTAGAGATAAGGAGAGGGGCAATAAACATGTCTAGTAATATAAAAAAAATGTTTTCATACATAGTGATACTTGGTTTGATAGCAATGTTGTTTGGGAATAGTACGATTATGGCCAAGGATAAAACGGACATAGTTACAATGACTGAATTGATTGAGAAAGAAGAAAATCTCACTATTGAGTCGTGGTCAGTCTATGCTAGGGAGAGAACGTTAAGTATTAAAGACCAGCATAGTTTTGAAAGTGAAGTGAAAAAGCTCAAAGCTGAATTCCCTTTATTTATCTGGAAGCAAGAGAACAACGCCCGTGGTTGGAAGGCGATTGGAACATATACGAATGCTGAAACGAACAACAAAGAAAGCATTAATTTGATGTCTACCCGCGAAAATAACCAAATGGTTACGTATATCATATATGAGGTTAAGGGCAGTCACTGGAATCATGAAGCCAAATCTTTTTTTACAACTACATTCGAAAAAAGAACAGATGACATATTTCGTGAAAAACCGCTAATTTTTTCTTGTATTCAAGGGACAATCAGTGATACTATGGATACGGTTTTAACCTCAGAGATGACAAGGCTGTTAGGTGTATTTAAGGGGAAAACAATCGAAAGCATGAAGGAACCAAATTTCATATCAGTTTCAGGACAAACCAACTTGTTTGAACAATACCTGGAAAAAAAACATCACATGAATTTGCAACTTGCCTTGAGAACAGAAGGGTTGAGTGGAAAGACTACATTTGTAGTCGGCACACCAATCGTAACGTTTGAATATTAATATAGAGAAAATGGACGCGGAGGGGAATACTTTTGGAAAATATCATCGTCCGCGGCGGAAAAAGGCTTAGCGGTACAGTTAAAGTAGAGGGAGCAAAAAACGCCGTTTTGCCGGTTATCGCTGCAACATTATTAGCAAGTGACGGGAAAAGTATCATTAAAGACGTGCCGACGCTTTCCGATGTATATACAATAAATGAAGTACTGCGCAATCTTAATGCAGAGGTTGCCTTTCAAAATAATCAAGTTACTGTAGATGCATCTAAAGATTTATTAGACGAAGCACCGTTTGAATATGTAAGTAAAATGCGTGCCTCAGTACTAGTAATGGGATCTTTATTGGCTAGAAATGGCCGCGCTCGTGTAGCACTACCTGGAGGGTGTGCAATCGGTTCACGTCCTATTGATCAGCATTTGAAGGGCTTTGAAGCAATGGGAGCCCGCGTTAAAGTTGGAAATGGGTTTATCGATGCAGAAGTAGACGGACGTTTGAAGGGTGCAAGAGTGTATCTTGACTTCCCAAGCGTTGGAGCTACTGAAAACATTATGATGGCAGCAACACTTGCTGAAGGAACAACAGTCCTTGAAAACGTTGCGAAGGAACCTGAGATTGTCGATCTTGCTAATTTCCTAAATAAAATGGGTGCAAGAGTAACAGGCGCAGGAACTGGAACAATTAAAATTGAAGGGGTTAAACAGTTATTTGGAACAGAGCATGCGATTATTCCTGACCGTATTGAAGCCGGCACCTTTATGGTCGCAGCTGCAATAACAAAGGGAAATGTTCTTGTTCAAGGTGCTATCCCTGAACACCTAAGCTCGTTAATTGCCAAAATGGAAGAAATGGGCGTAGAAATTCATGAAGAAGAAGATGGTCTGCGCATCATCGGGAAAGATAACCTAAAAGCGGTTGATATTAAAACGATGCCGCATCCAGGTTTCCCAACTGATATGCAATCACAAATGATGGCCCTGTTATTACGCGCTAAGGGAACAAGTATGATTACTGAAACTGTTTTCGAAAATCGTTTCATGCATGTGGAAGAATTCCGCCGCATGAACGCTGAAGTGAAAATTGAAGGGCGTTCTGTTATTTTGAGCGGCCCATCTAACACTCAGGGAGCAGAAGTTTCTGCTACCGATCTTCGTGCAGCAGCTGCGTTAATTCTAAATGGTTTAGTAGCTGATGGAATCACGCGTGTGACTGAATTGAAGCATCTTGACCGTGGATACGTTAATTTCCATGGTAAATTAGCTGCTCTTGGTGCAGAAATTGAACGTGTAAACGTTGAATCACCTGCAGAAAAAACAATTGCTGATATGAACGCATAAGATAATTTACTAGTTTACAAAAGACCAGCTCACTCATGTGAGCTGGTCTTTTCTGTTTACAGACATATTTATACGGCCTGCCCCATATAGTTGTAGTGGATAGAAAAACGTCTCTTGGCCAGAAACCATTTGTATTAGGAGGGAAGAACGAATTGTTTGGTCAAGAACTACGTAAATCACTACAGGTTGTATAGGGAGGCATATGGATATTGAAAGCATTTAAACCGATGGTCAATCTATTTTTAGTAGTAGCGTTTGTAGTTATCATCATCCCAGCCGTACTTGTACTTCCCTTTTCATCAGATACTTCAGACGGAAAACTAGCGGAGAATTTAAATGAACAGAAAAACGGTGAAAAGAAAGCCAAGAAAGTCGATTCAGCACCGGAGATTGATGTGGCTGTCTATCGATCTTCTATTGAAGAGATTCAAGAGATTCCACTAGAAACCTATTTGGTAGGGGTAGTTTCAGCTGAGATGCCCATAAAATTTGAATTAGAGGCATTAAAGGCACAAGCCTTAGCGGCAAGGACATACATTGTGAATCAACTGGTCAGCGGGAACCGATTAGGGGTGCCTAAGGGAGCAGACGTAACAGATACTGTTCTGCATCAAGTATACAAGGACGAAGCTGAACTAAAGAAAAACTGGGGAACGAATTATTCAAGAAACCTCAAAAAAGTAAAAAACGCAGTCAAACAAACTGAAAGCCAAGTATTAACCTATAATGGCAAACCGATAACGGCTACCTTCTTTTCTACAAGCAATGGTTACACAGAGAACTCAGAAGATTATTGGAGCAGTCCGTATCCCTATTTAAAAAGTGTCTCGAGTCCTTGGGATAAAGAATCACCAGAGTTTCATCATAAAACAGTTATTCCTCTCGCTAACTTTGAAAACAAGCTAGGCGTTAAGCTGCCAACAGGAGAGACAGTCGGATCGGTGAAGAGTCGAACAGCAGGAAAACGGGTAGCAAGCGTTGAAATCGGAGGAAAAAAACTGACTGGGCAGCAAATTAGAGAAAAATTAGGTTTATCCTCTACGGATTTCACCTGGGAACGTAAGGGTAATCAAATTGTTATATCTACGAAAGGCTATGGCCATGGAGTCGGAATGAGTCAGTATGGAGCAAACGGTATGGCTGAAGAAGGCAAAAACTACAAAGAGATTGTTCAATACTATTATCAGGGTGTTAAGATCCAATCATCCGCCACTATGCTCAATACAGTCACGGCGAAAAAATAAGGATCAGTATCGAAAAGACCCTCCACGCGAGTATGTGGAGGGTCTTTTCTTTATACGTCCCGCTGTTTTTTAGGCAAAATTCTTTCAATAACCGTTAAAAAGCCTCTATGGTGCTTAAAGTAATGATATTGAATGTGGAAATAAACGGCCAATACACCGACAATGTCCTTTATTGCGTCTATGAGGGTGGCTGAGCGCGCGGGAACAAAGGATTGATGGAGTTCATCAGTAATCCCGTAAAGCCCTGCAATAATCGCTGCTGTTAGACTGGCAGCGGCTGTGAGCTTATGATTAGCCGCAAGAGCCACGACAAATAATACATAAAGGATGGCAAATTCGATTAGATGAAGAGCTTCTTTGATGAACCGGTCTGTAGCAGAGGATGGCAAATCAAGAATTAAATCATCAGGGTTGCTGGACATATACCAAATAAGCGCCATATAAATAAATGGAATAATCGAAAGAACAATACGTAAGAATGCTTTCATTTTAAAAAACTTCCTTTAAGGGTCAGATTAACAATAGTTTATCAGGAAAAAGCAGAAATGGGAATTTCTCTTTTTGCATAAAAAAACCACTGGTAAAATGTTCTATGCATAAATTCAGACAAGAAAACAAAAAATAAATCTAAAAAAAAGTATGAGGCAGGTATATAATCTCTTGAATCTGTTCACAATGATTGCAGAGGTGATTTAAATGAGAGAGGAAGAAAAGAATACTTCTCAAAAATCTAGATTCCAACGAATACTAAAAAAACGTTGGACAATGCCAGCTATTTATCTTGCAAGTGCCGCTATTATTTTGTCTGCTGTGCTTTGGTATCAAAATAGCGATAATCAAACTGCAGAAAATGGGAAAGACAAAGAAACGGCAGAAACGGCTAAGGACTTCAATCAGCCTTCCGTTGAGGTAAACAGCAAACTTGAATCTATTAAGATGCCAGTAGCCGACGCTTCAGCCACGGTCATTAAGAAAAACTTCTATGATAAAAATGCTGACAAAGCAGAACAAGAAGCAGCACTCGTTTATTACAACAATAGATATGAGCCGAATAAAGGGATCGATGTAGCTGCAAGAGACAACAAAGCTTTTGACGTTGTTGCTTCCATCAGTGGTGAAGTAACAAAAGTTGAAGACGATTCCTTAAATGGAAATCTTGTTGAAGTGGAACATGAAGATGGTGTGGTGACTCGATATCAATCCATTCAAGATATCGAAGTGAAAGTTGGAGAAAAAGTGAAGCAAGGTGAAAAACTTGCGGTTGCTGGACAAAGTCTAATTAATGAAGACGCTGGCGTTCATGTACACTTTGAAATCCGCAAAGACGGGGTAGCTGTTAATCCAATTGATTTTATGGATAAACAACCAACAAGCATTCCTTCTGACACTAAAGCCGAAAGCAATGACAGTGACAAAGGTGCTGTACCCGCAGATGAAAATCCGGAATTAGAAAAAGGGACAGATATCCCTGATTCAGAAAAATCCGATGAACCAACAAACCAAGATGAAGAAGATACAACTGGTAACCAAGATAATTAAAATAGATCAAAACGAACATGTATCCCGCATGTGCAACAACTGAGAGAAGGAATCTGTCCGGTTTTAGGACAGGTTCCTTTTTTTTGTTTCAGTAACTCTACACACAAATATGGTCTAAATGGAACAACTGTTCAAATAGACTAAAGAAAGGAGGATCGTGACCCTTATTTGGGCTATAAGTGAGATGTATCTTTTTTTGCTAATAGTTTACAAATTTCTCGGGAAATAGTTGAAATTATGTCGAATGACTCTTTGAAAAGATAGAACCGATAAATTTAGTTTTATAAGACCTTGTCCTTATTGCCCAAATCGTGCATATATCGTTAACCAAGCTAATAAACTGAAACAAACCCGTACATTGAGAGTGTTTGAGGTGAGGAATCGTTTAATACAATTGATAAATCCAGTTGAAGTGTACGTTATTGATAATTATTGAGGCAGCGATTGTTTTTATAGTCGGAAGCGAATCTCATTTCACACTTCTCACATCCAATTTGGGGAGGTCGAGTGGTGTGCACGATTACATCAAAGAAAGAACTATCAAGATTGGTAAGTATATCGTGGAAACAAGGAAGACGGTTCGCGTTATCGCGAAAGAGTTTGGGGTATCGAAAAGTACGGTTCATAAAGATCTGACAGAAAGGCTGCCTGAAATTAATCCCGAGCTGGCCACATTGGTAAAAGATATTCTTGATTATCATAAATCGATTCGTCATTTACGGGGCGGGGAAGCGACTAAGCTGAAATATAAGCGTTCAGATCGAGAAGAAGAAATTGTAAAGTGAGGCGGTGAAAGACTGAAGAGAATAAACTATGTCAAAGAAAAACCGGAACAGGCAAAGTGATTTCTTTTATGTGGTATCTTTAAATGGGAACGCTTAGAAAAAAGTGTTACTCTCTAAAGAGACTACATTAGGAATTTACAGCCGACACCGGTTTTTTGTTTTTCATACACATTATTGGACGATTTAGGAAAGACTCATCAATAGATGAGTATACAACAATCCCAACAAACTAGAAAATATATAAAAAAATGACAATTTTCGCCGTTTTTTTAGATTCCTACTTCTTCTAGACTATACGGTGTGATAAAATAATTAATTAGGACAGAAGTTGGTTTTTTTATGAGGATTCAAGGAGGATTTATAAAATGTTTGCTAGAGATATTGGAATAGATCTTGGAACAGCGAATGTTCTGATACATGTTAAAGGTAAAGGAATTGTGTTGAATGAACCGTCTGTAGTGGCGATTGATAAGAATACAAATCGTGTTCTAGCGGTAGGAGAAGAAGCCCGCAAAATGGTAGGACGTACACCTGGAAACATTGTGGCTATCCGACCTTTGAAGGATGGAGTTATTGCAGATTTTGATGTAACGGAATCAATGTTAAAACATTTCATTAATAAATTGAATGTAAAGGGTTTCCTATCAAAACCAAGAATTCTAATTTGCTGCCCGACAAATATTACATCTGTTGAGCAAAAAGCAATTAAAGAAGCTGCTGAAAAGAGCGGTGGTAAGAAAATATTCCTTGAAGAAGAGCCTAAAGTCGCAGCAATCGGCGCTGGAATGGACATCTTCCAGCCAAGCGGGAATATGGTTGTTGATATTGGTGGAGGAACAACGGATATTGCTGTACTTTCCATGGGTGATATCGTTACCTCATCTTCAATAAAAATGGCTGGAGACAAGTTTGATAATGAAATACTGAACTATGTCAAACGCAAATACAAGCTGTTAATCGGTGAGCGTACTTCAGAGAATATCAAAATTCAAGTGGCAACTGTTTTTCCAGGTTCCCGTAATGAAGAAATTGATATTCGCGGACGTGACATGGTGTCCGGACTTCCTAGAACAATCACGATTAACTCTGTCGAAATCGAAGAAGCACTACGTGAGCAAATAGCTGTCATTGTGCAAGCTGCTAAGAGTGTGCTTGAACGGACTCCTCCTGAACTTTCCGCAGATATTATAGACCGCGGTGTCATTTTAACAGGCGGTGGAGCATTGCTGCACGGGATTGATTTACTGCTGGCTGAAGAATTAAAAGTTCCTGTACTTGTTGCAGAAAATCCAATGGACTGTGTAGCAATTGGAACAGGTATTATGCTTGATAATATGGACAAGCTGCCTAGACATAAATTCGGATAATATACGATTGCACAAGGGTCCTTACGGATTCATTAGTCATCCAACACCTTCCTTGGTGAGGATCCGCTGATGGATCCAGGGCCCTGTTTGACTAGAATTCACTTTCAGCATAATTCCTTTACCATTAACTTTCTTTCCTTACGATGTCTGTCCTGTTTAGAGAAAACATCTATTCATATTTCTTTTGTTTCGATAAACTTCATCTGCTAACTGCCGATATGTATAGTAGAGAAAAAAAGAATCGGAAAAGAGTGTGTTCAAGTTACGATTCCATACCAGAGGAAATTTGGTCTAAGAAAAAGGAGTGAATAGGATGTTAAGAGGGTTCTACACTGCAGCTTCGGGAATGCTAGCGCAGCAGCGCCAAACTGAAATGCTGACAAATAACCTGGCTAATGCAAACACTACCGGGTTTAAAGCAGATCAGTCAAGTATACGATCTTTTCCTGAAATGCTTTTGCAGCGGATGGAAAGCAAAAATATACCAACAGATAACTCCTTACAATTACCGGTTAGTAAAAATGTCGGATCAATAAGTACAGGGGTGTATGTTCAGGACGTTACGCCGTTATTCTCACAAGGTGATGTTCAGGAAACTGAATTGAAAACAGATATCGCTCTGATTAACGGAACGATGCCTGCTGACGCAAACGGTAAGATGGGAACGGTCATGTTCGTTGTAGAAAACAGCAACGGTGAAATGCGTTATACGCGTAATGGTAATTTTACTCTTGATGGAACAGGGTATTTAACCACGTCTGAAGGAAATTACGTATTGAATCAAAATAATGAGCGTATCCAACTGAATAGTGATGACTTCACCATTAATCAAGACGGCACCATATCGGAGAACAATCAAGCAGTTGCCCGTTTAGGCGTTGCATTTGCTGAGAACCCTGATTCACTTGTTAAAGAAGGAGGCGGCTTATTCCGGGCTGCTGATGCCGAATTAACGGATGCATATAATGAGGCAGAAGTTTCTTTTACACTCAATCAAGGTGTCCTTGAGGGCTCGAATGTAGATGAATCACAGACGATGACTGAACTGATGGCTGCGTATCGTTCATTTGAAGCAAATCAAAAGATGCTTCAAGCTTATGACCGCAGCATGGATAAAGCAGTCAATGAAGTTGGTAAGCTAGGCTGATCACCAACACCGTAAGGAAAAAGGAGAATGGCAATGAATCGTATGATGATTACAGCAACGAACACACTAGGCCAGCTTCAACATAAGTTGGATAGTATCGGCAATAATATCGCGAATGTTGATACAACAGGATTTAAGCGAAGCGAAACCAGCTTCAATGATTTGCTCGTTCAACAGTTCAATAATATGGGGGATACAGCTTCTGAAATAGGCAGACTGACGCCGAACGGAATCCGCCAAGGCAATGGTGCTAAATTGGGTCAGGCGCAGCAGGTGCTGACACAAGGCGCGTTAAAGTCAACGAACCGTGATTTAGATATGGCATTTACGAAGCCCGATTTGTTTTTCACGGTACGTACCGAGGATGAAAAAGGGATAAGTACTGCCTATACAAGAGATGGTGCTTTTTATCTGACACCCACTGGGAATACGGATGAAATGATGCTTGTTACCGGTGATGGAAATGCAGTATTAGATGAATATCAAGATCCAATTATCATTAGCGGCAGCCTTAAGAACCTTGTTATTTCAAAAAGTGGCCAGCTGTCTGCTGCTAAAGATGATGGCAGTGTTCAGACCTTTAATCTAGGCGTTGTCTCGATAAAGAAACCACAATTCATGGAAAAAACCAGTGGAAACTTATTGAGTTTTCCAAATGATTTAAACGTTCAAGAAGCCGAAGTTTTCGACACGCTGAATGGCGGTCTGCGTGAAGAGATTACTCTTACACAAGGCTCACTCGAAAATTCGAATGTTGATCTTTCGAAAGAAATGACTGATTTAATAAATGTTCAGCGCCAGTATCAATTTCAATCGAGGGCAATTTCAATGGCTGACCAAATGTCTGGCTTGGTAAATGGAATTCGGTAACTGATTTCGAACTAAACCAAATTGATTAAAAGGAGCTAGTGCCAATCAGTATGGAAGAAAAAACAATGACCCGAGAAACATATAAAAAAGAGCTAGAAGCTCAAAAAGAAACGAGACCAAATAGGCGTATAAGAATCAGAATGCTGCCGATTTGGCTGAGGGTTTTGATTGTCGTACTTTTAATAGTATTAGCCGTT
Organism: Peribacillus sp. FSL H8-0477; assembly: GCF_038002765.1. Lineage (NCBI taxonomy): Bacteria > Bacillati > Bacillota > Bacilli > Caryophanales > Bacillaceae > Peribacillus > Peribacillus sp. FSL H8-0477. Next base: position 2,062,368 of record NZ_JBBODE010000001.1, on the reverse strand, counting down.
ACATTAGGAGCTATGTTTGGATATGGAGTAATGGGCGGCGGGGACGCTATGGAGATTTTCGATAAATCAACCTGGACTCATATTCTCGATCTTGTCAATAAAGAGGAATAGTGATGTGAGTAATTCTCAAGGACGTATGCCTTTTTTGAATGTCAGTCTCTTTCATGGTATTCTGAAAGTGAAGAACTGACTGAGGAGGGATTTTTATGCTTGATATTATGGAAATAAAGGAAATTATACAGCATCGTTACCCATTTTTATTAGTTGATCGAATACTAGAAGTTGAAGATGGAAAAAGAGCAGTAGGCATCAAGAATGTGTCAGCTAACGAACCATTTTTCAATGGACACTTTCCAAGTTACCCAGTCATGCCGGGTGTACTAATCGTTGAAGCGTTAGCTCAAGTTGGAGCAGTAGCTATGCTCCGTCAAGAAGAATACAAGGGACGTCTAGCCTTCTTCGCTGGGATCGATAACTGCCGTTTTAAAAGACAAGTTGTGCCAGGTGATCAGCTTCGTTTAGAAGTAGAAATTACTCGAATCCGCGGTTCAGTAGGGAAAGGCAAAGCCATAGCTACAGTAGACGGCGAGGTTGCCTGTGAAACAGAAATTATGTTTGCATTTGGCGATAAAGAATAAAATACATAGTAGAAAAAGACAAGCTGTGAAGCTTGTCTCAGTTTGTAGCCAAAAGAGGTACGGAATGGTTCATTCCGTACCTCTTTTGGCATTTTTCATGGAATTTCCCCCGATTTGAATGGATCTCCTCCTGAAAGCTCTTGGGTAGCACCTGTTTCCATTTAAAAAGAACGTTAATTGGAAGTGTTGGCGTGAAGACTCCTGCGGGCTACTGCCCCGCCCGCGGAAAGCAAAACATCTGGAATGGAATCAACAGCCGCAATCTGTGAAGCTTGTCTTCTTTTTGTGCTAATAGCGGATAATCTGTACTAAAAGGGAAAAAATAAGCGAAACGACTTCACCATTGTTCTACAGAAATTGGCTAAAATAACCGTATTAATTGCTGCAAGATAATGAGAATTTCGGGCAAACTAGCTTCAGACCCATGTAGTTTGTGGATCAGAAAAAGTAGAAGGGAGTTTTGTTTGGATGAATAAAAAATTGCTTAGTGTAATCGGGGGATCTGTCCTATCAGCCATGCTATTGACAGGGTGTGGAAATGACGACGATACAAATAACCCGCCGCCAGAAAATGGTACGAATCAGGAAGAAAATAACGACAATGATATGAATAACACAGACGACGATCTGAATACAGACACAAACGACAACGAAGTCGTACCGGATGTAAATGAAGGCGTCGATGATAATGGTGGAATGAATGGCACTACGGGTAATGACGATGTCTTAGATAAAGATAAAGATGAAAACAAATAATGAAATAAAAAGGCAGAAGCTTTCGCTTCCTGCCTTTTTATTTTTTGAAAGATGGGACAACTTGCGGACGTGAACGGATTTTTTCTTTAAAATGTTCAATCAATTCATTGCCGACAATACCTTGCTCTATAAGATCCTTTAATAAAAGTTCAGCGTATTTACTGCGCGACTTTTGCAGGTGTCCTTCGAAAAGTAAACTGATATGACCATTGATTGGTTTTATTTTTCGTAAAACGGTCTTCATGAAAGCAGGATCATTATCCTTTTTAGTGATCACGGCCTGGATCATAATTTCTTTATTAATTTCAGGAAGGGCATCTTTAATTTTACTAAACCCATCTTCTGTCAGGAAAGATTCAACGATCCATGTGTTGTTATCATCCTCTTTATTAATAATTAATCCATCGGTTAACTCAACGTTAACTAACTGGTTGTCCTCTGAGATTAGCTGAACCGAAATTAACTTAAATGATTTCATAAAAGACCTCCGTTCTGCATCCTTTTTTTGTAATTATAGCATAACCGAAAGGGAGCAATCTCATAAAGAAACAGGACTTTGCGAATTTTTAAAAATTTTTGAAAAAAGTATAAAAATGATCGGCCGTTATCGCTTTTGGTCGAATAATGCTATTTTAGAGGCGTTTAAAACTGTTTTTTACGTATAAAAAGCGTAGCGAAAAGATATTTCAGCGATTTTACCAATAATTTGGCTTCCAGTAAGATAAGAACAGAAAGGAGTTGAAAAGATGATTAATCAAGTAACGATTGTAGGGCGCCTGACCAGAGATCCAGAACTCAAATATACACCGGAGGGAAAGGCTGTTTCGAATGTAACGCTGGCAGTAAACCGAAACTTTAAGAATCAAGTCGGTGAATATGAAACGGACTTTGTACAGTGCACACTCTGGCGTAAAACGGCAGAAAATACGGTTGAATATTGCCGAAAGGGTTCATTAATTGGGGTTACCGGCCGTATTCAAACCAGAAATTATGAAAATCAAGAAGGGAAAAAAATTTATGTAACAGAAGTGGTCGCAGAAATGGTCAGATTTGTCGGACCAAAGCAGGCTGAAAGCACGCCGCAGGAGTTTGAACACATCGAATTATAACTGGAGAGTGAGTGTATGAGAAGGATGGAGCCATTTACCCCTGAGGATGAAAAGATCGGCAACCGTATGGAAACTTCGGTATTTTTTCCGCCTAAACAGCGCATTGAAAGAGTGGAACAAATTACTGGAGACCTCATTAGTTTCATCGCAAAAACCCAAGTGAAAACGACAAATTTTGAATATCAGCTAGTGCAGCTGGAGATGATTGCAGCCCGGTTAGAAACAAAATATAAAGTGTTAATAAAAGAGAATGCTGAGATTCTTCAAAGACTTGAAAAGCTGGAACAAAGAGTGGACGAATTAACTAGTCCTGCCCTTATTCTTTAATTAAAAACCTTCCCCGCTTGATGTGTTTCCTCTGTTTCCCCGCAATTCCTCATGGTGCAGTCAGCACAAAGAAAAGATAAAATCCACTGGAAATGGCTGCTCCCGGCAGCCGTTTTTTCGTCATATTGCAAATATATCTTTATTTTATAGATTTTAACACTTATAATACTATTCAATATATAGAAAATATTCAGAAATATTATTGTCTATCTGTAAAATAAATGTGATAATGACAATATGAGGAAATTAACCTAGTCATCAGGAGAAGGGAGGCCGATAAATGAAGAGTCCAATTATCGAGGTTAAACAGCTGAGGACAAGCTTCCAAACCGATGATGGATCCATTCCGGTTGTGAATTCAATCGATTTTCACGTTTTGCCAGGCGAAGTGCTGGGAGTTGTAGGAGAATCCGGGTGTGGGAAGAGCGTCACCTCATTGTCGATTATGGGCTTAGTCGAAGCTCGAACAGGCAAGGTTGAAGGAGAAATTCTATTTAAAGGAGATAACCTTGCAAATGCCTCCGAAAAGAAAATGAGGAAAATCCGGGGCAATGAAATCGCCATGATTTTTCAGGAGCCAATGACAAGCTTAAATCCTGTTTTTACAATCGGACAGCAGCTTACTGAATCGCTTCGTGTACATAGAAAATGGGGAAAGAAACAAGCTTCTGTAAGAGCAGTTGAAATGCTGAAATTAGTTGGCCTTGGTCGTGCGGAAGAACTGCTGAAACAATATCCACATCAGCTTTCCGGGGGAATGAGACAACGGGTAATGATTGCAATGGCTATGATCTGTGAGCCGGAGCTTCTAATTGCCGATGAACCAACAACGGCGCTTGATGTAACCATTCAAGCCCAAATTCTTGAATTAATGAAGGACTTAAATAAGAAAACAGACACGGCGATTTTGATGATTACCCATGATTTGGGAGTAGTAGCGGAAATGTGCCAGCGTGTCATTGTCATGTATGCCGGCAGAATTGTAGAAGAAGGCGATGTCCGTTCTGTCTTTCAAAATCCACTGCATCCATATACGGTAGGGTTAATCCAGTCTATTCCAGACATGCGTGTGAAAAAGGACCGGCTCTATTCAATTCCCGGCAATGTACCTAAGCCAGGCAGCCAAAATCTAGGCTGTCAATTTGCTCCGCGGTGCGCCCATGCAATGAGTCAGTGTATCAGTGAAACGCCAGCCTTAACCAATCATGAAAATGGGCAAAAAGTTCGCTGTTGGCTATATGAAGACGGGAAGGGAGCCGGCATCCATGACTCAGCCATTAGTTAAAGTAGACAATTTAAAAATGCATTTTCCCATTAAGGGGGGCATGCTCGGTAAAACCATTGGCCAAGTAAAAGCCGTGGATGGCGTGTCATTTTCGATTAATAAAGGAGAAACCCTAGGGCTGGTTGGAGAAAGCGGGTGCGGGAAATCTACGACAGGCAGAATGCTGCTGCGGCTTCTTGAACCAAGCGAAGGGAAGGTCTACTTTGAAGGTCAAGATATTACCAATTTGCCTGCGGCAGAAATGAGAAAACTTCGCCGTGAAATGCAGATGGTGTTTCAAGATCCTTTTGCTTCCCTTAATCCCCGCCATACGGTCGAGAAAATTCTCGAAGAACCGTTGATTGTTCATGGCATGAAGGATAAAAAGGAACGGAAACGCAGGGTCAAGGAACTTCTTGAGGTTGTAGGGTTAAGCAGTTATCATGCAAAACGCTATCCGCATCAATTCAGCGGCGGTCAGCGGCAGCGGATTGGGATTGCTCGTGCGCTGGCTGTGAATCCTAAACTGATTATTGCTGATGAACCCGTATCTGCACTCGATGTTTCGATTCAATCACAAGTGTTAAACCTCATGCAGGATTTGCAAAAAGAATTCAATTTAACCTATCTCTTTATTGCACATGACCTTGGGGTTGTTCGTCATATTAGTGACCGGGTAGGCGTGATGTATCTCGGGAATATGGTTGAAATAACGGAGAGTGAGAAGCTGTATGAAAAGCCTCTTCACCCTTATACTCAAGCCCTGTTATCTGCTGTCCCGATTCCAGATGTTACGTATCAAAAAGAACGAGTTGTTCTTCAAGGTGATGTGCCAAGCCCTTCAAATCCACCGGCTGGCTGTCCATTCCATACGCGTTGTCCTCAAGCGATGGAAGTTTGTTCATCTGTTAAACCTGTTCTGCAAGAATATGAACCTGGCCATTATGTAGCTTGTCATTTATATGAATGACAGCTCGTACCATACATTGGCGATTACTATTTAAAAAATTGGGGGAAATCAAATGAAAAAAACCGGTTGGTTATTCTTAAGTATGTTTATGCTATTATCAGTCATTTTAGCTGGCTGTGGAGACGACTCTAAGACGTCTACAGGTACTAAGGATGGAGACAGCAAGGATACAGGCGATAAAGGCGCTGTTATGATTTATGGACGAGGCGGCGATTCAACAGATCTTGATCCAGCAATTACTACAGAAGGGGAAGCGTTTATCGTAACCCAGCAGATTTATGAAACATTGGTAGGCTATGAAAAGGATAGTACAGAAATTAAGGGAGAACTGGCTAAAGACTGGGAGATTTCTGAAGATGCCCTGACGTACACGTTCAATCTGAATGAAGGAATTAAGTTCCACGATGGAACTGATTTTAATGCTGAAGCGGTCGTTAAGAACTTCCAGCGCTGGGCACAAAGTAAAGATGAAGCTAAATTTGCTTATTATGCGTCCATGTTTGGCGGTTTTGAAGGTGATGAAGGCCATGTAATTAAAGAAGTAAAAGCAACAGACGCTAAAACGGTTGTCTTTACTTTGAACCGTCCACAAGCACCATTTTTGAAAAATATCGCAATGAGTCCTTTTGCCATTGCCAGCCCGACGGCTTTTGAAAAAGAAGGAGATAATTTCACTAAAAATCCAGTAGGAACAGGTCCATTCAAATTTGTATCATGGAAAGCAAACGATATGATTGAATTGACAAAAAATGAAGAGTACTGGCAAGAAGGTCTGCCGAAGCTTGCAGGCGTTAAATTTAAAGTAATCAAAGAAAATGCCACTCGTTTAAATGCGCTGATCAAGGGTGAAATTGACTTGATGGATGGCTTAAATCCAAGTGATATGGGCAAAGTGGAAGGCGATAGCAAGCTGCAGCTGTTTGAACGCCCATCCATGAACGTAGGGTACTTCGGATTTAACACAGAGAAGGAACCATTTAATAAAAAAGAAGTTCGTCAAGCAATCTCTCATTTAATCAATAAAGAAGAATTAATTGAAAGTTTCTACGAAGGAACGGCTGAACCGGCAAAAAATCCAATGCCGCCATCTGTCAGCGGATATAACGATAGTATTGAAGATTATGGCTACGATGAAGAAAAAGCGAAGGCACTTTTAAAAGAAGCCGGTTATGAAAAAGGCTTCAAAATGGATCTTTGGGCTATGCCGGTCGCACGTCCTTACATGCCGGATGGACAAAAAGTTGCAGAAGCAATTCAAGCGAACCTGAAAAAAGTGAATATTGAAGCAAATATTGTGACGTTTGAGTGGGCTACGTATCTTGAAAAAGTACAGGCAGGTGAAGCGCCAACCTTTATGCTCGGCTGGACTGGGGATAATGGTGACGCTGATAACTTCCTTTACACATTGCTTGATAAAGACACAATTGGCTCAAATAACTATTCGCGCTATGTGAATGAAGATGTTCACAAATTATTAATTGAAGCTCAGTCTACTGCTGACGAAGACAAGCGTAATGAGCTGTATCAAGAGGCACAAGTTATTATCCATGAGGAAGCACCATGGGTTCCACTTGTACACTCTAAGCCGCAATTGGCTGGAATAGCAGGAATTAAAGATTTTGTACCGCATCCAACAGGTTCACAATCATTTATTGATGTATCTATCGATAATTAAAGCACCATCGGGGAGTATGGATACTTTCATGCTTCCCGTTTTTTTCATTGCCAACGACGGAACGTTTTCATTCTTAGAGAAAGCAGGTGATGTGGTTGTTTTCTTATACCATACGTAGGTTAGGTTCATTAATTCCTGTACTTTTAGGAATGGCTTTGATCGTATTTATGATGATTCGAGCAATTCCAGGTAATCCTGCTCAAACGATACTAGGGCAGCAGGCAACCGCAACAGCTGTTGCCGCATTAACGAAAGACCTTGGACTGGACAAGCCTTGGCATATTCAATTTTGGAGTTATTTAAAAGGGTTATTCAGCGGGGATTTAGGGGTGTCATTGCGAACAAGACAGCCTATTTCTCAAGAAGTTTGGCCGTATTTGGCAGCTACGATGGAATTAGCTCTTGTAGCGATGATCGTTGCTGTATTCATTGGAGTAAATGCAGGAATTATCTCTGCTTGGTTTCAGAATTCATGGTTTGACTACATAGCAATGATCGTTGCATTAATTGGTGTGTCTATGCCGATTTTTTGGCTGGGTTTGATGGAACAATATGTCGTTGCCCTTCAATTTGATCTTCTTCCTACTTCAGGAAGAGATAATATCCGGGACCCCGTGCAGTCCATAACGAATCTCTATTTAATCGATACGTTGATTGCCGGCAGATTTGACCAATTTTTTGAAGTCATTAAACACTTAATTCTGCCCGGATTTGCCTTAGCGACCATTCCGATGGCGATTATCGCCAGGATGACAAGATCGTCTATGCTTGAAGTGATGCGTTCCGATTATATCCGAACTGCGCGTGCTAAAGGAGTGAAAATGTTTTGGGTGGTCTATAGCCATTCATTAAAAAACGCATTAATTCCTGTAGTTACCGTTATCGGTCTTCAAACTGGATTGCTGCTTGGCGGTGCCATTTTGACAGAAACCATCTTTGGATGGCCAGGTATTGGAACCTATATTTACGATGCGATTAGTTATCGGGATTATCCAGTTATCCAGTCTGGAATATTGGTTGTTGCTTTTCTTTTCGTCATGATCAACTTGTTCGTCGATTTGCTGTATGCTGCAATCGATCCGAGAATTAAGTACAAATAGGAGGCAGAATTATGGCCGAAATTATCAGCACCCCACCTCCATTGCTGAATCCTGATGTGACGGAGGAAAAAGCAGTCACTCCTTGGAAGGAAGCCTGGAAGAACTTTAAGAAAAATAAGCTCGCCATTGTTGGGCTGGGTATCGTCGTATTTTTTATTCTACTTGCCATTTTCGCAAATTTACTTGCTCCTTATGATTTTGACGATGCGAAGCTTGGTGATAAACATCTGGCTCCATCAGCAGAGCACTGGTTTGGAACGGATGATTTAGGACGTGACATTCTAACACGTGTCATTTACGGATCACGAATTTCCCTTTGGGTTGGCTTTATATCTGTAGCAGGATCGGTCATTGTTGGTTCCGCTCTCGGCATTATTGCTGGCTATTATGGGAAATGGGTGGATGCAATCATTTCTCGTTTCTTTGATATCCTGCTGGCTTTTCCAAGTATTTTACTTGCCATTGCTGTTGTGGCCGTATTAGGGCCATCCTTACGTAACGCCCTGATCGCCATCGCCATTATTAATGTCCCCACATTTGGGAGGCTCGTCAGGTCTCGTGTGCTGAGTGTAAAAGAGGAAGAATACATCACAGCTGCGAAGGCCATAGGCATGAGGGATACACGCATATTGGTGCATCATATTCTGCCAAACAGTATTGCACCAATCATTGTACAAGGCACGCTGGCTATTGCTTCAGCTATTATTGAAGCGGCTGCCCTTGGGTTCCTTGGGATGGGTGCACAAGCACCTACACCAGAATGGGGGAAAATGCTTGCAGATTCGAGGCAGTTTATTCTCGAAGCACCCTGGACAGTACTATTCCCAGGTCTTGCAATCATGCTGACTGTACTCGGCTTTAACCTTATGGGCGATGGCCTCCGAGATGCCTTGGATCCACGAATGAAAAACTAAATAATTGTTAAAAAAGAATCAGTTGCTTTTTGGCTGGTTCTTTTTTCATTGTAAAAATACATTTTACGACAAATTAGCTACTATATACCCAGGTTAAAATACGAAACTACCTACTTTTTTACCTTATTCATACCTAGTAAGTTATGGTAATTTTAATATAGTAAGAAAATTCGGAACTATTCAGAGATTGAAAGGGGAACATATTGATGAAAAAAAGTTTGGCTGTTTTATGCATTATATTAATGAGCTTCGCTTCAGTAACAACTGCTGCACCAATGAAAACAGAACCAACTAATTCCAATCTTGGCCAACAAAACCAGAACAGTATTCTCAGAGTTAAGAAAGAGGATTCTGATAAGAAATATAAAGATAATGAAGAGGTACGGGTCATTATAGAAATGAAGGAAGAACCGGCCATTCAATATGCGCAGAAACAAGGGAAGCGGTATAAAGATTTAAAAGAGAGTACAAAAAGAGAGCTGAAGGCAGAAAAACTTGCCGGACATAAAAAAGTAAAAAATAAGGTAAACGAAAAGAAAGTAAAATTTAAAGAGCTGAAGAGTTTTACGACAGTTGTAAATGGATTCAGCGGAGAAGTGGCTTATGGTGAGATAGATAGTATTCTAGATATAACTGAGGTAAAGAGTGTAAAAGTGGTAAATGAATACCAACGTCCAAAAGAGGAACCAGATATGGTTTACAGTAAGGAGTTAGTACAAGCTCAAGAAGCATGGCGTGATTATGGGTATCGAGGAGAGGGAATGGTTGTAGGTATTATCGATACCGGTATCGATCCAACTCATCGAGATATGGTCCTCTCAGATGGAGTTGAACAAGGACTATCTAAAAGTGAAATAGCAGATTTGAAAATAAAGAATAGTCTTCCAGGAATCTTTTATACGGAAAAAGTTCCATATGGCTACAACTATATGGATGATAACCAAGATATTTTAGATTCAGCAGCAGGAGCTTCGATGCATGGGATGCATGTAGCAGGGACAGCTGGTGCAAATGGGAATGAAGAAAATGGCGGGATAAAAGGAATTGCTCCTGAGGCCCAATTACTGGCATTAAAGGTGTTTGGCAACGATCCTGAGATGCGTTCCACATGGGCAGATATTTATGTAAAAGCAATTGATGATGCAATTATTCTCGGGGCTGATGTCTTGAACATGAGTCTTGGTTCAACAGCTGGATTTACAGCCCCAGATGATCCAGAGCAGCAAGCAATTACACGCGCTGTTAATAACGGAATAATGATGTCTATCTCGGCCGGGAATTCGGCACATATGGGGAATGGGTATGCGAACCCTTTAGCTTCAAACCCTGATATCGGTGTTGTTGGATCACCTGGGATTGCCTATGATTCACTGCAGGTTGCATCAAGTGAAAATAATTATATTGATTTAGATTCCGTGACATATTCCATCGATGGAGCAAAGGTTGAAGCACCATTTATGTCGGCAAGCAGTGTACATCCTAATGACGTTGCAGAGAAAAACTATGAGATTGTCGACGCAGGACTTGGAACAATTGAAGAGATTGCAGCAGTAGATTTGAAAGGAAAGTATGCATTAATTAAACGAGGAAATATATCCTTTGTTGAGAAGGCATTGAATGCTCAAGAAGCAGGTGCGGAAGGAGTATTTATATACAATAATACGGATGGATTTATTTCTATGGTAACAGAAGCAGCCATTCAAATCCCGCAGCTGTTTATGCTCAAAACAGATGGAGATACCATTAAGACGGCATTGTCCAATGGACAAACGGTTTCCATTTCATTTGAAGGGAAAAAGCAGAAATCAGCCAATCCATCTGCAGGCAAGATGAGCACATTTACGTCGTGGGGGGCAGCGCCTAATTTAGATTTCAAACCAGAAATCACAGCACCAGGCGGTCAAATTTATTCGACATTGAATAATAATGAATATGGGATGATGAGTGGAACATCGATGGCAGCACCACATGTTGCGGGCGGTTCAGCATTGATCCTCGAGAGAGTGGAAAATGAATTCAAACTCGAGGACTTCGAAAAGGTAAATCTAACGAAAAACATCATGATGAATACAGCCAGTCCTATCATTGATAAAGGAATTGTCAATGATGCATTTGGATGGGACATTCCTTACTCCCCGCGTCGACAAGGAGCGGGTATTATGCAGCTGCACTCAGCACTTAGCACTCCTGTAGTTGTGACAGAAGCATTCACAAATGAAGCAAAAGCAGCACTTAAGGAAGTTGGAAACCAATTTGGTTTTACCCTAAAAGCACAAAACTATAGCAATAAGCCTGTAAAATATGATGTGACAGGAAATATTCAAACAGATTTTGTTATAAATGGACATTTAGGCTATAGTGCCAATGAGTTAGAAGCGCAGGAAATCCTTGATGCAAAGATCACAATAAATGGCAGTGAATCAGGGGAAATCAGTGTACCGGCTAATGGTTCGGTAACACTTGAGGTGAAGGTTGATCTAGCAGGGGCTAAGGTATATGGAGATGATTTAGAAACAACAGAAGCGATTGATACAGTGTTCCCTAATGGCTATTTTGTTGAGGGATTTGTTACATTAAACGATCCGGCGGATACCAATCCAGATCTTCACATACCATACGTAGGGTTTAAGGGAGATTGGAATAAAGCGCCGATTATCGATGCCATGAAGTATGAAGCTGGATCTTATTATGGTATGAGTGGTGCTGTATCGACTTCAGGTGAAGACTTTATGTATCTCGGATACAATCCAATATCCGCTGCATTTGGTAAGGAACAGATTGCGATTTCACCTAATGGTGACGGTATTCAGGATGATATCCTTCCCATCCTATCCTTCTTAAGAAATGCGAAGCAAGTAGAATACAGCGTCAAAGATAGCAATGGGAAACAAATTCGTAAGCTTAGGACAGAAAATAGTGTCAGAAAAAATTACTACGACAGTGGAAACAGTTCTTACTATTCCCTTAGCGAAACGAAACGCTGGGACGGAAATATAAATAATAAACGTGCTGCGGACGGGCAATATTACTATCAAATAAAAACAGTCATAGATTACGAGAATGCTGAATGGCAGACGTATGATATTCCAGTGAAGGTAGATACTGTGGCACCGACCATTGAAGCTAATAAGAAAGAAAATGTATTAACGCTTCAAGGAGCAGATAATCCTAACGGATCAGGACTTGCCTATTATGATATTTTAGTAGATGGGAAATCAATTTTAACTGAAATGCTCAACCCGACAACTACTGAATATACACTTCCGGAATCAACGGGAACTAAAATTCAGGTCATGGCGGTTGATTTTGCCGGTAATACGAAGACGACCGAAGTAAGTTCATCGGAACTTCCAGCTGATAAAGCAGCACCAGTAGTGCATATAACGAGTCCAGAAACATTGAGTGTTGCGAATAAAAGTGATGTACTAATTAACGGATATATAGAAGAATCAACGGGGATTAAGGAATTTACCTTAGACGGACAGAATGTGCCAGTCACGTATAATGCAGTGAAGAAGCATTATGAATTTTCATATACTAAGAAGTTTAAGGATGGTGTTCAAGGCTTAGTTATTAAAGCAGTAGACACAGTTGGAAATACTGCTTCGTTTAAACGAACCTTTTTAGTTGATTCTAAAGCACCGAAGTTATCCATTAAGGGACTCCCTAAGAAGAATGTGAAAGAAAAAGATAAAAATCCGAAGGTGGACGTAACAGTATCGGATAATTTTGATGAGATCCGTCTTATGCTTAACGGAAGCGAGATTTACTACCATGAATTCAAGGGTGCATATGAAATGCGAAGCTTTGAGCACACTATCAAGAAACTCGAACTTGAGCTCGAACCTGGAAAAAATACATTTGAATTTGTGGTAACCGATTTGGCAGGCAACCAGACAAGTAAAATAGAAGAAATCACGAAAGAAAGTAAGAAAAAAGGGAAATAGTAAAATCAAGGCAGCCTCCAAAGGTCTATGACGCTTTGGAGGCTGCCTTTTTGTTTAACCATTACGAACGCCGCCAAGGTCTGAAACCTTGGCGGCGTTCGTAATTTTATTAATTTAACGAGACTAAATCTTTGATTTCTTCCGTTGAGAGTTCGGTAATCCAGTTGTCACTGCTGCTTGAAATAATTTCATCGTTGAGTGCTTGTTTTTTATCAAGCATTTTATCGATTTTTTCTTCCAATGTTCCTGTGCAGATGAGCTTATGCACATGGACAAAGCGTTGTTGACCGATACGGTAGGCACGGTCGGTGGCTTGGTTTTCAACAGCTGGATTCCACCAGCGGTCGTAATGGATCACATGGTTGGCTTCGGTCAGGTTAAGACCCGTTCCACCGGCTTTAAGCGAGAGAATAAAGATTGGGAATTCACCGTTTTGGAAGCGTTCAATCATGTCATCACGTTGTTTTTTGTTATTGCTGCCATTTAAGAAGGGAACCTTATGACCATAGCGCTTTTCAAGCAGCTCTTTCATCATATTGCCCATCCCAATATATTGGGTGAAAATGAGACAGCTTTCATTTTGTTCTTGCACGGCATCGGTAATTTCGGTTAGTTTTTCAAGCTTACCGGAACGCTTCGCCTTTTGCACAATATCGATTTCGGAGTCTTCCTTCAGATACAACGCGGGGTGGTTGCATAGCTGCTTCAGTTTCGTCAGCATGGCTAAAATCATCCCTTTACGTTCGAAAGCGGACAGCTTCTCAATATTATCAAAGGTATCTTTAATCAGCTGCTCATACAGGGAAGCTTGTTCCGCGGTTAACGGCACAAACTCTTTCTGTTCTTGCTTATCTGGAAGATTAAGGGCAACATCTTTATCCTTCTTCGTCCGTCTTAGTAAGAACGGCTGAATCAAGCGCTGCAATTCTTTAATTTTATCTTTTTGTTCTTCACGTTCAATCAGAGATACATATTTATCTTGGAACTGTTTTAATGATCCGAGATATCCTTTATTAATAAAATCAAAAATAGCCCAAAGCTCGCTAAGGCGATTTTCCATCGGTGTACCGGTAAGGGCGATATGGTGGCGCCCCTTCAGCTTACGAACAGCACGCGATTGCTTAGTCTGTGAGTTTTTAATATTCTGCGCTTCATCAAGGATAATACTGCTCCAATAGAGAGTACTAAGTTCGTCAATATCTTGATGGGTGATGCCGAATGAGGTCAGTACCACATCATATTGCTGCATTTTTTGTGTGAAGGCAGGTCCCTTAGTGCGGTTGGAACCATAATGAAGATGGACCTTCAACTCAGGCGCAAACCGTTCAAGTTCGCGCTGCCAGTTGCCAAGAACAGATGTTGGACAAACGATCAGGGCGGTATTAACGGGAATCATCACGGCTGGTTCCTCCACGATGACTTCTTCTTGTTCGTCGGTTTCTTCCTCTATATCACTGCTTTCAGTATCCGCTTCGACAATCACTTGATGTGCAGATTCCGCTTGTTTTTCATCCGCACCAGCATCAACAGGTGTCATTGGTTCTTCGTGTTCTTTTACATATTGAAGATAAGAAATCATTTGTACAGTCTTACCAAGACCCATGTCATCGGCCAGGCAAGCACCAAAGCCATGCTCACGGAGAAATAACAGCCAGCTCATTCCAATGGTTTGATACGGCCTAAGTTCACCCTGAAGGGCATCTGGGACCGGTAGAATAGGGAGGTTCTTGGTTTCGCGAAGGGTGCTGACCATTCGTGCCAGGTCTTGATTTAATTCGAACTGTATCCGCATCATCCCTGCGATATCTTCTTCTTCACCATCATCGGTGTCTGTTAATAACTCCTGCTGCAGTAAATCGTTAAGTGCTAAGCCTTTTTCATTGGCCGTTTCCATTAACACTTGTATTTGTTTAATGAACGCAGGATCAAGTTTCACCCATTGACCGCGAATATAAATTAAGCGACGCTTTTCATTCACGAGGTTTTGGAAGTCATCTTCGGATAAATCTTCTCCGTTAATCGAGAAACGCCAGTCGAAGTCCATCAGCGCTTGAAGTCCTACATAGGAAGGACCGCGGGTTGTTTGACTTTTCACTTTAGCTTTTAATCGAATCTGTGATTCCTGAAGAGCTTTCCACCAAGAAGGCAGAAGAATTTCAGCCCCAAGGAACAATAGTTTTTCGCTGGATTCGGTTAGAAACTCCCATGCTTCATTTTCTGTCAATGTAGCCTTAAATTGGCCGGCGTTGTCCATCCATGGGACAATTTTCAACCACGATTTGATCTTCTTATCCACATCTTTGGCAAACTTGTTCCAGCCGCGAGGGAGACGTTTAGATGGATAATCCGCTGTAATCGAATCATCTTTTTTAGAACGCAGAAAAACTGAGAAGTCCCAAGGTCCCTGACCATCTATCGGTTCCGTTAAGCGCAGACCAATAATGAACGGCATCGTATCGCTTTCAATCCCAAGCCATTGCTGCCACGTCTCCGGTGTGAAGAAGGCTTGAAGCTCTTCCGCTGAGAGTCGTGTTTCCTGAAGAGCACTTACTGCTTCAGTCCATTTAGTTCGAACGGGAGAATACTTGGTAAGATACGTATTCGCAGCATCATTGTACCAGCGTTCAATGAATGTTTGCTTTGATTCTTCTTGTTCCATAAAAAGATCAGGGTGTATGCTCTCTTTCCAAAAATCAGGGACGAATTCTTCTTCAACCTCCTGAGGGAGTGACCAAGCAATCTGATGCTGTTGAAGACTGGCAAAGTCCGGAATCGGAATGCCTTCATCAATTGACTCAAATAAAACAGGCGCAGCAGACAGACAAAGTGAGGATAATTCCGTCCATTCCCAATCAATAAAGGAGTTAAAGCTTTCCTTCGCAAAGAAATTGAGCAGACCCCAAGCATCGACAATGAATACCGGAATATCATCAATAGTTTCTTCTGTCAAACGGGTCCCATAATAGCTTGCATCGTCCCAGGTGAACAGGAGCCGGCGAATGGTTTGGGAGGAAATATAGGCATTTTGTTCGTCCATCGCCGCAATGGTGTATTGTCCATTGCCAAGAGAAGCCGTCTTGACGGTGATTCTTCCGTTATTCCACATCAATTAACTTCCCCCTTTGCAATTCCTCTTGGAAGGCCCGAAGCCGCTTCGTGCTGTCAGAAATATAGCTGACATACTGTTGGAATTGCTGTTCTTGCTTCATTTTTTTATATAGTGCCTTCATCTTTTTTAAGTAACGGACGGCCTGCTTATAAGACGGCCTATTTTTCATACTGACTGTATATTGAACCGCTTGATGATACAGCGGTAAAAGCAGTGCAGGGTCACTTGCTGCAATTAGTTTCAGCTTATCCTGCCCGACTGTATCAATGGTGACGCCAGAATAGATCTGCATTTCAACCCACTTCTTATACTGCCCAAGTTCAAAAAGCAGAGTGGAATAATTCCAGTAGCTGTAGGGAAGCGTTTCTTTGAAGAACTTCTCGAGTAAATCATTACGCTTCAGTTTCGAGCAGCTGGACGCAATCGGTCGTGTGAAGGTACGGACAAAATCTGTACATTTATAATAGTCGCCGGCACTCTTTAAATAACCCTGAACATGAGTAATTAAAAACTCAATGAAAGGAATGGAGCGTGCAGGTGTATCCGCGTCAGTAAAATAATCAAGCCAGTAAAAAAGATAAGGACAATCGCTTGTTCCCAAACTTTTCAGCATATCCACCGCGGTCGAATCACGATTATCCAGCAGAGCCAGATGAATGGCTGCAATCGTATAAGTACGCTTCTCGCTTTCGTCTAACTCATCCTGAGCTAATTTTGCTTCTATGCGGTCAAATTCAGCTTTTCGGCTGGATGAAGTCGTCAGCATATACGTCCATAGCTCACGGTATAATTCCACTTTTTCATATTCAATGCCATCATCACCATCAAGAAGGCGTCTTGTATCTTCGGTAAGACCTTCTATAAGCGAATCAAAGGAAAACGGCCGGGCTTGGTTACTCAAGTAGAGGACATTCCCGTGAAGTTCTTCGGCAATGTCAACAGCAAGCGGATAAAACATCCGGACCGATTGTGGATCTGATTTATACTCACTCAACAGTTTTAAAATCGAAAAAAGTGTTGATAGGTCGGTAGCAAATTGATAAAATACACGCCAATTCCGGTCAAATGGTTCCTTAGATTTCAATAGTTTCATGTATTGACGCATGTGACCTTCCATAATATACGGCTGTGGCTGCAATTGATTAACCACGATCTCAGTAAAGGAAGTTTCAGCAAACTCTTTCCACGTGTAATAATCGTTTTCAAGGAGTGCCTTTTCTTTAAATACTTGACTGGCTGTTTTAATCGGAATACCAGCTGGAATAAACGGCGCTTGCTTCTTCTTGCCGTTCCAATTAGAAATCCAGTCGCTGACACTGCCATAAGAAGAAAAGCTTTCGAAAAAGAGTGCAATGCGATGGCTGCAAATTAATTCGGCACCGCACGAACATTTACTGTGATGAAGAACATTTAGATCCAGCTCCACTTCATGTGGAGTTAAATCTTGAACGCGGCCTTCAATGAATGCCTCATTCTCTACGGTAACGTCCGCCATTTCCTGCCCATACAGTGAATGACCAGTCCGGACAATTGCTTGGTCCTCGCGGCTTGACGGCTCAAGTGCCTCATCTAACAGCTCTCCAAAAAACACCAACTCATCCTTCATAAAGCACCTCCAACGGGTCAGTCCCCAGAATCTATAGAATAAAAAACGTATATATATAAAATTCCCAAACAGAGAATAGCAAATAACATTCCTATTTCAGTTATCGTTAAAAAGTAAACATTTTATTCGAAGTCTTCAACTTATGATGCCGAATTTTACAGGTTTTAACAAAGAAACCGTAGAAAGTTAGATAGTTCCTACCTAATAAAAATAAACGATGGCTGTACTCGCACATATTTGGCAATGAAGATCCCCAAGAAAATATGGAACTTTCTCCATTTCCCATCTCTCTATTATACTTCATTTGCCCAACGTTTTTGAAGGGAAAAGGGAAATGGACGTGAGGACGTGGATTAGGCAGGTGTAAATTCTTTATCAGGAGAAAACAAAAAAGGCCTATAAAATGGGTTTTCCCATTCTATAAGCCGTTTTATCGATTTAGATGAACGATGGTCAAATCATCTTCAATTTTCTTTTCTTCAATCCAAGAATCCAGCTTTTTTTTAATAAAAGCAGGGAAACGGTCATCCTTTTGCATCTCAAACAGGAAAATCGATTTTTTCATATTGGCACAAGCTTCTGTATAGTTTTCCTGCAATTCAAGATTATAGCCTAACTGATAATGCAGTTCCGCCAGCAAGTAGAGCTGATCCTGCTCAAGGCACCATTTTATTGCCTTTTGACAATAGGCGATCGACTCATCATATTGATTCATACGAGTCAGCAAACGGGCAAAATTATAATAAAGGCGTGTCTTGACCGTTTTATCACTGACATGCGGGAGGGACTTTATATGAAGTAAAGCATCTTGGAACGTTGCATAGGATTTTTCATATTGTCGATCAGCTAAGTAAATGACACCCATACTGCTCGTCATTTCGATTTCTCTTTCGGAAAACATCTTGTCATTGATTTGTGTGAGCGCGAGACCTTCTTCTATTAGGGAAACAGCTTTTCCCACATCTCCCTTTACTTCGTACTGATAAATCCCTTTATGCCAAAGCAGCAATTGATGATTCTTTGTGTGCTGAGTAAACAATGGGTTATTCTCTTCGGTTCGTACAAGCTGATACATTTCGGTATAGTTCATATTGCGCCGTGCAAGTTTTAACTGATAGATAACCTCTTCAACATAGTCGAGTCTTGGAGTCATCCCAATATCAAAGAAATAGTTTACATCGACTCCGAGCCGTTGAGAAATTAAATAAAGGGTCGAGGCATAGGGGTAAACATCCCCTTTTTCAATTTTGCTAATTTGCGCTTGTGTACAAATTCCCTCTGCAAGCTCACCTTGTGAGAGTTTAATTTGTTTTCGAAGTTCTTTTATTTTCTTTCCTACAGCTGAAAAGTCCATATTAACTCCCCTTAAATATTCCTAGAGTTATAATTTTATATAAAAACGAAGGTAAACCGTTCATATCCTATAGATAGACACTTTTTTAGTATGGTTTATCCGGATTTCAAGCCTTATAATAGTGTGGTTAAATATAACTATAGAATTTATTTCTATTAAATCCAATATTTTTTGAAGAAAAAGGAGGAATTACCTATGAAAAAGAAATTCGCAGGTTTTATGGTAGCTTTTCTTCTAGTAGCCGGTGCAGTGATTGTCGGCGGAGCACAGACATCAGAGTTACCAGGGGTTTATGAATTACCAGGCGTACATGAGCTGCCAGGTGTTCACGAATTACCAGGGGTACATTAATCGATAAATTAGCCTTTTAAAAAAACGCACCTTTTCAATGGGAGGGTGTGTTTTTGTTATTCATTTTTCTATTTATCTATTCTTCCAAGAGTATGCCTAGAGTTATATTATGTACTGAAAAGTCGAGTATTAGAGCAGAAAAGGGCGATATATACCTATAAAAAGAGAATGAGCAAGAATACATAAAAACCCACTATTTGTTATACTCAAAATAATAAATGGGAGAGAGGTGTTACAATAATGCTTGATATTAATATGAAGGTCAATCCCTCGTTTTTTGATGATGAATGCGCCATTGTCTTTTCATTTTCCTTTATCCGGGAGTCGAAGAAAATTGGGGAAGCAATTATTTACACCTGTGAAGAATCGGGAGAAGAAGAGATCTATGCGATCCATGATGAACAGAAGGAAAAAATTGCTTACTTACGAGAATTTTCAATTGTGGAAGAATATCATGAACCTTCAATGAGAAAAATCCAGCACTTTTTAAACATCTTAGGAATTAAAAAATGCGTTAATCAGTATAATCTGGTTTATTAAGAATAAAAAAACACTCACGGCTTCTAATTAGCAGGCCATGAGTGTTATTTTTTTGAACTTTTTCTCATCTTTAAAAATTGCTTCATATTTTTTCGGTCAGTAGTAGATTTTTCCGATAAAGCTGTTAGCTTGACTTGGCTTTTAGGCTGCGATCGTAATTTTAATAGTTCAAGATTCATCGATGTTCTCCTTTTGTTTGAATTTTCCTGTTCGTGCATAATAATTTCTTTTACCCTTTCAGTAAAGGTCTGAAACCTTCATATAAGAAAAATATGCCTAAAGTTATATTTTTGTTGAAAAACAGTGAAAAAAGGCAGGGTAATCATTCATTTTACCTAAAACTTGTCGTATTTCGGGTATTCTCCTGTTTCCCAATAGGGAAGAGGTATGGTTAAATAGAACTAGATTGATTGGTAATTGACAATCAGACTGTTACATACTTGCTTTACTGGAAGATGTTTTGTGAAAATAAAACGACTCCAAATGTCTGGCTTTTTTCAAGTAATCTAGTACCCGAATGGAGAATGTTCTTCGGAAAAAAGAACATTCTGGTGGCCCGCAGCTTTTAGCTGTGGGATTTTTTTATGGGATTTTTTCCTTCGTTTGAATTCATCATGTGGGGGTAAATTGATGATATATAGACTTAGGGAGAGGTGAAGGTTTTAGTGGCTGAAATAGAAAAAGGGAATCCGGAAATGGCTCAGGATCTCACCACACGTAAAGCAAACCTCCAATTTGTCTTTCCGTTTTTACTCCAAGAAGAAAAAATTGAAGGCTTTGCAGAGAAATTGCTTGAAAAGGGCTTTGTGTTTTTTGATTTAGAAAATATGGAACAGGAAAACCAATTTTACGGAAGTGATTCTGTTTCCCACCGTTCAATGGAAAAGTATTTTATGCCGAATATAGAACCAATTGTGTTTCCCGCAACGTATAAAAGAAGCGAAGGACTTCGACGCTTCACAAAAAAAATTAATCAGAAGTTTACACTATCCTCAACCTTTCTCACTACGGCCTTTACCATCGATTCTTTCGATATCATTATCTGTCCTTTTCATATTGGACTTATGAATATTCGAGTTACGCTGCCAAAAGGAATGGATTATTCAGCTGTTTTGGCATTTGGTGATATCTTTCGCATTCTTGAGCCGATTGCTCAGGATGAGGAGAGCACGAAGATTTTTTGTTCCGATGATAGCGCACCATACACCAATGTGAAAAAATTCGTTTTTAATGAACTTTTAACCGTTCTGAAAGATTATATAGAATCTGAGAGCAGTCATGAAACGTACTTTGGGAGTCTTCCTTTTTTCGTTGATGAACGAATGTACGTGATTGGCCATGTTGTGTTGGAAGAAGATAGTAACATAAGAGAAATTGATTTATATCGAGCGGTCGGCATGAATGGGTATGATAGTGAGGGGCTGCCCTTTATTGGTGCGAAGAATCCAGATTATATCAAACGATATTGTCAGGAAAACGTGTACGATCGCTGGGGAGATGAGACGTACTATATTGTTGGTGATGATGCATTTATCTGCGTGACCAAAGTGCGTGACGAGCTCGAACAGCAATTAGCAGGTCAAATGTATGGAGAACATTTTTATTCCTTGCTGCTGTTTTATTATTACAAAATTGTTTTGCTCCAATTGACACATGAAAATTCTCAGATTAATATCGAAAAAGATCAATCCGAAACTGAGCTGCTGATTGTCATGATTACCGAGTTCTCAGCGAAGTACTACTTCCCGCAAATTAATAGTACCTCAACGGGACAGGAGCTTTTTGAGCTAATAAGGCAAAACTTTAAAATAGAAGACCTCTACCGAGATGTAAAAGAAACACTGTCGGATTTATACCAAAATCAAGATAAATTATCCGGAAAACGGAGCGGTTACCTGCTCGAGATTTTGACGATCTACTCGACCATATCCGGTATCTTTGGAATGAACTTGGTTACAGATCAACTGAAGGGCAATATTCCTTGGACGAAGATGAATCAATTTAGTATCTACGAATATCTCGCTCTATTTGTGACCATTTCAGGTGTGGCGGTATCACTCTCACTTGGGTTCGTATTTGTCCGAAGCTGGTTGAAAGAAAGACATAGTCGACGAAAAAGAATCTATTAATTCTTCAACTGTCCCATCCTTATGGGGCAGTTTTTTGTCGTTTTGTCGCCACTAATTCACTTTTTTTTCTAAGAATTTGTTACTATAGAAGGAAGACACCATTAGTTACAGGGAGGTAAATATGAAGAAACACCTTTTTGCTCCGGTACTGGTTGCAGCGATTATGTTACTTCTAACTGGCTGTTTTGACAAAGAACCTCAGCCAGAAGAACGATTAGCAGCTTACACGAAGCTATGGAATGAACAAAAGTTCGCAGAAATGTACACGTACTTATCCAAAGATACAAAAAAGTCTATGTCAAAAGCGGAGTTTGCTGAGCGTTATGAAAAAATTTATAAAGGCATTGAGGCCAAGCAAGTAAAGGTAACCTATAAAAAGCCGACAGAAGAGCAGGACCATAAAGATAAGAAAAAAGTCGCGCTTCCGTTTTCCATAAGCATGAATTCAGTTGCGGGAGACATTAATTTTGACCATAAAGCCACACTTGTTAAAGAAGAACGAGAAGATGAAACCAATTGGTATGTGAAATGGGATCCAAGTTATATCTTTCCTGAGCTTGAGGAAGGAGAAAAGGTATCGGTAAAAACCTATCCAGCCATTCGCGGTGAGATTGTCGATCGGAATGAGCGTGGATTAGCGATGAACGGCACTGTATATGAAGTCGGGATTGTGCCGGAAGAAATGACAGGAAACGAAGCGGGAATCCTCACCCAGCTGTCGAGCACATTAAAGATGTCCAAAGATGAAATCGAAAACAAACTAAATCAATCATGGGTACAGCCCAATTATTTAGTACCAATCAAAAAGCTGTCCATGGAAGATACGGCAGTGAAAGACAAAGTGGCAGCCATTCAATCGGTAACGGTGAACGAAGTCCAAGACCGCGTTTATCCATATAAAGAAGTCGCTGCCCATTTAGTCGGCTATATCGGCGACGTATCGGCTGAAGATTTAAAAGCAAATAAAGATAAAGGCTACACCGCTCAAGACGAAATCGGCAAACGAGGTCTTGAACAGCTTCTTGAAACCCGTCTTAAGGGAAAAGCGGGAGCAAAAGTGTATATTGCAGCAAGTAATGGCGAAGAAAAAGTCATTGCCGATCAGCCGGCAGCTGAAGGCGAAACGATTACCTTAACCATCGATGCGGAGCTGCAACAGCAAATTTATCAACAATATAAAAATGAAAATGGATCAGCAGCCGCCATCAATCCGATAACGGGCGAGACATTGGCTTTGATGAGCAGTCCATCTTTTGATCCCAATCAATACATTCTTGGCATTTCAAACAGTACACAGAAGGCGTGGGAAGAAGATCCGGACAAGCCGCTGATTAATCGGTTTAGCTCTGTGTATACCCCAGGTTCTACAATCAAAGGGCTGACAGGATCAATCGCGATGAAAAATGGCGTCGATCCAAAGGAAGCGATCAAGATTTCAGGAACATCATGGAAAAAATCGAATTGGAAAGACCATTCAATTACCCGTGTGGCTACAC
Organism: Peribacillus sp. FSL H8-0477; assembly: GCF_038002765.1. Taxonomy (NCBI): domain Bacteria; kingdom Bacillati; phylum Bacillota; class Bacilli; order Caryophanales; family Bacillaceae; genus Peribacillus; species Peribacillus sp. FSL H8-0477. The sequence continues at coordinate 2,039,083 of NZ_JBBODE010000001.1, read as the reverse complement.
CCGGCAAGGATATTAATATGACCGATGCGCTTATCTATTCAGATAATATTTACTTTGCGCAGAAAGCCTTAAATCTGGGCACAGCTAAGTTTTCAGAAGGACTGAAGGATTTTGGCTTTGGAGATATCATTCCATTCGATTATCCAATCACTAAGTCTGGAATTGGGAAAATTGACAGTGAAGGTCGTTTAGCAGACAGCGGGTATGGCCAAGGGCAGATACAAATGAGTACCCTCCACTTAGCGCTCACCTATTCAGCCTATGTAAACAAAGGAAATATGATTTCTCCTGTCTTGTTCGACGGGGAAAAGAAAAGCCAGGTATGGAAGAAAAATGTAGTTCCTGAAAAACAGGCATCAAGCATGTTAACGATGCTCGAACAGGTCGTCAAACACCCGAAAGGATCGGGTCATACACTAGATGATCTCGGCATTTCGATTGCAGGGAAAACAGGGACAGCTGAAACCAAACTAAACAAAGGAGGAAGCGGAACGGAAAACGGTTGGTTCGTCGGAGTAAATACCGAGAACCCACAATTACTGATGTCTTGGATGATGGAAGATGTCAAAGGAAGAGGCGGCAGTCATCTGGTGGTTGATAAGATGAAGCCCGTTTGGAAAAAGTATTTAAAGCAATAACTATTATAATAGAAGGAAGACATCAGCATAGAAGCTGATGTCTTTTTTATACATTAATATCAGAATATTTCGACAAATAAACATTTGATGTCGTTATAGGGAAACGTTCACAATTAGACTTTCTTAAAATCTTACAAACCGCTTCAAAAGGTAAATGGTTTACTTGGATAGTATCAGACGTAAGCAGGCATAGGTATATTTAACTCCGAGAGCAAGAGTATAATTGAAATGTTGTTAATTTCCAATAAAATAAGACTATTAACCTATCAAAATAGAATTATTAGGAAATAACATTTTTATCAGAGAATTGTATTTTAAATGTAAAAATAGTTCCTTTTTAATGAATAATTGGAAAGATTTATTAAATAAAAAGGGATAAATTTGAATAAATGACTGGAAATTATCAAAAATATGTATTATTATAGGTTTACAGTAATGATTTGGTAATTGAAACGAAATCATTACTGGCGTGTATTTAGTACTAGATCAAGGCAGTCCGATCTACATAGCTTTGTAGAGTTTGATTGTACGTGATTTAAAGGTTGTTAGTGTTGTAAGCCATTGGAATTCATGTTTTTTGAGAAGCATGTTGATCTGATGCACTACTTTAGATATTCGAAGGAGGAACTTTTACTCAATGAACAAAAAGAAAGCAATTAAAATCGCAACAGCTTCAGCAATCGCAGCCACAGGCTTCGTAGCCGTTGCACCAGCCCAAGCCGCAGTTAAAACGACAAACGTGAACACAGTTGTAAACACAGCAATTTCTAAAATGGCTGCTGCTTACGATGGCTACCATAAACCAGGTCTTCAAGGGAAAATTCCGCCAACTGCTAAAATTCGTCAGTTGACTACAAATGCAGAAGCAGCATACGATGCAGCTGTAGCAGCAATCGCTAAAGATGGCGGAACGAAGAGCCAAAAAGCAGCATTCACTAAGAAATTAAATGCTAAAAAATACTTACTTACTCGCGCTCAAGGTTATGTAAAAGCAATTGACGTTAACCTTAACGCAGCTAAGAAAGCACTAGATAAAGCAGTTGCTTCAGGCAAAGCAAAAGACGTAAAAGCTGCAGAAGCTGCACTAGTGAAAACTGCTGCAACATTCGAAAAAGCAGTTAAAGCTGTATACGGACCAAGCACACGTAAAGTACTTGTAGCTAAATACCACGTACCAGCTCTAGCAAAAGCAGCTACAGTTAAAGATGAATTAACTGTATACAATGCTTACAAAGAGATCGAAAGTGGAGACCTAATCGAGAAGAACCTTGAAAAAGCTGGTTCAATTATCGCAGCTACAGAAGCAACGGTTCAAAAATTAGCTGCTGGAGACAAACGTGATACCAAACTAGTGAAAAACCTTCTTGACGCTGTAGCTAAAAACAAAGCAAAATACAATGAAAAAGCTGGTGTAGTTGGAGAAGTAAAATCAATAATGGCGATTAACGCTACAACTGTTGAAGTAACGTACAAAGATGCAGTTGAAAATGTTGATGCTCTTAAATACTCAATCGAAGGCTTAACAATCGCTAGCGCTGTTGTTAAACAAACAGATTCTAAAACTGTTGTTCTTACAACTTCTACTCAAGATGGTGCTAAAGAATACACGCTTAAATCTGGTGCAATCAAAGTTGGTACATTCAAAGGTGTTTCCGCAGTTATTCCAACTGCAATCAATGTAACTACTCCTTCTATCCAAGGAACAATTGGTAAAGAAGTAACTGTGAAAGCAACAGTAACCGTTCCAGAAGGCCAATCTAAAGCTGGTATTCCTGTAACTGTAAATATTCCAGCAACAAATTCTTTAAATCCTGCAATAACTGCTGAAGTATATACAAATGCAAATGGAGAAGCATCTTATTCTTACACTCGCTACAGTGCTGTAAACGATAACGTAACTGTATATGCAACTGGAGACCGCACTAAATCTTCAACAGCAAATGTATACTTTGCAGATGCTTTAACAGTTTCTGAAGTAACAGCAGGTAATGCTTTACCAAATGGTTCTAAGAAAGTTTATAAAGTAACTGGCGCTGCAAATTCTGTAGTAAACGTAACGTTCAAAGAGAACGTGCAAGTTAGTCCAGACAAATTAGTTACTACTGCCAAGATTGAAGATGCAGTTATTAAAACATTAAATCCTAATGGTTCACTTTCAGCACCTAATGGTTTATACCCATATGAAGTAACAACTGGCGGTGTTCAAGTTGCACTTGTTCAGCTTAATGCGCAAGGTACAGCTACGTTCACTGTAACTGGTGATAATGCGACTGTTACTCCTGTAGTATTCGCTGATGGTTCATATGATGTAAACCGATTTGGCTCTCTTAATAAAGACGCATGGGTTGGTAACGGTAAATTAGGTGCAAGTGAACTTCAAGCAACAGCTCCAGCAGTAACATTTGCTCTTAGTCAAACAATTGGTTTAAATGTAAAAGCTGAAGGCGTTCAAAATGCAGCTGCTAACACAGCTAACGGTGAAGGCGGACGCGATTATACGGTTACGCTAACTGATAAAGATGGTAAAGTAGCTCCAGCAGGAACTACTGCATATGTTGTGTTCCCGAAAGGTAGCTTTAATAAAGATAAAGCTGTTCAGCTAGTAAGCGCAAATGGTACTTATCACACTGTTAATGAAGATGAAAGAATCGCGATACAAGTTGCAGGTTCTAAAGGTGAAGCAACATTTACTTTAATCGGTAATAAAGACGCTTATGCTACACCAACTGTTTACTTGGATAATGGTACTGATAACGGAAAATTAGATAGCAGTGATTTACAAAAAGTTGGGGAAATTACTTACTTTGTAAATGCTGTTATTCAAGAAGCTACTTTATCAGTTACAGATAAAGATACTAAGAAAGAAGCAACTTCAGTACCAGGAAATCATACAGCTACATTTACCTACAAATCGGTTGACCAAAACGGTTTCGATTACATTCAAGGTACTGGAAGCTATGATGTGACGTATCAAGTATCAGCTTTGTTTAATGATGTAATTGCAGAGGGAGTAACTGTTGCTAAAGGTACTACAAAATCAGTTACTGTGAAGGCGGTAAATGGTAAAGCTGAATTAGATGTTACTTCCGTTAACAATTTAGCAACAACTGTTAATGTGAATGCTTCTTCATCTTCTATCTCATTACCAAATAAATCTGCTTCAGTAACATTTACATCAACAACTGCAGTTAGTGATGTCTATACAGGTACTATTGAATCTTATAGTAAAAATAAAGAACAAGTTACATTTGAGGGTAGAGACGCAGTAAGCTATGCAAATGCAACATTTAAAGCTAAAAATGGTAATGTAATTGATAAGAAAGAATTCGAAGCAACACTAGCGTCAAGTACTGTTAAAGCAACTTATACAAAAACTACAGATGGTAAAGTATCGTTTGAAATTATTGATAATTCAGGCACAGGTACTCCTGATTACAGCCTAGCTGAAACTGTTACAGGTGTATCTACAGTTGCAACAAGCGGTCAAAAAATTGGTGATGAAGTTGATATAAAAGTAACATTCAGTGATGCGGTTACTGTTACTGGAACTCCGAGTTTAGCATTGAACGTTGGTGGTACAAAAGCTACGTATCAAACAGGTAGTGGAACTAAAGAACTAGTATTTAAATATAAAGTTCTTTCTGGGGATACAACTCCAGTTGGGAAGGATTTAGCTGTATCTTCAATAAACCTTGAAGGTGGTACAATTGGTACTATTAAAGGCGGTCCAGCAAACTTATCAGTAAAAGATGGATTACTAACTGGTGTAACTATTGATGGAATTGCACCTGTAGCTACTGGTGATTACACTAGTACAGATAAAAAAGTTATTACTATAAAGTTTAGCGAAGCTATGAAAGCAGATAATCTTATTCAAACAAACTTCTCAAGTGTAGAAGGAGGAGCGATTACAAAGTTTGAAAGAGCAACGGATAATAAATCTGTAACTATTACATTCACTAATGAATTGGAAGTAAATGACAAGATTGTGATTGCACCAGCTGTTACTGATGTAGTTGGTAATTCTGCTGGAACTACTCTAACTAGATAAGAAATCATTAAAATCAGGGTATCAGACACCCGTCATTAATCTATAGTGATAAAATGGAAAAGTCCTCAAGAGTGTAAATCTCTGCGGGGCTTTTCTTTTTCATTAGAACCGAATCAAGTAGAAAGATAAACTTATATTATATTGTTGAAGTAAATATAATATACCAAGCCCTAGCTTCTTTCATGGAGTTAGGGCTATTTCTTTTGAGGAGGATATTACATGTTGTATGTGGATTGGTTTGTAAAGAGAATGAAAATGACGTTCAACACAATAATCCTTGAAGAGGAAGTAGGCTATGAGTCTTATGATTTTTACCATGATGAATTGGATGACTTGCTCTTTCCAGTAAAACATTTAGAAAAGCTTCCCAACCCACTGCTTCTTGAAACACTGATTTACGTTGATGAAAGCAGGAACGAGTGGTTAGCTGGTGTTGTATTGGATGAAGAGACAAAGGAAATGCTTTACGAAGTATGGATAAAGAACGGTGAGGCTATCGCATATGAAATATACATCTAAAAAGAAAAAGGAGAGATGATAAATGTCCAGTTACCACAAGATTATCACCAATGGAGAAGTACGTTACAGAGAATTCAATGAGGCAAATGGTTTTTACGAAAAGGAAACACTTTCGGAGGAGGAATTGATTGAATATCTGATGGAAGATGCTGTGGAGGAAGTCATTGAAGTGGATAAGGGGCAGATTGAGAGAGCCATTTCCAATATACCAGACAGATATCAGAGGGAACTTGTTCAAATCTATCTAGACTATGTTGAGCGTTTGACTGAATCATTCGAGTAGATTCACGACATTTCTAAGGAGTATCTCACGCCAAAACTAAAGTGACTCTGCCTATGAACGATAGATTCGATGTTCAGCATAGAAAGACAATCGTTTTAGCTTGAATAGGCTCATGACATTATTATATAACTGTCGTCAGTTTGAAGGGAAGGAATAAAATATGATTACAAATAAACCGTAAAAGGCTATTGATGTGAAATTACAACATCAATGGCCTTTTTCTATTTTTGGAGGTGAATGACCCTTGGAAATAGTTGATTTTGAAAAGTGGTTGTTTGCGGAGGGAAAAGCAGTCAAAACAACCGAGTCATATGTAGGTGATGTCAAAGGATTTCAAGCTTATTTACAAGAGAGGTTGAAGGACATTCCAGTCCTATCACGCTTCTCTTTTGTCAGATATAAGGAACATCTGATGAAGGAGGGTTATGCCGTTTCAACTATCAACAAAAAGATTAATAGTCTAAAGGTTTACAATGATTTTCTAAGAACCAAGGGAGTTGTACACGAGTCATTCATCCAATTGAAGAGAGATAGAATCAAAATAGCTGTTGGAAGTGAGGAATCGGTGGATGCTCTTTCAGAGGAACAGGTAGAGAAATTACTTTTCTATGTGGAAAACAGAAACAAAGTTAGTACAAGAAACAAGCTGATTGTCTATTTGCTTTTATATACGGGTGTTAGGGTGAGCGAGTTAGTGGGCATTCAACTAGGAGACATTGACTTTCTTACGAGTCATTTGAAAGTAGTGGGGAAAGGCGGAAAGAGACGGGAAATCGGACTTAGACAGGATGTCCTGCGAATAGTAAGGCAATACATGAAGGAAGAGCGTTCCGAGTCTGTTTTCCACCATAGTGGCTATCTATTAGTTAGCCAGAGGGCAGAAAAATTGCACAGGGATGCAGTACGAGATTGGCTAGCTAAAATATCAAAAGAATTAGGATTCGACATGTATCCACATCTATTCCGTCATACCTTCTGTACCAGATTGCTAAAAAAGGGAGTAGACCTAACCACAGTCAGCAAGCTTGCAGGTCACTCATCTGTAAATATGACTGCAAAGTTCTATATCCAAACGACAAGAAAAGAAAAAATGGATGCAGTGCAACTCTTGTAATAAATGAAAGGGGTAATGGTATGCCAAAGATAGATATAAGTATAGTATTATTCATTCTTAAAACAATTGTGGATGAATTAGCTAAAAAGAAATAGAAAACTCTAAAGGAATAATTTCTGATGTGATTATTCCTTTAGAGTTTTTTTTGCTTGGAAAAATACATCTGAGTTTAGGCAAAGTATCGCTAAGTGAAATTTACTGAAAGGGTAAATTCAGACAGGGAAAAAATTTTTTTATTTGTGAATTTGTACGAATTTCACCCAAATCCCCTCCGACGTTTAGAGTTAGAGACTGAGTCTAAACGTCGGAGGGGATTTGAATTTATGGGCTTAAACCATTGGTACATAAGGGTTTTGATGGGTTGACACTAACTGGATAAAACCCTAGTATATGTTTTGTACTGCTAATTGAAACTTTTTTTCAGTTGTTATTAAAAATTAAAAGTGATTGCAAAAGAGAGAAGAAAAAAAAGAGGGGGAGAAAATAATGAACTATATGAATCAAACTAAAAAGATGTATACCAGCAGAATGATGATTGGTGAAAATGGAATTGGGAATATGGTCAATTCCAAATTTGCTGAAGAAATTGGGTTAGTTGAAAAAATGAGAGATGTTAAAAACATTGAGGAGTACAAATATTTACTTACTGTTAGCCAAAGTGAATTTAAACCCTCTTATTCAAATAGCTATTGGATTGAAGGATATCCATTAGGAATTTGTCCTATACGAAGTAAAGAAAATATTAATCTAATTGAGTGGAGTCTTGAAAATGGAGATTTCTTTTCTCATCCATTTGCTTTAGGAAATACGGTAAATAGAAACTATGAAAAACTGTTGTCCGTTCTTGGAGTATCTTCGGTGGAGGGACAGGTTCCCACTGACATCTTGGTAAAAAAATGTGGGCTTCTTGTAACGATGGAAATGACTGGTGGAGAGTTTGCATATTACTTACATGATATTTGCACCATGGAGGAATTAGCACTACATCGCAAAAAAATGGGTCTCTCAACTAATCTAGATAGAAAGGAAGTTTTTAAAAATGTTAGTAAATAAAAGTATAATGCCTGAAAGTTATAATCAGGTAAATATTGTGAGTGTTAAAGAGGATAAACCTGTGAAAACATGGAAGGGAATGACGAGAAGAAAAAAAGTGAAATTTAGAAATGACTATTTTCAAGAGGTCACGCTAAGTATTCTATTGTATGAAGAATCTCCACTCTTGAAGCAGCTCATTTATGCAACTAATGGAGCAGTTTCCAGTTTGGTGAATGCAACGAATTCCCATGACTTAGTGGGGAAAGAATGTGTTGTTGAGGTGAAGCATACCTTCACAGGCATGAACATCTATGCGAATGTTGTCAGCATTGACCATATAAAGAATTATGTCGAAGTTCCAGACGAAGACGATGAAGATTTTGAAGATGAGTCTTGAAGAACTCATTATGAAAATAAACATTCAATCTGGCATGTCAACTATTAATGAGAAGGAGTGGGAGTATGAATAAAAAATTAAACGAATCATGCACAATTCAAAAGTTACTGAACGGAGGAAAATATGAATATTTTCCGTTTGAATTAAGTTTAGAAGGGTTGTTTCATCGTGTGAAAGACAAAAAAACTGAAGAGGTATCGCTTGTAAAAATCAGTGAACCGCTCTTTATAAAAGAAACCATTCAAAACAGTGACACGAAAGAAGTTCAGGTTATTCTTTGTTATTGGTTTAAAAATAATTTTCATGAAATAAATGTTGGAATGGGACAGCTTATCCCAAATGAGCTATTAAAACTATCATCCAAAGGATTAGATGTTTCATATGAGTTCCACAAACAAATCTCCAGATTTCTGCGAGAACAACAGAAACATGCTCCTCACAAGGAAATATATCGTGAGGTTGGTTGGCATGAGACTGAAGATGGAGTAGTTGTATTCCGACATAATCAACTCATCCCAAACCTTCTAAATATCAATGCAGTCAATGATAATGAAAATGGTTCATATAATCTAGAGCCAAAAGGCTCTTTGAACATATGGAAAGCAATGGTGCATAAAGAAGTTGTCCCACATATTCCGCTTCAACTCATGTTGAGTCTAGGTTTTACTGCTCCATTAGTTGGCTATCTATCCAGGGAACATGATGATGTTGATACCCATTTTGTTCACCTTGTCGGTGACAGTACCAAAGGTAAAACAACTGCTGCTCTTTTAGCTGTTTCTCCATTTGGTATGCCATCTAACAAGAAAAAGGGTTTGATGAAAACCTGGAACGGAACCAAGAATGCTATTCCCAATATGCTAGGTGGTAACTATGGAATACCTGTTGTCTTAGATGAACTATCCATGAGTACTGCTAAGTCCCTAACTAGTGACCTATACGTATTGGCGAATGGACAGGAAAAATCACGACTGAATGATGAGATGAAGCAGAGAAAACAAGCTTCATGGGCTACCACTATCATTTCAACTGGAGAGCAGTCAATCTTCGAACGAACCAATAAAAATTCTGGTCTGACAGTTCGTGCGTTTGAATTCTCAAATATTACTTGGACGACCTCTGCTAATAATGCTGATTCGATAAGAGCGGTCATTCAAGAAAATTATGGCCATGCAGGTCAAGTTTTCATCCAGTTTCTGTTTGAAAAAGGTTTTTCAGTCATAGAAGAAGTATGGCATTACTGGCAAGAACGCTTTCAGGCTGAACTACCTCAAACCCCTTTTCGGACGAGAATAGCAAAAAAATGTGCTTTCATTCTTGCTGCTGGAGAAATTGCCAATGAGGCACTAGATTTAGGACTAGATTTAGAACGTATCGTCGCTTTTCTTGTCAAAGAAGAAAAAGAGCAAATGACGTCTAGAGATATTGGAACAAAGGCACTTAACTATATTACGCAACAAGTAATCCAGCATCAAAGCCATTTTCGCAGAGAGAAAGACTTTGCTATTCCTATTAATTGTTGGGGGAAAATATTTAATCATCATGACTGCATGGAGGTCGCATTCCTCAAGAACGTATTGGAGCAACAGTTGAGGTTAGGCGGATTTGATGACCCGAAAGTGGTGATTCGTGACTGGAGGGAGAAAGGTTGGATGGTAACGGAGGGTGACAGAGCAACTAAACGCACTAAGATTTTTGAAGATTCAGAACAAAAAGAACGTGAGAATTCACTGGGTGAGAAAGTACCGAAAAAACCGCAGGACACCACATATAATATTAAACTGCCATTGGGTACTCTGGATGAGCATATCAATCAGCAAACCAGCTAATAAGTGAAGGTAATATAACTAGTAAATTTTACTGATACGAGCAAATATGGCAAAGGGTGATTCCTTTGCCTTTTCAACAAAAAGGGAGAGAAATTAGTATGAAACAATCTGTTATGACAAGTTTACTGATGAATGAGGCAATACCTGAATTTCAAGAATCACTGTCCATCCGAGGACTGAGTGGAGCAACGTTGAGAGGTTATCATGTAGACATTCGTCAATTCAACCGTTGGATTTCATCCAAAGCGAATAGTCCTGTCCTAGTTGACGAAATTACTGTTCAACATATTGAAGAGTTTTTTAGCTATCTTACAAAGGCGAAAGCGTGTAAGCCAAGTACGATTAATCGCAAAATCAATGCACTTTCAACATTCTTCAGTTGTATGAAGAAAAAGAAATACATAACCGAGAGCCCGATGGAGGATTTCAAACGTATGAAAGTACCAGATTCGGAAAGAATCTATCTCAATCGAGAAGAGGTTGAAGCTATCATATCAGCTGTCGAACATCCAACCCTGAGCTATTTCGTCATGACGATGGCATATACTGGACTCCGGGTGAATGAGTGTATAAATCTGACCATAAATGATGTCAATTTCGAGGAAGGGTGCATTAAAGTAATCAATGGGAAAGGGGGGAAGAACCGAACCATTCCGCTAAATAAGCAATTGAAGGAACATCTTAAGAAGTATTTGGAATTACATAGACCATATACGGATTCTCTTTTCTTCTTCGCCTTGCAAAAGACTGGAACAGTAAGTGGTCAGTATATCAATCGGAAGCTGAAGGAAGCCTGTGAAAAGTCTGGTATAAAAAAACACGTTACTAGTCACATTTTACGGCACTCCTTTGCAAGCTATCTGGTCAAAAAAGATACTCATGTTGCGGTCATTCAGCGACTTTTGGGTCATTCTAGTTTGAAAACTACTTCCATCTATCTTCATGTGAATCAAGATGATTTGCAAGCGGCTGTAGACCAAATTGACTTCTAAGGAGATGAAAAGAATATGACAGCAATTGAAACAGAATTATATAAAGACTCAAAAATTAATACTATCCTTACCATGCTGGCAGAGGGAAAGACTAAAAATGAAATAACGAACCATTTTGGTAATAAGACTTGGTCATCCATTGATATGTATTTTAGAAGGAAAGGATTCCATTGGAATGGGAAAACCTTTGAACCAAAAGAGGAGGTCATCATAGGAGCAGCGGAGGAAGTCCACGCCAATCAAACGAAAGCAGGACAAATTGTCCGGCAATTGCAGCAAAAGTATACGGATATCAGACAGGTAGTAACGAAGAATGGTTTCTCCAATATTGATGATATGGGAGACTATATGAGGGCACAGGGATATATTTGGAACAGCGAAGAAAATAACTATCATTATGATAAAGCCATGATTGAGAAACAGCAACCTACTCCATCCTCTTCAATTGTGAAACCAGAAGGACTGGAGGAATATCATTTCTTGCTAGAGTTTCTTCTGGACAAAAAAGAGCGTTTGTATGAACTCCTTGAACCAGATAGCAATGGAACGCTTCCACGATATAAGTTTAAGGGTGCGAAAGCCAATAAAACATTGGGTTTGCCTACCTCATTGCAGACCCTACTGAACGATTTTAGTAAGGAATTCAATGTTACCCAGAGAGATATCATCGAGGTAGCACTGGCAGAGTTTTTCAAGAGATATGGATATGAGGAACAACTGAATAGTGTGTTACAAGGTTAGTGGGGAATGGGAAAACCATCCCCGCTTTTTTTGTAGTTACAGTCTAGGAAACCCGGTTTACCCGATGTCCCAGTGAAAACAGGTGGCTCTTAATAGAAAGGTATAGATGAGAGAGTTACTTGTAGTGAGATAGGGGGTTAACCGTACTAATGTATTTGGAATGGTTATGCATTATGGATTTTATACTTATCATTATGTTTCATAAGTAGTTTCCTATGTAGGTTTAGTCCTCATTTCCTTTTTTATTTTTTTCTCTTTTTGTATCGGCTTTTAAGGGATTTCCGGGATTTTGTTATCCTACCTTCAATTTTCCTTTTTGAGATTACGGTCTGTTTCGGTTTTGTCAGGACTTTTCTTTTTTTACAATGCCTGCTTTCATTCAGCTTTTCCTAAGCTCTTCCAAAAACTGCTCTTTTTTCACTCGTTTTTTACTATGCTACTCTGCTGATATAGGAGTGAAACCCTTGGTACTATTGGGTTTGTAGGCTACTTAGAAGTGCTGAATTTTCCGGTTAAATTTTGGCGATTAACGCTACAACTGTTGAAGTAACGTACAAAAACGCAGTTGAAAATGTTGATGCTAGTAAATACTCTATTGAAGGCTTAACAATCGCTAGCGCTGTTGTTAAACAAACAGATTCTAAAACGGTTGTTCTTACTACTTCTACTCAAGAAGGTGCTAAAGAATATACAGTTAAATCTGGTGCAATTAAAGTTGGAACATTCAAAGGTGTTTCTGCCGTTATTCCAACTGCAATCAATGTAACTACTCCATCAATTCAAGGAACAATTGGTAAAGAAGTAACAGTAAAAGCAACAGTAACAGTCCCAGAAGGTCAATCTAAAGCTGGTATTCCTGTAACTGTAAACATTCCAGCAGGAAATTCTTTAAATGGAGCACTTACAGATGAAGTGTATACGGATGCGAACGGTGTAGCTACTTACTCTTACACTCGTTACAGTGCAGTAAATGATAACGTAGTAGTTTATGCTACAGGTAATCGTCTAGTATCCTCAACAGCTTCAGTTTATTGGGCCAACTCTTTAACAGTTTCTGAAGCAACTGAAGGTAACACTTTAGTAAACGGAGCTAAAAAGGTATATAAAGTAAAGACAAATAATTATTCAACTGCTTATGATGCAGCTGGTAATAAGTTATATGACTATGTAAATGTAGCATTTGCTGAAAATGTCAACGTAGCTCTTGATAAACTTGTACGTGGAGTAGAAGTTATTGATACTGCTATTTCAACCAATGACAAATACCCATACCAAGTAACAACGGGTGGTTCAAATGAAGTACGTGTTAAAGTAGTTAATGGCGAAGCTTCATTCACATTAACAGGTGCGAATTCTTCAGTTACACCAGTTGTATTCGTTGATACAAATAAAGATGGCAAGTGGGCTGCTTCTGATCTTCAAGCTGCTGCACCGACAGTTAAATTCGAATTAAAGCAATCTATCGGTCTAACAGTAAAAGCTGAAGGCGTACAGAATGCTGCTGCAAAAAATGCTAAGGGCACTGGTCAAGGTGGGCGTGAGTATACCGTAACAGTTACTGATAAAGATGGTAAATTAGCTCCTGCTGGAACGAAAGCGTATGTAACATTTACAGAAGGAAGCTACACCGCTGGAGTAACTATTACAGATGGAAAAACTACCGTAAATGCAAACAAATATACTAATTATGCAGTTACAGTCGGCGCTAACGGTCAAGCTACTTTCACTTTAAATGGTGATAAGGATTCGTATGCCACACCAACAGTTTATTTAGAAAATGGTAGTGAACCAGGCTTAGACAAAGGTGATCTACAAACTGTAGGTGAAACTACTTACTTCGTAGATGCTGTAATTAATAATGCTGACCTAACAGTTAAAGATGAAAATGACAAACCAGTAACATCAGTATCAACCGCTAAATCTGCATTCTTCCACTATCAATCTATAGATCAAAATGGATTTGATTATTATGCAGGTGATGGATCATATGAAGTATCTTATCAAGTTACAGCTAACCTTGCTAATATAAAAGTGTATGGTAAAGGTCTACCTACTGACGGAGTATTAGTTAAAAAAGGTACAACTGAAACTGTAAAGGTTCAAGCGACTACTGGTCTAGCAACACTTAAGGTGGAGTCAGAAAACATTGCATCTAACGTAACAATTAATGCTTCTGCTTCTCTAGCAAGCTTACCAAATAAAACGGCTTCTGTTTCATTTACAAATTCATCTGAACTTACACCAGGTGTTAAATATCCAGGAACAGTTAAATCCGTAAATAACGATAATAATACCTTAGTACTTGATATTAGCGGCAAAGAACACACTTTAACTTACACTGGTGACAAATTATTCTTAGAAGGTAGCCCAGTCTCTGAAAATGCTTTTGAGGATGCAATTAGCACAGGGGATCAATTGACTTATATTAAAGGTGATGTTGAATCTTTTGATATTACTAAAAATGTAACAATTGAATTCTCAGAATTGGAAAAAGTAATTAAAGAAGCTAATACACTAGTGGCTTCTGCAAAATTAGCAGATTATCCACAAACAGCTATAAATGCGTATAAAACTGCTATTAAATTAGCAGAAGATGCTACAATACTCACACAAGAAGATGTGGATAAAACAGTCGCAGCTTTAGCTACAGCAACAACTAAATTCCAGGAATCTAAGTACCCAGCATTTGCTATTACTAAAGCAGAAGCAGTTGACAGTGATGGAGACAAAACAATAGATGGAGTTAAAATCACTTTCAATAGGGATATCAAGGATTCTACTGTAGAAGCTGCAGATTTCCGTTTTTATAAAGGAGATTCTACTGAATTTGATGCAGGTTCAAGTATAGCTACTGGAACAGCTAACGATAAAGAATTGGTTATCAAGTTTGCTCCTACTAAAGCAGTTAGTACTGGAACAGATTTAGTGTATGCCTATTCTTCAACGTTCTCAGGAACATCTGAAATAACTGACTTACTTGGAACAGTTCTACCAGCAAAAGGAAGAACTAATGTAACAGTTGTTACTCCTTAATAAAACTAAACGAAACGTTACTTTATAAGCTGGTAACCCAGTGAAATAAGTGGATTATACACCCTGTGATAAACTTACATTTATTGTTTGTTTCATCATAGGGTGTTTTTCTAACTGTTATTTTGAATAAGTAGGTGAAATTCCTATTCATGCTAACAGTCTTTCAGCATGAGCCTAATCCTCCTGCATCCATTGAGGTTCTACCATAACCGAAGGGATGAAGTCAGGTGAAGTCGTACTCATGAAATTGAGGCGGGGCTCCTTAAAAGGTGGCTATGGCTAGGAGACGAATCCATGTTTAGGCAGGGTGAGGTAGTGAATACTAAGAAGAGCTAGGAGTTTAGCATTCACCCTTAGATATGAAATGATTTAATGGAGATCAATGAATTGGCTGTTAATCTGGTCTTTCTCATTCCTGAATAGTGGGAGCCTAAGGTCATCAAAAATAGGGATAGAAGTAATGGAACGTTTGAAGTCTTACTAGAAGAGGTGGGGTTAGCACCAGTGAAGCTAGTAGGGTGGCAGCGGGTTCGTAGTAGTGTTGATCATCTGCCGTTTGTATTGCTATGGTAACATAGTGAGAGGAGAAAACAGATGGGAACGAAGGAACCCAGTCAGTGGTAGAATAATTATCTGACGTATTTCCCTAAATTTAGTTTAAATAAAATAGAGCCAATCAGACTTCAGTGATTGGCTCTGCTCTTAACTGAATGTTCTTTATTAAGAATAAATAAGAGGATTAACATTAAATTTATTCATTATTAAGAATAGGTTTGATGTTGAATAAGGGAAATGTTAAAGGAATTCTACCATTGATGGATCGCCGTATGCGGTGAAAGCCGCCTGTACGGTGAAGGCTCGAATCGAAAACTACAGATGAATGTAGTATAAGACGAGAATAGCGTGGAAGAAATTGAGAAGGCACAAACAATGATTAAACAAACAAACGATGCCTTTAAGGCATTAGATACAGTTCAAAGTAGTTTTAATAAAGGAAATTTCTCCAAAGCAGAATCAGATGCTGTACAAAAGCTAATTGATAATCTGTTAGTATATGTTAATTCTTTACCATATGGTAAGGATCAAACAGAGTTATTGGGGGAAATTGCTACAATACAAAATGCCCTTAATGCAAAAGTAGAATCCCGCTATATTAAGTATAAAATTGTTGAAGGGGAATCTAATCTAAAGCAGCTAAAACTAACACTGTCGACAGGATTCTTCCAAGCAAATGCTGAAAGAAGTAAAGATAATAAAATTATATATCTTAATAGCAGTGGTGAAGCAAATACCGTATATATAAGATACCTTTATCCTGATACACAAAAACCGGCTGCAGGAGATACTTTCAAAGTTAATATGAGGTTCAATGGTGGATACAAGAATATCGATGTAACATTCATTAATCAAGGTGAAGGAAAATGGGATATTGAAAGTGATTGGTTAGTAAAGTAGGAAAAGTAATTATAACAAAAAAATAGGGTGCTAGGAACCGACTAGAAAAATGGAAATAAGCATCTGATAGAAAAGCCATGTAGAGAGTAAAATCTCTACGGGGCTTTTCTTTTTTAACTAGAACCGAATCAAGTAGAAAGACAAACTTATATTATATAGGTGAAGTGAATTAAATATACAAAGCCCTAACCTCTTTCATGGAGAGTTAGGGCTATTTCTATTTGAGGAGGAAAAGTCTATGAAGGAACAACCAGCCAAACGAATTGATATTGTTCGGGTCAAACTAGTAAAGGAATCGAGCGTATTGTATAGAAATCGAAGGATATCTTCTCCATCGGATGCGTATGAACTTGGAAAAGAGTTTATGGAGGATTTAGATCGAGAACATTTCGTTGTTGTATCACTGAATACTAAAAATGAGCCTACATGCATTAATACGTGTCATATCGGAAATATTAATTCGTCGATTGTATCGGTTAGAGAAGTTTTCAAGACGGCTATTCTTTCGAACAGCACATCCATTATGTGCTTTCATAATCATCCCTCTGGAGATCCAGAACCTTCAAGAGAGGATGTGGAGGTGACGAAGAGGCTAAGAGAAGCAGGGAAGATCATAGGCATTGATTTATTAGATCATCTCATCATTGGAGATGGGCGGTATATTTCTCTTAAAGAAAAGGGTTATCTGTCATGACCAGAGAGATGAACTGGTTCTGTGAAACCCTTCTACATGAATTTGGCCTACTAGTTGAATCAAAGGAAATAAGTACCGAAGGGTACGAACACTATCATGAGGAAGTGGATGAGGCGTTAATAAAAGCTGAGATTCTTACTGATTTACCTAATCCATTGTTGTATGAAACCTTAGCTTATGAAACAGAAGAAAATGAATGGCTAGGGATAATCGGTATGCATCCCGTATCTAGGAAATGGTTGTTACAGGTCATTTTGCTTAACGGTAAGCAGGTATTCACTAATAAAACACAGGAGGAATAATAAAATGAGTATGTTCCATAAAATCGTAGAAAACGGTGAAAAGACTTATCGGAGAGTAAATGAGTCAACGGGGTATTATGAAGATGAAGTGCTAACTGAAGAAGAAGTAATTGAAGAGTTGTTAGACGAATCTGTAGAGGAGTTCATTGAAATTGATAAAGGACAGATTGAACGATCCATCTCTTGTATAAATAATATCCACCAAAGAGAGATTGTACAAAATTACATCGATTATCTGGAGCGTTTGGTAGATTCTTTGGAATAAGCTCACGACATAACTTATGGGAAACTCACGCCAAAAATAAAACGACCAAGAGTGGAGAAAGAAGAATCAATCATTCCCATATAATCAAGCCTGTTTTGCCTGTTTAAAACTCACGCCATAATTATAGTACTGTCGGGAGCTGACCTGAAAGGGGGTGAAATAGATGTGGGTGAAAATCATCGTTCCCGTGATCGTTGCGATAGCTGCGGAAGTATTAAGAGAGATATCTAAAGATAAACAATAAAAGGAAAGAGGTGGCCCTCGTTGAGAGTCTGTCTGATCATCGCTAGTATTAAAAACTAAGAGTCATGGATGCAAATAAAGCATTCATGGCTCTTTTAATTTGGAGGAAAGTTTATGAGTGGCTTACTGGAAGGTTTCCGACAGTGGCTTACAGAAGAAGGCAGAGCACCAAAAACAATTGAATCCTATATAGGCGATATAAAGGGTTTTCAACAGTATCTAAGGGAAAAGAGTTCGGATGAATCGCAGCCTCTTTCCCGCTTTTCTTTTGTCAGATATAAGCAGTTGTTGCTTGATAAAGACTTTGCCGTTACGACCATCAATAAGAAAGTTAATAGCTTAAAGGTATATAACGATTTCTTACAAAAGAAAGGAATAGTAGATGAAAATTATATCCAGCTTAAAAAGGATCAGGTGAAAATCGCTTCTGGAAGTGAACATATGGTTACGGCCTTATCGGGAGAGGAGGTCGAAAGACTACTATTCTATCTGGAGGAACAGACAAAAGTGAGTTGTAGAAATAAATTAATTGCCTATATTCTGTTGTATACAGGTATTCGTGTGACGGAGTTAGTCAATATAAAGCTAGCCGATATAGATGCTTTAACGTCCAGCCTTACCGTTCGAGGAAAAGGTGGAAAGGTTCGAGAGATAAGTTTACGAAGACAGGATGTATTGCAACTTATTAAACAGTATCAACAAGGGGAACGGGTACAATCTCGATATCGTGAGAGCGAGTACTTACTGGTCAGCCAACGATCAGAAAAAATGCATAGGGATGCGGTTCGAGATTGGTTAGCAAAGGTTTCAAAGGATGTGGGATTCAAACTGCATCCTCATTTGTTTAGACATACGTTTGCCACAAGGTTACTTAGGAAAGGCGTGGACCTTACCACAGTCAGTAAATTGACTGGGCACTCCACCGTAAATATGACGGCAAAATTCTATATCCAAACCACACGAGAGGAAAAGCAGGATGCCGTTGAAAAACTGTATAAGAAATTTATGGAGGGGTGCAGAATGGTGAGAAAATGGAATCCGTAATCGGCAGTACCAGTCTGCGATTACAGAAATGGTTTATCTAGCATGATTGGATCTATCAAAAACAAAACCGCTTGCCATTTTGGCAAGCGGTTTTCATTTGAATTTATAAATGTAACTATTTTCCAATATTTTTAAAAAGGAGTAACCGCTTTTGATTTGGCTGAAAAGACCGAGCTAATCGCTTCATTAAGGGTTCCGACTTCAATGACTTTCAGGTTCTTTGTTGGAATCGGCTCTCTTAGATTTCCTTTAGGAATGTATACGGTACGGAAGCCTAATCGATCCAGTTCTTTGATCCGTGTTTCAAGGTACGGTACGTTTTTAATTTCTCCAGTTAATCCGACTTCACCGATAAACACCGTGTCTGTGGGAATGCCCATTTTTTGCACGCTCGATACTATAGACATCGCAATGCCTAAATTGACAGAGGTTTCTTTCGGTTTCATTCCGGCGACAAATTTTACATACACATCTTTATCACTCAGACGTACGCCGCTTCTTTCTACGATGGCGGTCATGATTTGGAGATTTTGTTTGTTGATGCCTTCTGATACGCGAATCGGGAAACCATACATCGAACTCTCGGTTAGTGATTCGACTTCGACGACGATATTCCGGGTTCCTTCTCTTGTAACCGTCAACGCACTTCCTGGCACAGGGCTCTTTCTTTTCGTCATAAAGAACTCCGAAGGATTGGTTATCGGAATCATTCCGGCTTGTTCCATGGAATATAGCGCCACTTCGCCCGTTTCTCCGAATCGATTCTTTTCCGCATACACATAGCGTATTTGCTGGGTACGTTCTCCTTCTAAATACAATACCGTATCCACCGCATGTTCCATACTACGATTCCCGGCTAATTCATCTTTTTTTGTCATTTGACCAACGATAAAAATCGCTCGTTTTCGGTCTGGATTTTTGGCGATTCCGATTAACCGATTTACACATTCATCAACTTGGGTAGGAGAACCAGCTCTAGCCGGAAGCTCATTTACATACATCGATTGGATCGAATCAATAATTAGAATATCCGGGTCCACGTCATTTAGACTATCTTCGATCGCATTCATATTGGTTTCCGACTGGATCCATACATTATCCGCAATGTTGGGCGCTACACGGTTCGAACGTTCTTTTATCTGATCAACACTTTCTTCACCAGAAGCATAATATACGGTTAACCCAGATGAACCTAATTGTTCGGCGATCATGAGTAACAGCGTACTTTTACCGGCACCAGGAGGAGCGGTAATAATCGTAATGGAATCGCGGACAATCCCGCCACCCATGACACGATTAAATTCTTGGTCCGTCACAAGAATTCGAGATTGTTTACTGGATTTCACGTCTTTAAGTCGGACTGGCTTACTGCCTCTCCCAAGACTCTTTCGTGGGGTTGTAGGCGTAGCTGCAGCGCTCTTGCTTTCTACCACTCTCTCTTCTAACGTGTTCCATTCTCTGCACGAGCTGCATTGCCCTCCCCATTTTGCATGAGAGAAACCACATTCTGTACAGACAAATTCTTTCTTTTCTTTTGCCATGATACATACCTTCTTTCTATATAGTTCTTGCCTTAATTACATCATTATTCGTCCATATTGATAGTCTTTTCGGAAATAGTCAAATGCCTAATAAAATAATCTAGTTCTTCTATTTTATACTATAAAATAAAGGAAGTCGTTATCCAGTAATAGGAATAATAGATATGGTTGCTCTTTATAGGGGAAACCTTTGTCGGAACTATGGTTGGATAACTAGAGATACTGATGAAAATATGTTAAGTACTTGTAAAATAGGTAGAATTTACTGATAACTTATATTATGATAGAGTCATATGTACTCATCGTTTGATAGAATAACTTTTGGTTAAATAGAGAGCGCTTACTGAATGAGTGAGACACCGTAGCTGATCGTTAAGTCTAACGAGAGAGAGATGTGCTTTTTAAGCTATTGGACATTTTAGTTCCAATGGACTACTTTAGATAGTGGAAGGGGAACACTTACCGAATGAGTAAAAAGAAAGCAATTAAATTCGCTACAGCATCCGCCATCGCAGTCTCAGCCATCGCAGCCGCTTCACCAATACAGGCAGCCACACATTCAGTTGATCATTCTATTTCTTCAGCGATTACGAAAATGAAAACAGCATTTCATACCTATAAGCAGCCAGCCGAAAAAGGCCAATTACCTTCTCTTTCTAAAACAAGAAGTGCTGTAAAGGATGCACAGAAAGCATACCAAGCTGCTGTTGATGCAATCAACAAAAAAGGTGGAAGCAAGACCAAAAAATCGGCTTACATGAAGAAGTTAACAGATAAAAAATATTATCTTGAGCGTGCAGAAAAGTACGTGCTAGCTACAAATATTAATCTTAAAAGAGCACAGGCTGATTTTGATACAGCCGTTACGAGTGGAAAACAAAAGAATGTTCTTAAGACTCAAACCGTTTTACATACGAAAATTACTGCTTTTGAAAAAGCAACAGCTAAGGTTTATGGACCAAAGGTACGTGCTGTCCTAGAAAAAACCTATACCGTACCAGCAAAAGCGAAGGCTGCATCGGTTAATAACGAAATGGCCATCTATCAAGCATACAAAGAAATTGAATCAGGCAAGCTGATTGAAACAAATCTTGAAAAAGCAGGAGACATTATTACCGGTGCAGAGAAATACGTAGCCGCTATCTCTACGAAAGAGACAAAGCTTGCGGCTAACCTTCTTGCAGTGGTGAAAAAGAATAAAGGGCTTTATGAAAAAGCAACTGCACCTAAACCGTTAAACCTAACCCTATTGCACACCAATGACACACATGCCCATTTAGATAATGTGGCCAAACGTGCGACGGTGGTTAAGGAAGAACGCACTGCTAATCCTCATACACTTTTACTGGATGCTGGTGATGTATTCTCTGGAACACTGTATTTTAATAAGTTCGAAGGACAAGCAGATGTTGAGTTCATGAACGTGATGAACTACGATCTAATGACGTTTGGTAATCATGAGTTTGATCTAGGGACTTCACCACAAGGACATGCGGCGCTGGCAAGTTTTATTAAGGAAGCTAAGTTCCCAATGATTAGTTCAAATGTTGATTTTTCAAAAGATGCAAACTTAAGTCCTTTGTATTCTGATACGCTGACCATGAAGCCGGAAAACGGCAAGATCTATAGTGAAGTGGTCTTAAACGTTGAGGGAGAAAATGTTGGATTTATTGGCTTAACCACAGAAGAAACAATAGACATCTCAAGTCCTGGCAGTGTTGCATTTGAGAACTATATTGAAGCCGCCAAAAAATCTGTGGCAGCATTGGAAAAGCAAGGTGTGAATAAAATTGTCGCGCTGAACCATCTTGGCTTTGATGATAACCCTGCTTATGATAACGATCAAATCTTAGCTGCAGCTGTCAGTGGCATTGATGTCATTATCGGCGGTCACAGCCATACGCAATTAGACAAACCAGTAGTGATTGCTAAAGACAATAATGGCAAAGAAAAAGATCCAACGGTGATTGTACAGGCTTATCAATATGGCGACTTTGTCGGGAAATTAAATGTGAACTTTGATGCTGAAGGCAAAATTGTGGAGCATGAAGGGAAGTTAATTAAGACTGCTGATAAAGCAGATGATCCTGAAGTAGCCAAGTCACTTGAGAAGTATTCAAGTGTTATTAAGGAATTGAAAGCAAAGTCAACAGGAGCAACAGCGGTCAAAGCGTTAACGAATCCGCGTACTAATGGCAATAATGCACTTCCAAGTGTCCGTAAAAATGAAACCGAGTTAGGGAACCTTATTACAGATGGAATGCTTGATAAAGCTAAAGAATATAATGCTGAAACCGTGATTGCTTTCCAAAATGGCGGTGGAATTCGTGAAGCGATTAATGAAGGAGATATTACCGTAGGAGAGGTATTAACAACGCTTCCTTTCGGGAATACACTGGCTACCATGAAATTAACCGGTGCTGAAATTAAAGAGGCTTTAGAACACAGCGTAAGTCTAGAACCGTTAGAAAATGGCGGGTTCCTACATGTTTCAGGTATGAAGTTTACCTATGACAGCACAAAGCCTGCAGGCAGCCGTGTACAGAAGATGGAAGTTGTAGGGAAAAATCAAACTTTTTCAGAACTGATTCCTACTGCTGAATACGTTGTTGCAACGAACGCATTTACAGCCAAAGGCGGAGATGGGTTTGATGTCTTCAAGAAAGCCTATGAAGCAGGTCGTGTAACGGATCTTGGCTTATCTGATTGGGAAAACCTGCGCGATTATGCAGCTAAATTAAAAACAGTTGAACCGAAGATTGAGGGAAGAATTGTCGATATCTCTGCAACGGTAACTAAGTAAATAATTCAAAAATCCGGAAAGCTTATTAGCTATCCGGATTTTTTGTTTTTCATAATGGCAGTTGATTTTATGAAGGATCGTTCACTTTAGATAGTAGTTGTTTTTTTACAGATAAAGCAATTATTGATTCTTTGTACTCTGTTTGAATTGTTGAAATTTATTATATATTTGGGTAATGAGTCAGTATTTGTAAAATTTCATCAGTAGTTAGTCTTGGTTCAAGTAATTAAATTGAAGGAGTGTGTGGCATGCGAAAAAAGATAAACTTAGGTTTGGTTTTAGCGTTACTTTTTAGTTTAATGACTCCATTTAATGCGGATAAGTCATTGGCAGCGGACGTAATAACAGTAGGTAAAGCAATCGAAAGTAATACTGGTACGGCTACTGTAGAAGGGTACATTGTAGGATATACTACAGGCACCAAGTCGTACACGAAGGATCCAGCAAAATATGCGGATACGAACATTGCTATTGCGGATTCTCCTGAAGAAACAGATCCTGCTAAAATTATGCCGGTTGAGTTAAAGAGCGGCTCAACACTTCGGACTTTATTAGGGTTAAAAACCACACCCGCTCATTTAGGAAAAAAAGTAAGCGTTACCGGTGAACTGAAAACGTACTTTACTGTTTCAGGTATGAAGGACTTAACGGCCGGAAGTATGGTGGAAGAGGAAGACTCGAATCAAGTTGAAACCGTTATAGCCAGTACAAACGGTGGAGTAGAAAAAGGAACGAAGGTAAGTTTACGTTCTGAAACGGTTGATTCTGAAATCTATTATACGGTTGATGGATCAGAACCAAGTGCATCAAGTACCAAATATGAATCACCTATAACAATTGATACAGCCATGACGATTAAGGCGGTAGCGCTGGCTCCTAGTTTAGAAAACAGCGAAGTGGCTGTATTTGAATACAGTATTTTAACATCAAGTCCAATTACGGACATTCGAAAACAAGAGGTTGGCAGTGCAGCAGTAACAACTGGAATCGTCACTGCAGTATTTACGGGAACCAATACAACTGTCTATATCCAAGATGAGACGGCAGGAATTGTTGTATACGGTGCAGGACTTTTACTTGAGACTGGCGATCTGGTTAAAGTAAAAGGTAAATTAGTAGATTATCAGTCTCTATTAGAACTAGAAGTTCAGAAATCAGATGTCACAGTGATTGAAAAATCTGAAGTGCCGCAAGCGAGCCTAGTGACAGCGTCGGAACTTGATGAATCGAAAGAAGCGACACTAGTGTCTATGAAAAATGTACATGTCGAATCGCTTACTAACGGTGTTTATACGGCTAAGGATGAACAAGGAACAAGCTTTTCTATCCGTCCGAATGATGCGGATCTCCTGACAGTTGGGACAAGCTATGAGCAAATTACAGGTGTGTTAGGTTCCTATAAAAACGTGTATCAACTGATTCCAAGAAGTAAGTTGGATGTAATTCAGGATTCAACGAAGGTTCAAGAAGTGGCAGCTGCACCTGGAAGCGGCATGATTAAAGCGGGGGACTCGATTACTCTTGCAAGTGCCACAGATGGAGCAACCATTTATTACACTACGGACGGCTCAGAACCATCCACATCGAGCAGCGTCTATCAAGAAGCTATCGTGATTGAAAAGGAAACAGCTATTAAAGCGTATGCAGTTAAAAAAGACTTAAAAGACAGTACGGTATCCACGTTTACGTATACCATTCAAGTTGGGGATCCGCGCATACACGATATTCAGGGTATCGGTCATGCCTCTCCCTATGAAAATCAGTCTGTTGCTGATATCGAAGGTGTTGTCACGCATATCGTAGATGCAAACAACTTTTATATGCAGGATCCAGAAGGTGACATTGATGAGCGCACGGCAGAAGGAATTCTTGTCTATAAAAAAGCCCACGGAGTTCAACTAGGTGACCTGATGAAGGTTTCTGGACAGGTGAAAGAATTCGTTCTAGATGGCTATTCTGATAAGCAAAATACTGATCTGACAATGACAGAAATCAATGTATCAGAAATGACGACGGTTCAAAGAGGACAAGCTTTACCGAAACCCGTTATTCTTGGCGTCGATCGTATTCCACCGACAGAGAAGATTGATAGTGATGCATTAGCCGTATTTAATCCAGATACAGATGGTATTGATTTTTACGAAAGTCTAGAAGGGATGCTTGTTCAGCTGGATTCTCCAAAAGTAGTTGCACCACAGGAGTATGGTGAAGTGATTGTCGTGCCGGGGAACTACCGAACGAATACTGCTGCAGGCGGCCTTAAATATACAGAGTCTGATGGGAACCCTGAAAGAATCAGCCTGTTGATTAATGACCGGAATTACGTGGCCAAAACAGGGGATTACTTTGCCGGGAACGTTACAGGTGTGGTCAGCTATGGTTTTAGTAATTATAAAGTACTAACGGATAAAGCAAAATTGCCTGAATTGAAAGATGGAGGCACAAAGCGGGAAGTCACTTCCATAGAAGCAGACCAAAAGAAGCTGACAATTGCTTCTTATAATCTTGAAAATTTCTCAGCAGAATCTGCTGATGATAAATTGACTAAATTAGCTGAAGCCATTGTGACGAATTTAAAATCACCCGATATTATTGGGTTAACAGAAATGCAAGATAATGATGGAGCAAAAGACACGGGAATCACAGATGCTGCTCAAAGTTATGAGAAGTTAATAGGGAAAATTAACGAACTAGGCGGGCCTGTTTATCAATATACAGATATTGCACCGGAAAATAATCAAGATGGCGGTGCTCCTGGTGGGAATATACGTGTCGGGTTTTTATATAAGCAAGACAGAATATCGTTAACTCCTGGCGTGAAAGGCACTGCAACAGAGGCTGTTGGCTTCAGTGAGGGTACACTC